>JAGQZT010000107.1 GCA_020435335.1 Flavobacteriales bacterium | reverse complement strand
GTTTTAGTTTTTTTAGTTTTTTTTCTCCTTTAAATTCAAGTAGAGTAATACTACTTAAACTAGGTTCAGGTTGTGGATATGATACTGGGATTATATTCTTCTTGTTTTGAAAATATTTTATATGCTTTTGCGCCGATTCAGAATCAAATATTTGTCCTAAATCGGAAGTCATACCTATAAGATAATCGTATAATTTCAATTTTGTATCGTTGTCTTCTGGGAAAAAATTACACTGTACAACTATAAGTGCATTCCAAAATTTTTTAAATACCTCGACTTCTTCTTCTGAAGCTTCCTTCCCTTCCAGAGAAGATAATTGTTTTATCAAATCAATTTTTAGTGCATTGGGAATTAAAAAATCAGCTCCATTCTCATCTATGTCAATTCCAATATTATCAACACCACTACTTATTAATTCCATCAAACTTTCAGGGGTTCCTAGCCCCATCCTTTTCAAAAATGCCTTTAAAATAGGCACTTCCGATTCAGTTAAAACATTCAGCGCATAGGATAATATCTTGTTATTGAGTGTTTCTTCTTCCATTTAACCGATAGTAATTTTATTGTCAGACCATCTTTTCATCTACCCTGCATGTTAATAGTAATGCAAAATTTTGTGCGTAGACTTGTTTTGACCTAAACAAATCTAAATAAAAAATCAGCCAATGAGGCTGATTTGTGAAAGGCATGAGGAGTGATTTGATGCTAACTGATCGTAATCCCAAAGTTTTCAAGAATGTTCTGTTTCACCTCTGCTTCCTTTTTCTTCAACAGAGTAATAATCTCTTCATTACTGACTTCATTTGAAACGATAAATTCCAAGTCCTCTCGGGAGCATTGTTTTAGAAACTCGTCAAATACTACTGTTATCTCATTCACTAGTCCTTCAGGTTAAATGTACTTTTAACTTGATTTAAGTCGGAATAATCCAAGTTGGGATGCGCTTCTCTGGCAGATGGAGGAACAACTACGATGTAAAAATATCTGGCACTACTTGGCGCGCTACTAGGAGAATTGTAGTTCGTGTATTGTAACTCAATATACTGCCATGTTTGGAATAGGTTGTTTGCGAAATCATAGCCCTGCTGCGAAACACCTTCATAGTATGGCATGATTTGTTTTCCGCTTCCAGAAATCACATAACATACTACTAGTGAGTTGTAGTGCGCAGCCACTCCGTACCTGTAATAATGTCTTTGGTACGTGTTGTCAAATGTCCATTCCCAAGTGTTAACGGTTATGTCATAGTTCTTGACTGTATTGTTGTTTGTTCCAGAAGTAACATAATTTCCCGCGGGTTGATAATCACCTTTTGGTTGATACTCTTCTTTTTTACATCCAGTTACTAATATGCTTGCGAGTATTACAAGCATCGATAAGGTTCGAAGTGATTTCATTTTTTTAGTTTTTATTGATTCCCTGCTAAGGTATTAAATTTTACCTAACAGAGCATATATGCCCTGTTATTTTTTTGAAATAAGTTTCACTTTTAGGGAATGAAGGATGAGGAATACCTACAAAAACTAGGGAAGAGAATAAAAGAGGTTAGGCAGAAGAAAAAGCTAACCCAATCCGAATTAGCCTACAGGATGAAGATCGATGATTCATCATTGAGACGGATTGAAAGTGGGAGGGTAAATAGTTCCATTAACATGCTGAGAAAACTTGCGAAATGTTTAGAGGTTAGTTTGGTGGAATTGATCGATATTAAATGATTTATAAACACAGTTAACTCAGTATTAAAAACTCGGGTCTGGAAATATTTTCGCACACTTGTAACAAATCACTATTTACTTTGGCAATATTTAGCTTTAAATCCTCAAAATATTGGGGTGGAACTTGATAATACATTTTTTCAATCCTATTTCCATCAAAAATATACCTATCCACTTCAAGGTTATAATCTGGAAATGAATAGCCTATTGCGATAAGAATATCTGTTTCCGAAATAATCTTTTTTGCTAATTCTTTCGAATTCTTTGGGATGTGATAATCTTCCCAAGCAAAAAACAATTGATTTGGTACGTAATTTCTCTGGTTATTTGATTTAAGAAGATCGATAATGAAATTCATGGATGATAGTGGATCAAATTCGAGTATGCTTAAGTATTCAGCCGAAACTCTGTTGTGTTCATCTGTCAGTCCTGCTGTTCCATTCAACTTAATGATGCTATAATTTTCATCAGTATTTGTATATGGAGAAGGATATACGTTGAGTTGATTGAGAGCCATATCAATGGGACAACCTACAACATTGGAATAAGATAGCTCGAACTGGGAATCATAATTCCAAGATATGATTTTAATATTATCTTTCAGTTTTCTTGAATTTCCATCAATTTGATTTGTAATAAACGCAGGATATCTTTGATCGATCACTCTATTGTGGTGATCTTGTTTCCCAGAGTCTTTATTCGTTAAAAATCCTTCGTCTTTTCTTGTTTGTTCAAACAAGATATATCCACTTAATATTGACTTTAACCTTACTAAATCCATTGATTGTCTTCCATTTAGGTACATTGTCCTAGCACAGGTGTCAATGGTTCCATTTTCAAACACAAGTCGAATTATTTTATCAAGTTCCGTTAAGTAAGAATTGGAAAAATGATTATTCAGTCCTTTCTCATCAATTAAGTAAATAATATACTCTTTGAATTCAATTAATCTTTGATGCATATCCTTTGCTAGAGGAAGAGAATTACAACTTGCGCCTGCTCCAATATAGTATGTGATGTTTGCCATTTTCGATGGTTTTCATCAAATATACTTCGTTTTTAGTACATTGGTTTTTTTAATTACTAAGTCATGAGAATAAAATCAGTTAATATTCTGAAAAACACAAATCCTGCAACCGAAGATGGATTGGGAGAGATAAAAATGGATAGATTACAGCAAGTAGTCCTATTAGCAGGCAAAAACGGTAGTGGAAAATCTAGGATATTAGACAAGATATCTTCAACTATTAAACATAAACCCAAAAAACAAAATGTATTAAATTGTGAAAAAGAAATAAAAGTATCTAAAACAGCAATAGATAATCTTACAAAAACAATTACTAGCTATAAGAAGAGATTAACCAGAAAAGATAATCTTCATAATGAGGTTGCATATTATAATACATTAATAAAGGAGGGGGAGAAAGATATAAAATATCATCAGCAAGAAATTATAGATAATAAAGCTCACATTAATTGGAACAAAATTGTGACGTATGAGCTAGGGGATCGTTATCAAATAGTAAAATTTGTCCCTTTAAATGCAAAGTTGACGGATCCAACTAATCTTACGAAAAACATGATTAACCAGCACGCAACTGCAACTCAAAACATTGGTATATCTAATCTAGCAGCAAGCTCATTATCAAAAATTCAACAACTACAAAATTTAAAGTGGGAAGCAACCCATCCAGAATCAACACAAGAAGATGAGGTTAAAAATAGAGCGATAAGGGAATTTGATGAGTTAAACAGTTTAATTAAAACTTTTCTCAAAACAGAAATAGGAAGAACGATCGAAGGAGATGCAACGCTATTTGATTTCCCGTTAGGACTAGCAAGATTATCCGCTGGTCAGAATGTTTTATTACAGTTTTGCGTTGCCTTGTATAGTCAGGGTGTCCAACTTGATGAAATGATATTGTTTATGGATGAGCCAGAAAACCATCTTCACCCACAGGCTGTTATTGAAATGATTGATGCCATTAGAGATGTAGTAAAAGATGGACAAATTTGGATTTCAACACATTCTATTCCGATACTTTCACACTTTGATCCATCTATGATCTGGTTTGTTGAAAATGGTAACATAAAACATGCGGGTAAAATTCCAGAAAAGGTGCTACATAGTTTGTTGGGAGATGAGGAGCAAATTGACAAATTAAGGGACTTCATCAGTCTTCCATCTCAATTTGCGTCTACTAGATATGCATTTGAATGTCTTTTTTCTCCTCCTACGGTGGAAACAGGTTCGTCCGATCCTCAATCTCTCCAAATTAGACAGAGCTTGCTAGATATATCTCAAAATGATAAGATCAGGGTATTAGATTTTGGGGCGGGTAAGGGTAGGATTATTTCAAACTTAAACGAACAGGATGTTTCCAATCACGACAAGTTAATAAAGCAACTAGATTATATTGCGTTTGATCCTGATAATAAGGATAAAGAAAAATGTGAGAATGCTATAGCTTCTGCTTACGGTGATAGCTTAGATAGGTATTTTAATTCAGAAGATGATTTGTTAGCCAAGTATGATCAAAAATCATTTCAGGCGATTATCATGTGTAATGTGTTACATGAAATAGACCCTAAGGATTGGTTGACTCTTTTTAAATCAGGTGGATTCATTAATAAAATTCTTTCGGATGACGGGTTTCTAATACTGGTGGAAGATCATCTTATACCTACAGGTGAAAAAGCTTATCAAAATGGATTTTTAGTGTTAGATACTCCCGAATTAAAGGAATTGTTTAATGTTAAGGAGGAGGACTTAGGTTTCGAAGTAAGTGATCCAAGAGGAGAAGGTAGATTAAAAACACATCTAATTCCCACTCAATGTTTGACTAGAATTTCTCACGATAATAAAGTAAAAGCTCTAAATTCAATTAAGGATAAAGCCCAAAGAAAAATCAAAGAAATCAGAAGTAAAGAGAAAAATTACAAAAACGGTAAGCAACATGGTTTTTGGGTTCAGCAGTATGCTAATGCTGAATTATGTTTATCAGAAATAAGATAAGATATGGATAAGAAAAAATTAGACAAATACATCAATTTACAAGGGAAACAGGCTAGGCGAAAGAACATGTACCCTCAGCAAATTTATAATATTATTTTAGTATCTAATGTTGGTGATGAGGTTCATGTGTCTTTACAACGAACAGTGGATAATTTGATTGTGGAGTCTATAAATTGTGAAATTGAAATGTTCAACAGTTCATATGAGGTTGTATAACCTTTCAGCACAATATACTATAACTATTTCAAAACCTTTATTTGTTTTGTCTATGAAAAATCCATCTATTAGTTCAGAATATTTAGAATTAAACCTGTTAAAATCGCTGGCGATGTTTCGTCGGTGGTTTTCCCCTTCCTGACTAAGGTTAGTAGAAGTTAAAACATTCACTCCGAATATGGATTTTCTTTTGAATATAGCAACACCTTTAATGAAATCTTTATAAGTGCCGCAAAAGCTATTAAAGGATGTTATCAGCTGAGTGCCTTCTTTAAGGACTTTTTCTTTTGTTTTTAATTGTTCCATAAGACTTGCTTAGTTGTGGGAAAATAAATTATTTTTTTAATACCTGTTCATTTCGAGGTTTTAAAGAACAGAGCGTTAAAAAGTTAACTTCTTTTAACAAAAAACGAAAAGCACTATGACTAAATTCGTGCTGTGGATTTACAAAACAAAATAGCCTGGATTACCGGTGCCTCTTCGGGAATAGGCGAAGCCATTGCTTATGAGCTGGCCAAGCATGGTTGCCGGTTAGTACTCTCAGGCAGAAAAACGGGGGAATTGGAACGGGTAGCAAAAGCAACCCAACTGAACCCCGAAAACGTGATGATACTGGCCATAGACCTCGAACATCCCGATCAGGCTGAAAACTGGACCAACCAGGTTGTCGCTAAATTCGGGCGGATCGACATTCTCGTTAACAACGGCGGAATCAGTCAGGAAGGACTGGCACTCGACACCAATGCCGCTGTAGAAGCCAAGATCATGAACATCAATTATTTCGGGAATGTGGCTTTATCGAAAGCCGTTGCCCGGATAATGAAACAACAGGGTGGTGGTAAAATTGCCGTTACAACCAGCATCATTGGTAAATTCGGGCTTCCCGGCTTATCAACCTATGCGGCATCGAAACACGCACTCTACGGATTTTATGATTCGTTCCGCCTGGAAGTCAGAAAAGACAACATCCGGATTCTGTTGGTGGCTCCGGGCTTCATCAATACCCGGGTTACGCTCAATGCCGTTACTCCCGACGGAAGCACCTTCAACAAGAACAGTCCGGCACAGGAAAACGGGATGGAAACCGCTGCTTTTGCCCGCAAGTATGTTGCTGCCCTTCGGTCTAACCGCACACACAAATACATAGGCAAAAAAGAGCTCCTCAGTATTCCTTTCAAAACCTTTTTCCCGAAACTGTTTTACAACATCATGTTTAACATGAACGAGAAAAAGATGCAGAACCGATGACGATCCGACCCTTTATGATCTACTGCTCCGCCGCTACCGTTTTGCTGGCTTCATCCTGCAAGACCACCAAGGTCGTTGAGCCTGTAGTAGAAGTCCCGGAAGTGATCGAAACACCCAAAGAAGAACCCAAAAATGAAACCATCGCCAACTTCCTGTCGGAATACCTCAAGCTGAAGTATAAAGACCGCTCGTTCGACAAATACATGTACGTGTCGGTAAAACACCAAAGGCTCTACCTCATCGAAAACGATTCAACCATCCGAAAATATCCCATTTCGACGGCAAAAAAAGGCATCGGTAACAAACAAAACAGTTTGAAAACACCGCCCGGACTACATACCATCCGGCACAAGATCGGTGATGATGTGCCCCTGGGAGGCATCTTTGAATCCCGGGTTTATTATGGCAAGACAGCCAAGATCCTGACCGGACAAGAAAACGCCCCAAAAGATTATGTCACCACCCGCATCATGTGGCTTCAGGGCGAGGAGCCGGGCATCAACCGGGGGCGGAACATCGATTCATACAACCGCTACATTTATATTCATGGTACGCCGGAAGAGGGCTTTATCGGCAAACCGGCATCGCATGGCTGCATCCGCATGAAAAACAAAGACGTGATCGAACTCTACGACCTGATCGACGAAGGAACACCCATCTTAATTTTGAAGTACTAATTTTTCATTAGCTCCTTTTATTATCTTAATTTTATTGCCTTGCTGGATTATGGATTTGATGAGCATCATACTACTGATCATTGGCCTCGCCGTTGGCTTTGCCCTGGGATGGTTGTCCCGGAAAAATCGGGTGCCGGCAGGCAACGACACCTCTTCGAATGAGGCCGGTGTATTGAAAGGCCGGTTGGATGCCGCTGCCGAAACCTTCCGCACACAGAAGGAGCAGTTGGAACAACTCGGCAAACAAAAAGAAGAATTACTCTCAAAAAATGCCGAATTACTGGCCAACAACCAAAACCTGAGCGAAAAACTCCTGGAACACAAGAAGGAAGTCGAAGAACTGCAAAAGAAATTCGCGCTCGAATTTGAGAACATCGCCAACAAATTGCTCAAACAAAACTCATCCGAACTGGCCGAAAGCAACCAAAAGAAGCTTGACGAGATCCTGAAACCGCTCAAAGACAACATCAAGACCTTTGAGCAAAAGGTGGAAGATAAATATGAAAAGGAGCTGAAGGAACGTACTTCACTGATGGAACAGATCAAATCACTCTCCGAACTGAACCAGCAGATGCGTGAAGACGCCCAAAGCCTCACCAAGGCCTTGAAGGGCGATTCCAAAACCCAGGGGAACTGGGGCGAATTGATCCTGGAAAAAATCCTTGAAAGCTCCGGCCTGATCAAAGGCGAGGAGTATGAAACCGAAGACTATTACACGAATCAGGACGGTGGCGGAAGCCGGCTGGATGTGATCATTAAATTGCCGGACGACAAACAGATCATCATCGACTCCAAAGTATCGATCACAGCCTACACGAATTTCATTGACAGTGACGACGAAAATGAAAAAAGCATTCAGGTTAAAGCGCACATTGCTTCCGTAAAAAGCCACATCGATATCCTGGCCAAGAAAGATTACAGCCAGATTCCCGGACTGCATACACCCGATTTCGTACTGATGTTCATGCCTTCGGAACCGTCGTTCAGCTTCACCCTGCAAAATGACCCGAACATCTACAACTACGCCTGGGACCGGAAAATCGTGATTGTGAGTCCAACAACGCTGTTAGCCACCTTAAAAACCGTAGCGTCCGTATGGAAGCAGGAACGCCAAACGAAAAATGCCCTGGAGATTGCCCGGCAATCGGGAGCGCTGTACGATAAGTTCGTTAGTTTCCTGGAAGACCTCGACAAGATCGAGAAAGGCATCAAAACATCTCAACTGGCTTACGATGAGGCCGTTAAAAAATTATCAACCGGAAAAGACAACCTGGTACGCAAGGTGGAACGTATTAAAGAGTTGGGAGCCAAAACCTCCAAACAGATCGATGGAAAATACCTGGACGAACATGAGAGCTAAGCGGAACATGAACATATTATTGCTGTTCGCTGGGCTAATTCTGGCCTACGCCTGTTCCGCACCGAAGAACACGGCCAGCAACAACAACGTGGCCGGAATCTATATGCCCGGACTCAACCTCATCAATCCGCAATATCGCGTATTCCATAAAAACGACACCTTAACGGAATTGCACTTCAGGCTCAACTCGTCCAACATCCTGTACACGAAGAAACGAAACGACAGCACCTATAGCGCTAATATCCTGATCCACTACGAGCTGATCGACAAAGCGGATGAAAGCCTGCTCGACAGTGCATCCATCAGCTTTACCGATTTCGGAAACAACAAGCAAAAAAAACACCTCTACGGAACCATCAACCTGCAAACCAAAACCAACAAGGTTTATGACCTCCTGATCACCGTGAATGACATCTCACGCGACCATTACATTAAAAACAGGATCGTCATTACCCGAACCAACCTGTACAGTGTTCAGAATTATTTATTACTGGATTCGAACAAGAATGTGGTCTTTGAAAATTACTTCAATCAGAATGACCTGATCTACCTCACAAAAAACGAGCGAAATGCTGCCAACAACATCCTCCTGAAACGCTACAGCACCGACCTCCCTATCGCCAAGCCACCGTTTTCGGTAAATGAAGACGGACAGGAAGAGCCCCTGGTGTTTAAGCCCGTCAATACGGAAACCCTCGAATTCGATTCAACCAACACTCTTACTTACCGGGTTGGAGAAGAAGGGCTTTACCATTTCCAGCATACGGAGGACAATAAAAGCGGAACGACCTTCTTTAATTTTCAGCCCTATTTTCCGGAAATCAAAACTCCCGAAGCCATGATCGGTCCCATGCGCTACATCACCACCAAAAAAGAGTACGACCAGCTGATGGAAAGTGAGAACACGAAACTCGCCGTAGATAAATTCTGGATCAGCATCGCCGGAAGTTCCGAACGGGCCAAGACCATGATCCGGGAATATTACACCCGTGTGGAAAGCGCCAACAACTACTTCACATCCTACCTGGAAGGCTGGAAAACCGACCGCGGAATCATCTACATCATTTTCGGATCGCCCAATGTGGTTTACAAGAACAAAGATTATGAAAACTGGATTTACGGTGAAGAGAACAACATGATGTCCATCAGCTTCGTGTTTCACAAAGTAGAAAATCCGGTTTCCGGAAACGATTACCAGCTCAGCCGCTCTCCCATATTCAAAAATACCTGGTTCAGGGCAGTTGACAGCTGGCGAAGCGGCCGGATCTATTAAATGGAATGGTTATGAAACAACTTACGATCTTATTCATCATCAGCCTGCTATTTACCGCCTGTAAAAAGGAAGAAAGTGAGGGCCGGTTTTATGCAAGCTATACGGCTACGGTAACTTTTTACTGGAATTCGACCGATTTCCCGACCAGCTATCCGGCAAATGCGCATTTCTCCAAGCTGATCGGCTGGAGTCATGGCCCGAATGACACCCTGATGAAACGGGGCACCTATGCCACCACAGGCATCAAAGACATGGCCGAACGAGGGCAGACCTCTCCGCTAGACAATGAGATCGAAGAAATGGGTTACACGCCGGTAATCGGTGAAAGCTTAAGCACCGGAACCGGTGAGTTATCGATCGACATTGACGTAAGCATAGACCATCCCCGGATCAGTTTATGCACGATGGTCGCCCCGAGCCCCGACTGGTACGTTGCAGCGGTCAGCGTCAACCTCTTTGAAAACGAACTGTTCGTAGACAAAAAAACCGTTAATGCCTATGTATACGATGCCGGTACCGATGATGGAACCACATTTACATCGGCCAACAGCGTATCTACACCACCTCAACCCATCACCCTGTTTGTTGACACACCGCTTGGCAATGGTGTTACGGTAAAACCTGTTTTTGCGAAGGTGACTTTTACTAAACTATAGAGATATGTATTATAAAAGAATTTCATCCGCCATTTTATTTATATTAATACTAGTCGGATTAGAGATGAAGGCTCAAAATAACTTTGTTCCCAATCATAGTTTCGAAAATTTAGATTCTTTACCGTGCTCATTTATTGGCTCTCAATATTGGTTTGACTTTTACATCGTAAACTGGACAATGCCTACAGATGGATCTTCCGATTTATATTCCACACTAAGCAGCAACACCTGTTACGCATATCCCCTCAGTGGTTCCGGGGGAACACCTGGAATCCAAAACCCAAGATCAGGGTTTAATATGGCAGGTATATACACCTGGGGAACAGGTGGTCAACCCAGCGGGCCAAATTACAGAGAGTACCTACAAGTTCATTTAAATCAGCCACTTACCATTGGACAAACTTACTACGCTGAGTTTTATTGCTCATTAGCCGATTCGAAAATCGGAGCCAACAATCTCGGTATGTATTTTTCATCGGTCGCCATCGATTCAACGTACGAGAGAAACTTGAATTTTACTCCGGACATTCTTGACACATCCGTAATATCTGATTATTCAGGATGGCATAAAGTCTCAGGAAATTTCACCGCCTCGACCAATGCTCAGTATCTAATCATTGGTAATTTTTTTACCGACAACAATACAAATACCGACATCCCATGGGTCAATCAATCTTATTATTTTATTGATGACGTATGTGTTTCTAATGATTCTCTCGGGTGTATGATCATAACATCCACACCCGAGTATTCTCCTACTAGCGAACTAATAATTTACCCCAACCCTACCCGAAAGAACTGGAAAATAACTACTGAAAACTCCGCTATCGAGCAACTTATTATTTATAATTCCATGGGAAAAATGATGTTAAATGAAATAAACCTATCGAAAACCATTGAAATAAATACCACATCATACGAAACAGGAATGTACGTTATACAGACAACCATACAAGGACAAACACATTATTATAAAGCTTTTATAATTGATTAAACAATACGCATGCAAGACAACCTCATATTTGGTATCAAGCCGGTGATCGAAACGATCCTTGCCGGTAAGGAGATCGACAAACTGTACATCCAAAAAGACATCAGCGGAGCCGGAATCACCGAACTGCGCAATGCCGTAAAAAAGAGTAAGATTCCCTTCGTACATGTACCGGTTCAGAAGCTCAACAAGCTCACCCGTCAAAATCATCAAGGTGTGGTCGGGTTTATCTCACCGATCGAACTCACCGACATCGAAACGCTGGTACCTACTCTGTTTGAGGAAAATAAAACACCTTTTATTTTGGTTCTCGACCGGGTTACGGATGTGAGAAATTTCGGAGCCATTGCCCGTACGGCAGAATGTGCCGGTGTGGATGCCATCGTGATTCCGAAACGGGAATCGGCCCAGATCAACGGCGATGCGATTAAAACATCGGCGGGAGCTTTGAATCGAATTCCTGTTTGTAAAGTAGACAACCTGACTGATACGGCCATGTTCCTTCAAGCCAGCGGAATTCAGTTGGTCGCCTGCACCGAAAAGACCGAAGGGAACATCTACGAGCCGGATTATTCCGTTCCCACGGCTATTATTATGGGCAACGAAGAAAAGGGAATTTCCAATCAGATTCTGAAAATTGCGGATTCCAAAGCCAAAATACCCATGCTGGGTGAGATCAGCTCACTGAATGTGTCTGTTGCTACAGGCATCATCTTGTATGAAGCCGTGAAACAACGGCAGGCTTAAGCTTTTACTTTTCGCTCAACAACCTCGGCAAAAGACTTGTTCTCAATCTTGCTGTCCAGCCACGAAATAAAATCGAAATACTCATTGGCCGGCTGCTCAAACGGATCTTTCAGGATTTCTTTCAACTCGGATTTGAAGGTTTTAAACAAGGCTAATGTGGCCTCAGGCGACTTGGATTTGAGTAGTTTCTTGAAATCTTTCAGGAAAACAGTCTCGAACTTATAATTCTTCTTGCTTTTCGTAACGAATCGCTTGGTCGATTTGATGGTATAATCCAGCAGATCAAGGTTCCCCAGTTCGTAATGAATGATGAGGTTCACCAATCGGGCGAACGCGTACACATCCTCTCTCAAACCAAGTTCACTGTCATTTAACACCATGTTGATGTATTTGAGGGCCTGTTTATAATCTCCGCAACCGATATACACCCGGGTAATGTTGTAGTAGAACAGCATTTGTTCTTCTTTATTGATCTTACCGGCATAGCGTTCGATGCCATCCAGAATATCCGGAATCACCTGCAGCCTGGCCCGTTCAAAATTACCCAATGCGATGTTGGCCAGCAATTCTCCGTTATTGGAAAAGGTAAACAGCTTGAGCTGCACGTCCATACTTTCGAAACCTGATTTTTTGGATAACCCCTTCATCTTATCGATCATGTTGAAGCATTCCTCCCATCGGCCATAATCCATTTGTGCAAACATGATGTTATTGAGGGCCTTGACATACCGTGTCGGCAATTCCTGCATGATGGTCGGGTTCTCTTCCATGATCTTGGCAACCTTCTTGAAGTTCACATAGGACTCATCGAGGTTCCGTTCGGTCGTAGCACACAATCCTTTGATGTAATAACAGGCCGTTGCTGCCTTGGTGGATAAGGCCGTATTTTTACCCTTAATCAGGTGGTAGTTGGCAATGTCGTTCACAATCTTCTTCTCCTCGTCATTTCGAACATAACCTCCCCTTCGGAATGCATAATTGATCTTGGAATATAAGATTTGATACTCGGCGAGGTTCCTCAGCTTTTCAAGGCATTCACTTTCTTCCTCCACCAGCTTGGTCAGATCCTTATCAAACTTTCCCTGCAGGTATTCTTCTTCCACCAAAATCTTTTCCCAGCCGATCAGGTCGAGTAAAAAGTAATGTTTTTCATAATTGTAGGCGATCTTTTTGGCTTTCTTGATGATTTTTGAGCATTCTTTGTAGAGCGCCTTATTAAATAGCAATTCAATATTACGCAACTGCTCCTGTAAAATTGCTGCCGCAGATTTATCAGCATAAAAACCCCTTAGACTTTTAAGAATGAGACTGTAAAGATGATTCTTTTCCGAGGGCAGGTGTTTGATAAAAACCTCTCCGTCGAATTTATCTTTGATCGCCTCCTCATCATATTCTTCCTGCTCCTCTATCGCATCAACGAGCTTCATGTAGTTCTTTTCTCCGGCTTGCAGGGAAGAAGCCAGTTTAAAATACCTCTTCTCCGATTTGGATAAAGATTTGATCAGGTTGAAGAGTTCCGGAGATGGTTTCATAGCAATTCAAGATTAGAGGAGTTGTAAATTTATTAATAAAATCCATTGAAGGCTAAAATATTCAATCATAGGATTACAATTTTAATAAGGTGTTGTTTTCATTTCATAAACGGTAGTTTTTATATGCCAACTTTTAATTAACTTTATGGACTCAGATTTTGACGTATGAAACACCTGTATTTATTTTTCCTGACCGCGCTTATCAGCCTGAATTCCAGCGCTCAAAAGACTCATCAACAGAAAGCACTGAATAGCCGAAGCGACACCATTGATGTATTGAATTACCAGATCAATCTGGACATGACCAATGTGGGAAATCAACAGATAAGTGGTCATTGTGTGGTGAAATTCACCCCAAAAATGAACGGTATTTCCAACATCAACCTCGACTTACTGAACCTGACCGTCGATTCCGTCAAATCCCTGGGAACCTTACTGAGCTATACCCACAACGACACCCTCATTAAAATTACCCTCCCTGCAGCACTGAATACAACAGATACTTCTACCGTAACGGTTTATTATGGAGGAAGTCCGCAGATGGATCCTTCCGGATGGGGCGGCTTTTATTTTTCAGGCCAGTATGCCTTTAACCTGGGAGTCGGATTTGACGATGATCCGCATAACTACGGCAGGGTTTGGTTTCCCTGTTTCGACAACTTCGTGGAGCGATCCACCTACGAGTTCAACATCACAACCGGAGGAGGTAAAAAAGCACATTGCAATGGTTTGCTAACCAACGAAGCGATCATTACCGGAGATACGATAACCCGCACCTGGGTTATGAATGACGAGATTCCGACTTACCTCGCCTGTGTCGCCGTTGCGCCCTACGAAACGGTGCACTGGAATTTTAACGGCATGCTGGGTAACATCCCCGTTGAACTGGCTGCTTTAGCCGGCGATACCACAAACATGAAGAATTCATTCGTTAACCTCAACGGTGCCCTGGATGCCTATGAGCAACATTACGGACCCTATGTCTGGGATAAGATCGGTTACTCCCTTGTTCCTTTTTCTTCGGGTGCCATGGAACACGCCACCAACATCGCCTATCCCGTGTTAACCGCCAACGGCAACCTGACTTACGAAACCCTCATGGCGCACGAATTTTCCCATCACTGGTGGGGCGACCTGGTAACCTGTGAAACGGCCGGCGACATGTGGATCAACGAAGGCATGGCCACCTACTCCGAACACCTTTTTCTGGAGAACATCTACGATTATGCCACTTCACTGGATGAGATCAAAGCCAACCACAAAGACGTGATCCAGTTCACTCACCTGAATGAAGGAGGATATAGAGCTGTTTCGGGCATTCCTCATGAATATACGTATGGCGAGCATGTATACAATAAAGGAGCTTCCGTGGCACACAACATGCGTGCCTACATGGGCGACTCCCTGTTCTTTACCGGGCTGAAATCCATTACCACGAATTACCAGTTCAAAACCATTAATTCTGCCCAATTCAGGGATGAATTAACGAACTCTACAGGAGTGGATATGACCAACTTTTTCAACGACTGGATCTTCGCTCCGGGTTTTTCGCATTTCGACATCGACTCGCTGACATCCGTACCAAACGGCCCTAATCACGACGTTACGGTTTATGTGAGGCAAAAACTGAGAGGAGCCTCGAACTTTCATACCGGAACCCCGCTGTTAATCACATTTTACGACAACAGCTGGAACAGTTACCTGGATACGCTTGTTGCTTCGGGAGAATTTTCCAACAGTACGATAACCGTTCCTTTTAATCCGGCATTTGCCATCTTAAATGAAAGCAATAAGTTGAACCAGGCCCGGACAGACGACAAAGTGATCATAAAAAACCCGGTCAGCAATGTCAATTTCAGCCTTTCTATGGTTAAAAGCCTGAATGTAACGAACGTGTCCGACTCTTCATTTATCATGTTTGAACACCATTGGGTGGCCCCAGACAGCATCAAGAATAATCCACTAAACCACCGTATCTCATCCAGCAGGTATTGGAGCGTAGACGGTATTTTATCTCCGGGTTTTTCCGGAAACTTCCGCCTCGAATTTGATGGCAGAGCCTCCAAAGGCTACCTGGATTTTGATCTGGTTCCTGTTAATGGCGACAGCATCATCCTACTATATCGCCCGGATCCGAGCTACGACTGGCAGGTTTATCCCTACTACACCAAAACGCTGATCAGCCAGACTCTGGCATATGGCTGGGTTACCGTCGACAGCATCATGCTGGGCGAATACACTTTTGCCAACAGCGCCATTGCTATCGGTGTTAACGAAGAAGTTGAACAGGCAGCTTCTCAGTTTAATGTTTATCCAAACCCTGCTCACGACGACCTGACCATTGAGAACCTTCAAAGTGCCACTGCACAGGTGGAAATTTATGATCTTCAGGGAAAACTAATTGAACAGTTCTCATTCCAAAAGAAACTTAAAGTCAATACCGGCAACTGGAAAAGAGGAAATTACATTCTGGTTTTGCGGGATGGTACCAACACACCGGAAATTAAAAAAGTTATTCTACAATAAGTACGTAATTAACACATCGGGAGCCCTTCCTTGTAAAATTACGTAGTTGATAAGTTCGTTAACGAACGGTTTGTTTTCCGATAATAAAAAATTAACTTCGGGGCATTATTTAACTGCTTGTTAAATTTTATACAAAAAAAATGACTGAACAAAAGCCAAAACTCGGCTACAAAGAAAGGGACAAGCTATTTAAAAAGTATTTTACCGAGCTTAAGATTAAGGTCGCCCTGAATTGGTTCGAAATTTTTGCTTTGACGATCCTTACTTTTTTTGTTGGATACAAGCTCATGCCCTATGTCGGTGTTCATGTCAAAGTTACAGCTCTTGTTATTGCCGGTTGTTCCTCCTTATTTTTAACGCTGTTATTCTGCTACATCAGAAAGTACAAGCTGACCATCAACAGGTTCGACAAAGAGCACATCTATAAGCGGTTAAGCTCGGAATTGCTCGAAGAAAACAAACACTAATTATTCAGGTACTCCTCGACAGACCGGTAAATGTAATCCAGTTCACCGGCCGAGATGCAATAAGGCGGAACCAATACCAGCACATTTCCGAGAGGCCTCATGATAATCCCCTTTTCCAATAGCCACCTGTAAGCTGATTTGCCTGCATCATTAAAGTACCCGCTAACCGCATCCGATTCCAGTTCAACGGCCATGATGCTTCCGAAACTTCTGGCTGACCTGACTTTATCATGATCTTTAATCCGCTGAACAAAATCCTGATGAGCTGCGGAGATAAATGCGGCACGGGCGAGTACATCCTCCTGTTCAAACAAATCGAGTGAGGCATTAGCCGCCGCACAAGCCACTGGGTTTCCGGTGTAGGAATGTCCGTGCAGGAAACTATGCTTTCGTTCATCCGAGTAGAACGCCTGATAGATTTTCTCTGAAACAGCCGTGATACCAAGTGGCAGGAATCCACCGGTGAGTCCTTTTGACAGGCACATCATATCAGGAGATTCCGTAAGATGATCGGATGCAAACATGCGCCCGGTCCTCCCAAAGCCCGTAAACACTTCATCGGCAATGGTCAGGACTTCATGCTTCTTGCACAAGGCCAGCACCTGCGAAAGTGCTTCAGACTCGTGCATCAACATGCCGGCTGCTCCCTGAACGAGCGGCTCAAAAACAAATGCAGCCACATCTCCGGTTTTCAACAAGCTCTCCAGACGCTCCAATACGGAATTCAAATTTGCTGCTGTCGGGGCAGGAATAAACTCCACCTGAAACATGAAACGTTCGAAAGGTTCATTGAACCCCCCGCGGGCCGTTAAACTCATGCTCCCAAAGGTATCCCCGTGATAATCGTTTTCCAGCGCAATAAACGTATTCCGCTTTTCACCCCGGTTAAACCAATACTGAATGGCCATTTTCAACGCTACTTCGTTCGCCGTGGATCCGTTATCGGAGAAAAATACTTTGGTCACACCCAGAGGCAGCAGGTTCACCAACCGTTCTGCCAGCCGGACGGCCTGCGGGTGAGTAAACCCACCAAATGCCACGTGTTCCAGTTCGTGCAATTGTTTCGACACCTGTTGGGCGATGTAGGGATGTGCATGTCCGTGAAGGTTTACCCACCAACTGGAAAACGCATCGATATAGCGC
This sequence comes from Flavobacteriales bacterium, assembly GCA_020435335.1. GTDB lineage: Bacteria > Bacteroidota > Bacteroidia > Flavobacteriales_E > Vicingaceae. The sequence continues at coordinate 51,788 of JAGQZT010000107.1, read as the reverse complement.
TTCCCGCTTTCGTCGTAAACGTAAACACCATCTCCTTTTACGATGGGAATGATCTCGGCTCCCTTCATTTGATCGAAGGGATGCCAGATGTATTGTTTATCCTTATCACGTAAACTCATAAGCTGCTAAACCGGGATTTGTAGGAAGCGACCGTTTCTTTGGTCACCCGCTCATGATGATTCAACCTACCCAACAACTGAATTCCGGTATTCAAAATAAATTGCTCCGATTCGCTGTTTTCAGCTCCGTTGAATATAATTCCTTTGACCGGAATGTTTCGATGTTTCAAAGCATCAATGCTCAGCAACGTGTGGTTGATACTCCCCAGGTAGTTCTGAGAAACCAGAATCACTTCAACATCCAGTTGCCGGATCAGATCGATGATGCACCGCTTATCATTAAGCGGAACCATCAGGCCTCCTGCTCCTTCGATGATAAGGCGATTGCTTGTTTCCGGCCGATGGATTGACTCCAGCTGAATTTCAACACCGTCGATTCGGGCCGCCGCATGGGGCGACATCGGCTGCGTGAGGCGATAGGCTTCCTGATGAATTCTGGATTTGGTATTCGTGATCAATTGTCCGACCTGAATGCTATCCGACCGATCCAGATCACCAGCCTGAACAGGTTTCCAGTAATCGGCTTCCAGCGCTTCGGTAAGCACGGCAGCCACGATGGTTTTACCCACATCGGTTCCTATTCCCGTCACAAAATAATCAGTCATGTTCCTCCAATGTTTTTACAAAACGATCTATCTGATCGGTGGTATTGAAACTATGCAGACAAATTCGCAAACGTTCTTGTCCTTCGGGTACCGTAGGACTTAAAATCGGGCGCACATCGAAACCTGCCTGCTGAAGTTTTCCGGCCACGGCTTTCACATTGTCATTGCCCGGAATGATCAGACACTGGATCGCACTCATTGAATTGATTAATGTCAATTGTTTATTAACTATCTGCTGCCTGAAGTAGGCGATGTTCTCTTTCAATTTTTCGATCAGGTTCAGGTTGTCACGTAAAAATTCATGTGCTTTTTTTATGCTGAGCACACTTGGTAATGGTAAGGCTGTTGTGTAAATCAAAGGCCTCGAAAAATTGATCAGGTAATTTTTTAAGTCCGTACTACCCAATACGGCAGCACCATGGCAACCATAAGCTTTTCCGAAAGCAACCACGCGGGCAAAAACCTGTACTGTTAAACCCCGTTGAACCACCAACCCCTTCCCTTCTCCAAAAGCTCCGGCAGCATGTGCCTCATCAACAACCAGTGCCGCTCCGAAGTCTTTACAAATGTCTGCCATGGTTTCCAGAGGAGCCGCATCGCCATCCATGCTGTAAACCGATTCGACAGCCACAAACACCTTGCCTTCGGCTTTTTCCAGGCTTCGTTTTAATGCTTCCGAATCATTGTGCGGAAAGGAATAGCTTTTGGCGTGCGACAACCTGATCCCGTCCCGGATGGATGCATGAATCAATTCGTCGTAGAGGATGATATCACCCCGTTGAGGGACACAAGAAAAGAACCCCAGATTAGCGGCATAACCCGAGTTAAAGATCAGTGCTGCTTCTGCCTGGTAAAATGTAGCCAGAACTTTTTCTACCTCATCGAATAAAGAGTGATGTCCGGAGATTAAGCGGGATCCGGTAGCTCCGTAGAATTCATGATGGCCTGAATCGTGTAATTGGGGTTCCCGGGCCAGTCCGAGGTAATCGTTGGAACAAAAATCAATAAGGCCGGAATGAACTTTCAGCTCACGCAACGCATTTTGGGCTTTTCGCTCAGTTAGTTTTTGTCGGATATGTTCGTGGTGTCGATGCACCGGAACTATTTTGCTTCTTCCTTCAGTGCTTTTCGGGCTGCTTTCCCTTTCTCGGTAGCGGCCACGTTTTTCTCGATCACATGTCCTGGCCGGCTCCATTCCGGTTTATCGGTATCACGCACCTCTTTGTAGCTCTCTTTGGTCTGAGGCTTTTCGCCATCTACAAAGGCCTCTTTCGGCGTGATGTTCAATAAGTTGAACAGATCCATATCTTCATTGTATTCCGGATTCGGGGTAGTCAGCAACTTATCGCCGGCAAAGATGGAATTGGCACCGGCAAAGAAGCATAACGCCTGTCCTTCGCGGGTCATGTGTGTTCTTCCCGCAGATAAACGTACCTGGGCTTTCGGCATCACGATCCGGGCCGTAGCGATCATGCGTACCATTTCAAAAATGGAAACAGGCTCCTGTTCTTCCAGCGGGGTTCCCGGCACAGGCACCAACCCGTTGATCGGTACTGATCCCGGATGCGGATTCAGGTTGGACAACGTATACAACATACCGATGCGGTCATCATCGCTTTCACCCATTCCGATGATCCCTCCGGAACAAACATGAAGCCCTTCGTTTTGGGCATGTTCGATGGTTCTCAGCCGGTCGTCGTATCCTCTTGTGGAAATAATTTCCTTGTAAAAATCTTCCGATGAATCGAGGTTATGGTTGTAGGCATACAAACCGGCTTCCTTCAACCGTCGGGCCTGATCCTGAGTTAACATTCCCAGCGTACAACACACTTCCATATTCATGCCGTTCACTTCCTTCACCATTTCGAGTACGTTATCGAACTCTTCGTTGTTGGTCACATTCCTCCAGGCTGCACCCAGACACACCCTCGAAGCGCCGCCTTCTTTGGCATTGACGGCCATTTGTTTCACCTGTTCAACAGTCATGAGGTCGTTTTTCTCAATGTTGGTGTGGTAACGGGCGGCTTGCGGGCAATAAGCACAATCTTCGGCACAACCTCCGGTTTTAATGGAGATCAGGGAGCTTACCTGCACTTCGTTCGGATTATGAAACTGCCGGTGTACGGTTGCAGCCTGATACAATAACTCCATAAAAGGTTGGTCGTATACGGCTTTGATCTCTTCTTTGGTCCAGTTGCTTCTGATTGCTGTCATGTGCTTCAATTTAGAAACAAATTTAGGGATAACTAGTTAGAAAGTGGAATGTAGAAAGTAGAAAGTTTTTGTAAAGGCCATTTCCCAAAACTTTACGAACTTTACACCTTCTAACTATCAACTCAGAAATGCGCATCGACATCATCACCGTATTACCCGAATTGCTGGAAAGTCCCTTTCAGGCGTCCATCTTAAAGCGCGCCCAGGAAAAAGGCCTGGTGGAAATACGCGTGCACCACTTGCGTGATTTTGCAACGAACAAGCAGAAGAGCATCGATGATTATGCTTTCGGAGGCGGTGCGGGCATGGTGATGCAGATCGAACCCATTGCCGCCTGCATCGAACAATTGAAATCAGAAAGAGAATACGATGAGGTCATCTACATGACGCCCGACGGTGAAACCATGAAACAGGGAATGGTAAACCGGCTTTCCCTTAAACAGAACCTGATTATTCTGGCAGGCCACTACAAAGGGGTGGATGAGCGTGTACGGGAATTGTTCATTACCAAAGAAATTTCGATCGGTGATTTTGTATTAACCGGAGGAGAATTACCCGCTGCAATATTGTGTGATGCGGTCATCCGCTTAATTCCGGGTGTGATCAGTGATGAAACTTCGGCATTGACCGACAGTTTTCAGGACAACCTGCTCGCTCCACCCGTTTATACCCGTCCGGAAGATTACAAAGGACATAAGGTTCCTGACATCCTGTTATCAGGAAATCATACGGCTATCGAGAAATGGCGAGAGGAAAAGGCCCTGGAACGCACCCAAAAGCGCCGGCCTGATTTACTGGATTAAGCTGCCTGCTCGGCATCATCCGCCTTGCATTTTTCGTCGGGCATGGCACCACAAAAGCCACAAGGCTCTCCATCAGCATTCAACACACTACTGGCACTGGCACACGTTTTATCGAAACGGCCGTTTTTCTTGAAGATGATCTTTACCGCCATGCCGAAGATTCCGATGGCTAATAATCCGATGACTAACAATACGAGTTTCATAAGGCAAATGTACGCTTATTTTTTCAGCTTAAGCACTTTTAAGCTCTTATCAATTACCCCATTGAATTCGCTGGAAAAGTTCAACAGGTATACGGGGATGATGAATAACCCACCGATAATCAGGGAACGCAATATGGCGTCGATGATAAAGGATCCGATCGGCGGAATGAAATAGACCACACCATAAGTTAATCCTCCAATCAAAACCACCAGGAGTGACCTCCATTCGAAAGGACTCATGTTCATCTTAATCTTGATGATGATCATCCGCAAGGTGTTGGTCGTGAATATGGAAATCAACGTGGCTAAAGCAGCCCCTTCAATGCCCATGATCGGAATCAGCCAGTAGTTCGTGGCGATAATAAGCACGATTAGAAACACATTAAAATACAACATGAGACGGAATAATCCTGAATATTGGATAATCCCGCCGTTCACACCCGTACAGGCATCATACAATTTGGTTAAACAAACGTAAAGCAACACGTATTTAGCCTGACTATATTCGTCGGGAAGCATTTGAAAAATGTTGTCGGCATTCAGCCAGATTCCCAGAAACAACAAGCACCCGATAATTAAAAGGTTCATGGATGATTGCTTGTAAATTCGCTCGACCTTATGATGATCTTCATGCTTAAACGCATCGGCCAAAATGGGATTCGCTATGCGGATTACGGACTGGTATGGAATGTGAATCACCACACCCATGTACAGTGCTACCGAGTAAAATGCGACCTGAGCCAACCCCTGATCCACCAATGCACCGATCATTAAGGAATCAATGGTGCCTGCCAGCATGGCCGAACTCGACCCCAGCAGGATGAAAAACGAATAAATAAAGATCTCTTTAACCCTTGCCTTGCTGAACATGTTGAACCTGGGCCAGATAAAAAGCTGTTTCAGGTAGGCTGTATACACGACCAAAACAAGCAGGATGAATGCATAGGAGTTGAAATAATAGAAAATGAACTCATCGAAAGTCAGCACCTTGTAATAGTAGAGCAGGATCAATCCGGCCCACATCACCCGTTGGATCACATTCTTCAGAAAGCTCTGGATCACCGACTTCAGTACGGCGGTCAGGTAAGCATCAAACACGGCAAAATAGATCATGTACAGCACGACCAGCGGAATGTAATCGAAATATTGTCCGAATAAATTGGAGCTTTTGGAATAATAATCGGTCAGCTGGGTTTCAAAACCGTAGGCAAGTACCAGAAACAACAAGTAACCGATCAACGGTACACTCAGGATGAAGAACAGGAACCCATTGTGTTGCTCCTCTTTATTTTTAAAGAATGGAAAGAATTTAATGGTGGTATTCTGGGTAGCCAATAACCCCAGCGAAGAGAAAAGGGTCGCTGCTGCCGTGATCACCCGGGTCAATCCGAACTCATCGGCCGAAAAAATATTCGGAAACAATACGATCGTGTTTATCGCTCCCACGATCACTCCCAGGTAGGAAGCAATGGAATTGTAAATACTTTGTCGAACTACTATTCCCATAAACCACTGAATGAACAAATATAGCGTTAATTTGTTGTGTTTAACGAGACCGAAATGTTATTAATTAACCATTTTTAACTAATAAAGCCTCCCAGAACGGGAGGCTTTGCACTAACTAAACAGGAAGGTCATTGAGGTGGGATAACTAACTAACTTTAAAAATATACAACTATTGTATGCAATACTTCTTCTTTTACATTATCGGCAAGATAAAATGATGGTTGGCAACCCTAATTTCCACTTATACTTAGTTCTTTGGTCAGAACGGAATCCAATTCGGAAGAGCTCACTCCTTCGATGTCTTCACAATCGAGGCATGTTAATCCTTCATCCAGCATGATCCATTTTTTTCCCAGCATGTAGTGATCCCAGGTATCGGTTACATTCTCGATGTTATAGATCAACCCATCCAGCGAATCATCCAGATAAATGGTTTTTCCTACCGGTAATTTCAATACGAGTTTGACTTGTTGCCCCCGAATCTTATGCTCTTTCAGTGTGGACCAGAACCGGTCGAACACCAGGTTGCTATCCTGAACCTGCATATGATAATCTACCGCCCGGGCACGACCCATGGCATCTTTGGAAGTTTTCCCCTTGGCTTTGGTAACAACAACCAGTTCAAAGCTGTCCGTTTCGCTTTTTTCAACAGTCAATTCCAGCTCATTGCAATAAAACCGATCATCCTTCACGGCGATCATGAACTCGTCCGCCTCCAGCATCAACTCCCCCGGAACATTATCTTCATTCGCTTTTAAGGCATAAGCATGATATGCTGAAGGTAACAACTTCACGGCCGATATTTTTTCATTCGCCTTGTGCTCGGTGGCTACGATGATGGCCAGTGTGGCTAAGGTAAAAAGGCCGATAAACCACAGAATAGTCAGGGAAATTCCCAGTCCATTGTTGGTACTGAAACCGAACAGCATTTTAAGCCCTCCCAGGATCAGGCCGATGATGGGAATAGCCAGAACAATGATGAGTCCGGCCAGAAAGATCGTAAACTGATCTTCCGAACTGAATACCAGCTCAAAAAAAGCCCCCGACTCCAGAGCAGAAACCCCTGAAGATGTATAGGTCAAAATGATGCTATCGTCGAACAACCCAACCAGAAACCAAACTGCCAGCAGCAATCCGAGCATCAGCAGCGCCACACCCAGCACCTTACCAAAAGCGAGGAAAATCGTTTTCAAGACATTGCCTAACCCGGCAAAAAACTGTTCCAAAGCATGACCGACTTTACTGGTATTGATGTTTTTGAGTTTCTCATTCACCTTATCGGCCTCCTCTTCCACCTTCTTGCCGATGTTATCGATGTTGATGGGCTCTCCTTTCATCTGTAATTTATCAGAAGCGGTTTTGGCTTCAGGAATAACAATCCAGAGAATGATGTAAATAGCCGGGCCGAATCCCATAAAAAGTGTGGTCATCACAAAGAACAAGCGCATCCAGATGGTATCGAAGCCAAAGTAGGCCGCAATCCCCGAGCACACGCCACCCAAAACCCGCTCATCCGGATTCCGGAAGAATTTCTTTTCGCCGCCGGACCGGTTGGACTGTGTTTTCTCTGCAGTTTCTTCCTGTTCATCCTCTTCGGTGACGTACTGTTCCGGTTTCCCCATGATTTCGATCACTTCCTGGACATCTCTCATTAAAACAACCTGATTCATCTGAGTTATTTTTTCACTGAACAACTCCGCGATCCTGGATTCGATATCGGCCATGATCTCTTCCCGCTCCTGAGAATCGTTAAAATAACTTTTGATCTTGTTCAGGTAACTCTTCAGCTCTTCGTAAGCATCCACTTCAATGTGAAAAACGATTCCGCTAATGTTAATGGTAACTGTTTGGTTCATCCTTTATATTGTCTATTTATTATTGACTATTGTCTAACGTCTAACTTCTACTATCCAACCTCTAATATCTACTTACTCGTTAACCGTACGGCATTTACCAGTTCATCCCAGGTTACTTCAAGCTCTTTGAGAAACCCGTTCCCTTTTTCGGTCAACTGATAGTATTTCCTCGGCGGACCGGATTTCGACTCCTCCCAGCGGTAGCTGAGTATCCCCTCATTCTTTAACCGGGTTAACAAGGGATACAGTGTTCCTTCCACCACAATGAGCTTCCCTTCCTTGAGCTTATCAATGATCTCCGACGGATAGGCTTCTCCGTTTTTCAGAATGGAGAGAATACAATACTCCAATACCCCTTTCCGCATTTGTGCTTTTGTGTTCTCAATTTTCATGTACCCTAGTTTACATTACAAAGATATATGTTTTATTTAGTAGTATGCAATACATAGTAGTTAAAATATACATATCATACTGATTATCAGGTAATTATTTTTACACCCTAAAAATGAATGACTTCTTTTTTACCTAAGAATTTAGGTTCTTTGTGGATCACATAGAGGTCGATTACCGCCTTGGTTTTAGCAAAATATTCACGGAACTGGGTCTTGAACGAATAGTTTTCGGGAGGATCCTGAGCAGCAAAACCGATGGCATCCATATCGTAATCTGCTGCAATGAAGAGTGCCCGCTCGAGATGAAACCGCTGGGAAATAATGATCACATCTTCCTGACCGAAAACTTCTTTACACCGGACTACGGAATCAAGTGTACGGAACCCTGCATAATCCAAGGTAACAGCATGCTCGGGAATGCCTGCAGCAATTAGTGCCCTCCGCATTTCGCGGGGCTCATTGTAATTCGACACACTGTTATCGCCACTCACCAGGATATGCTTTACCTTCCCATTCTTATAGAGATCGACTGCTGCCCGAATCCGGTATTTGAAATACAGGTTGGTCCCTCCCCAGGTGGTATACCGGCTCGTTCCCAATATCAGGGCTATCTTCTTTTCGGGAGTTTGGTCCACCTCCTCGTAGATCTTATCGCTGGTAGTTTGAATAATCAGGACATTGGAAAGTACAACAAATAAGATCAGCACCGAACTGAGGATGATGGTCCACTTGTTCAGCAGAATTCGTTTTATTTTGTGCAGGGCTTTTTTCATTTTATGATGCTAAAAACAAGTCTAACAACACAAAACAGGCAAACAAAACGCTTGCCACACCGTTCGTTGTGAAAAAAGCGAGGTTCACTTTGGAGAGGTTATCCGCCTTAACCAGCGTATGCTGGTAGATCAGCAACCCAATAAATAATGCCGAACCAATCCAGTAATACATGCCCATTTCTCCATAGTAGCCCGCCAATAAAATGAACCCGGCCGTGATCAGGTGCAAAAAATTAGAGAGCATGAGGGCCCTGCTTTTTCCCAGCAGCACCGGAATGGAATGCAGCTGTTCCGCCTTATCAAATTCCTCATCCTGCAAGGCATAGATAATGTCGAAACCGCTCACCCAAAACAATACGGCAAATGAAAAGAATAACGGCAGCCAGTCAAACACACCGGTAACCGCCAGATAGGCTCCGATCGGAGCCAGAGAAAGCCCCAACCCCAGCACCAAATGACAAAGAGCGGTAAAGCGTTTGGTTAAGCTGTAGCCCAGCACGACAAACAGGGCAACGGGCGACAAATAAAAACACAGGGGATTGATGAAATAAGTTACGCCGATAAATAACAGGCAGTTTACGACCACAAACACCAGGGCATTGGCCGGGCTGATGGTTCCATTCGGTATTTCGCGCACTTCGGCCGTCCGTGGATTTTTGCTGTCGATCTTCCGGTCGATATACCGGTTAAAAGCCATGGCCGCACTCCGGGCAAAGACCATGCATAGAATCACATAAACAAACAACAGCCAATCAATGTGCCGGTTCAGCGAATTCAACGCAATAAAAAACCCGATCAATGCAAAAGGCAACGCAAAAATGGTGTGGCTGAACTTTATGAGGGAAAGGTAGTTTTTCATCTGGCGCTCAAATTTAACAATAGTCCTGATTAATAAACCAAATTTTAGGTGAAAGTTGTTCCAATACTGATTAACTTTGCATTCCTATATTAATCACATCATACCATGAGCGACGATAAAAAAGTAATCTTTTCCATGAACAGGGTGAACAAGCAGTTACCCTCAGGAAAAAACATATTAAAAGACATTTACCTTTCATTTTTCTACGGTGCCAAGATCGGGATCATCGGTCTGAACGGATCGGGTAAATCCACCCTGATGAAGATCATTGCGGGTGTAGACCAATCTTACCAGGGAGACGTCGTTTTTTCTCCCGGCTATTCCATTGGTTTTCTGGAGCAGGAACCCAAGCTGGACGGAGAAAAGACCGTAAAAGAGATCGTTCAGGAAGGCGCTCAGGAAACCATTGATGTATTGAACGAATACGAGGCCATCAACCTGAAATTCGGAGAGCCTGAAGTGTATGAGAACCCGGACAAAATGGATGAGCTGATGAAACGTCAGGCCGAACTGCAGGACAAGATCGACGCCCTGGGAGCCTGGGAGATCGATACCAAGTTACAACGTGCCATGGACGCACTGAACTGTCCGCCGGAAGATGCCCTGATCAAGAATTTATCAGGAGGTGAATTAAGACGGGTCGCCCTTTGCCGTTTATTGCTGAAACAACCGGACATCCTGCTGCTCGATGAGCCAACCAACCACCTTGATACGGAATCGGTTTTCTGGTTGGAACAACACCTGCAACAATATCCCGGAACGGTTATCGCGATTACGCACGACCGTTATTTTCTGGACAACGTAGCCGGATGGATTCTGGAGCTCGACCGTGGTGAAGGGATTCCATGGAAAGGAAACTACTCATCCTGGCTTGAGCAAAAATCGAAACGACTGGCTCAGGAGGAAAAACAGGAAAGTAAACGAAGAAAAACACTGGAGCGGGAGCTCGAATGGGCTCGTATGAACCCGAAAGGACGACAAGCCAAATCGAAAGCCCGTTTGAACAACTACGATAAACTGCTGAACGAAGAATCAAGAGAAAAAGAGGCTAAACTGGAGTTATTCATTCCGAACGGTCCGCGTTTAGGAAACGAGGTGATCGAAGCAACGGGAATTTCCAAGGCTTTTGGAGACAAACTCCTGTATGAAAACCTGAGCTTCAGCCTGCCTCCTGCCGGAATCGTGGGAATCATCGGCCCGAATGGCGCCGGTAAAACGACCTTGTTCCGATTGATTATGGGTGAAGAAACTCCTGATGCAGGCTCCTTTAAAGTAGGTGAAACCGTGAAGATCGGATACGTGGATCAGTCACACAAAGACCTTGATCCGGAAAAGACCATCTACGAAGTGTTCTCCGGAGGAATGGAAATGATGGACTTTGGCGGAAGAACCATCAACTCCAGAGCGTATTTATCGCGCTTTAACTTCCAGGGATCCGAACAAAACAAAAAAGTAGGCATACTTTCCGGTGGTGAACGAAACCGTTTGCACCTGGCCATGACCATGAAACAGGAAGCGAACGTGCTGTTGCTCGATGAGCCGACCAACGACCTCGACGTGAATGCGATCCGGGCACTCGAAGAAGGTCTGGAACATTTTGCCGGCTGTGCGGTAATCATCTCTCACGACCGTTGGTTCCTCGATCGGATCTGTACACACATCCTCGCATTTGAAGGCGAGGCCAATGTGATGTTCTTCGAAGGGGATTACTCCGCTTACGAAGAAAACAGAAAGAAACGTTTGGGCACGGAACCTACCCGTTTCAGATACAAAAAGCTGGTTAAAAACTAGTGATTAAATTTTATTGAGTAAATTTAAAGTGGATTCGGATCGATTTTTACTTGGTTCGATGCAACTTAGCACATTGAAATGAAGTCTGGTTTATAGGCCTTAATCGTTTACTCATGAGAAAAATCACCACCATCACCTTGTTGCTGCTTTTCAGCTTCATGGCTCAAGCTCAAATGACCGTTAGTACAACCGCACCTTACAACAGTGCTACTTATCTGGTTAATAATGTTCTGCTCGGAAACGGGGTAACGGCCTCCAACATCACCTTTTCAGGACAGGCAGCCCAAATCGGTTTTTTCAGTGCCGGAAAGAACGGTGTTCCGAACATCGGTATCGATTCGGGACTGGTGATTTCTTCGGGAAACGTGATCGACCTTCCACCGGGAGGTTTCCAACCCAGCCAGGGACAATATGCCGGACCCGGTGACCCCGATCTATTGACCATCGCTCAATCGGTTACTACGAATCCGGCTGCCGGAAACATTACGTCCACCAACGATGCCGCTTTTCTCGAATTTGATTTTACACCGGTAGGTGACAGCATCAAGTTCAACTTTGTATTTGCCTCGGAAGAATACACCACTTATATCAATACGGTTTACAACGACATCTTCGCATTTCTGATCAGCGGCCCCGGAATTACCGGCCCTTATGCCTCTCCCGCCGGATTCCCGAACGGTGCCATTAACATTGCCTCGGTTCCGGGAACCTCAACGCCGATCACCATCAGTTCCATCCATCCCGGACTGAACAGCCAGTATTACATCAGCAACTCGACCGAAACGAATAACGAATTCAACGGCTTTACCACCGTAATCAGCATTGCCTATCCGGTTCAGTGCGGACAACTCTACCACTTCAAGATCGCCGTAGCGGATTGCCAGGATGACTGGCTCGATACCGGCGTGTTTCTGGAAGGCTCTTCATTTACTTCCGACGAACTGGTTCAGGTGGACGTAACCACTGTTACAGGCGATTCGACCATCATCGAAGGATGTGCCGGTGCCGTGCTTAATTTCCACCGCCCGGATACCAACGGACTGTATACCGTACATTTTGACATCGGCGGAAATGCCATTAACGGCGTGGATTACAATCCGATTTTTGATAGCGTTACTTTCCTCCCGGGCGATGACACCACCAACCTGGTGATCACCCCGATTTCCGACGGACTGACCGAAGGAGTCGACACCATCATCATTACAGTATATACCGTTAATGCCTGTGGCGACACCAACATCTCTACCGGGGTGATCTATATCCTGGATCTGCCCGATATGCAAACCTATGCGCCGGATACCACCCTGAACTGCCCCTACTCCACCTTACAAATCAGCGCCTCGGCTTCGGGTGCCGCTCCGCCTTTTACCTACCAATGGACCAACTCCCAGGGTGCTCCGATCGGTAATACGCAAACCATTACGGTTCAGGGACTCCACACCGACACCTTCTACGTCAGCATCACGGACAGTTGCAACCTCGTCACGATAACAGATACCGTCATTTTAACCTTAAATATCCCCGAATTGATCCTGAACGCACCCAATGATACGTTAATCTGTCCGGGAGACACGGTTACTTTGACTGCTTTCGGTAGCGGCGGAAGTCCCGGCTACAACTACACCTGGATACCGGGAGGGAATACCCAGTCGATTACCGTGAGCCCGGCAACAACAACCAGTTACATCATTGCCATGACGGACCAGTGCAATACCATCACGATGTTCGATACCGTGGAAGTTAATAACGATTATACTCCGATGACCGTAAATATACCTGCCTTGCAATCGGTCTGCACCGGCGAACAATTGTTTATTGACGTAAACGTATCCAACGGAAGACCTCCGATGGGGTATACCTGGAACGACGGATTGAACACTTACTCCGGAAGTGATTTCTATTATCCGACTGAAACACCCGTAACAACCACATTGATGTTAACGGTAACCGATCATTGCGGTTACCAGGAAATGGGGTCGGTAGATGTGGAAGTGATCGCCTGCGAAATCGTGATCCCGAATGTGATCACACCGAATGGCGACGGATCGAACGACTTCCTCGTATTTGAAAACCTGGAATATTATCCGAACAATAAATTGGTGGTATTTAACCGTTGGGGAAAAGTGGTTTATGAAAAAGACGGCTACCAGAACAACTGGGATGGCGACAAGTACACCGATGGAACCTACTTCTTTATCCTGGAATTGGGTAACAAAGACAATACGACTTACAAAGGAACGCTCAACATCCTGAGATAATCAACACTAATTTTTTTTGAAGAGCCGGAATTAAAACTTCCGGCTTTTTAATTGCTCGATGTAGGCCAGCTTTTTAGGCCGGCGAATCTGCAGCGAAGATTCCGTATAGTACTGATGCTTGTTGAGGAAACGGATTTGCAGCTCATTCCATTCGGGTGGAGAAAGCTGAAAATTATATTCGAGCAGTTCCCGGTACAGCGAATCGGCAATGCGCTCCACATCATCCCTGCCCAGATAATCGTAATCGGCGTCACACATAATTTTTTCAAGTAAGGTATAAGGCCGGGCTTTCACGCGGGTGGTTAAAATGATGTTGCAAATAATCTGAACCTGTTCTTTGTTGTATCCGAACTGAGGAAGCATCTCTCCCACGAGTTCGACCGCGAGTTCTTCGTTGTGCTCGTACTTGAACAGGAATCCGGAATCGTGGTACAAGGCAGCCGTGTTCACCAGTATTTTTTCATCCTGACTTAATCCCTCCAACTCGGCGATGCGGATGGAAGCCTCATATACATCCAGCGTGTGATGAATCCCATGGTAATACAAATTGGGTTGCAGCTCTTTTTCAAGCCGATCGAGAATGTATTGTTTGGCGCTTCGGAAATCCATCAATTAAAGGTAATATATTTTAAGCTAAAAATATGCCTTCTACACAGAGATTATTAACTTAGCGGCCTCAAGTTTTTTTCATGAGCAATAAACCAAGCATACCTAAAGGGACCCGCGACTTTTCGCCGATTGAAATGGCGCGAAGGAACTATATTTTCGAGACCATCAAAACGGTGTACCGGAAATATGGCTTTCAGCAGATCGAGACACCGGCCATGGAAAACCTGGATACCCTGATCGGCACCGGAGGCGATGAGAGCGATAAGCTGATCTTTAAGATTCTGAATAGTGGGGATTATCTGGCTAAAGCCGACGAAGGTGCGTTGTCTGAAAAAAATTCAACAGCCTTAACCCGATCTATTGCGGAGAAGGCCTTACACTACGACCTCACCGTTCCCTTTGCCCGCTATGTGGTGCAAAACCAGAACGACATTACGTTTCCTTTCCGGCGCTTTCAGATTCAGCCCGTGTGGCGGGCGGATCGTCCACAGAAAGGCCGATACCGCGAATTTTACCAGTGTGATGCCGACATCATCGGATCGGACTCTTTGCTGAACGAAGTGGACCTCATCAAGATCATTGACGAGGTGTTTACGGAATTGTTTCAAGGGAAACTGAACTATACAGTTTCCATTAATAACCGGAAGATTCTTGCCGGAATTGCTGAGTCATTCGGCATTTCAGATCGACTGGAGGAAATGACCGTAATCATCGATAAACTGGATAAGGTTGGTATGGATGGTGTTTCGAAAGAATTAACTGAAAAAGGACTTCCTGCCGAAATTGCAACTTTTATTGGATCCGTAAATCAAGACCCTGATGCCATCACTAAAGTGAAACAACAACTCCAGAAGCCGGAGATCGGATTGAAAGGCATCGAAGAACTGGAGTATGTGTTCGAAAAACTGAACCAACTCAACAACTTACAAACGGCCAACCTGGTTTTCGATCCGACCCTGGCGCGCGGCCTCGGCTACTACACCGGAACGATTATCGAGGTAAAAGTGGATAATTTCCCGAGCATCTGTGGTGGTGGCCGTTACGACGACCTCACCGGCAAGTTCGGACTGAAAGACGTTTCCGGAGTTGGAATCTCCTTTGGAGCCGACCGCATATACGACGTGTTGCTCGACAATAACTTATATCCTGAATTCCAGGGCGACAGTACGCAGGTCCTGTTCACCAACCAGGGAGAACAGGATGAGCAGGTCTTTTTACCGATGTTATTCGCCTTAAGGGATGCCGGCATCAATGCCGAGATTTATCCGGAACCGGCCAAGTGGAAAAAACAAATGACCTTTGCCGAGCGCAAGGCCATTCCGTTCATCGTTTCCTCCAACCAGGAAGGTGAGCTCTTCGTAAAGAATTCCGACGAAGCGGATAAAGTACCTTTCAACACCATAGACGACCTTATTCAAAAAGTAACTGCCTGATGGACGTGCATCATATCAATAAGAACTGGCTGACACTGGAAACGATCGACGAGATCATCACCAGCAATTGTTCCATTCAATTATCCGAAGAAGCTATCGCTGCCATTGAAAAATGCAGGACCTACCTCGATCAAAAATTAGCCCACAATAGCACTCCAATTTACGGCATCAATACCGGCTTCGGTTCTTTATGCAATACCGAAATTTCGGCCAACGACCTCGAAAAACTCCAGGAAAACCTCGTTAAATCGCATGCCTGTGGCATTGGTGAGGAAGTCCCGCA
Organism: Flavobacteriales bacterium; assembly: GCA_020435335.1. Classification (GTDB taxonomy): domain Bacteria; phylum Bacteroidota; class Bacteroidia; order Flavobacteriales_E; family Vicingaceae. The sequence continues at coordinate 36,084 of JAGQZT010000107.1, read as the reverse complement.
AGAGGTGGTTCGCCTCATGCTCTTACTCAAAATTCAGGGCTTGAGCTATGGCCATTCCGGCGTGCAATTAAGTACCGTTCAACGTCTGGTTGATTTTTACAACCACGGAATCTATCCGGTGATTTATCAACAAGGATCATTAGGCGCTTCGGGCGATCTGGCACCATTGGCCCATTTATCCCTGCCTTTGATCGGTTTGGGAGAAGTCTATTACCAGGGCAAGCGATACAGCGGTCAGGCCATCCTGGATGAACTGGGCTGGGAAGCCATCACCCTGAAATCGAAAGAAGGCCTCGCCTTATTGAACGGAACGCAGTTCATGAGTGCTTACGGCATTCATTGTTTAATCCGGGCTAAGAAACGCAGCACCTTTGCCGACGTGATTGCAGCGTTATCGATTGATGCCTACGACGGGCGGATTTCTCCGTTTAGCGAACTGATTCACCGGGTTCGTCCGCACGACGGACAATATGTTACGGCACAAAACATCCAGAAGTTACTCGAAGGAAGTCAGATCATTACCCGCGAGAAGGCACATGTTCAGGATCCTTATTCTTTCCGGTGTGTGCCTCAGGTTCATGGAGCCTGTAAAGATGCCATCAACCATGCTCAATCCGTTTTTGAAAAAGAGATCAACTCCGTAACCGATAATCCGACGTTGTTCCCTGATGAAGATGAGATCATTTCCGGTGGAAACTTTCATGGTCAGCCTCTGGCCATGGCTTTGGATTACCTTGGTATTGCCATTGCGGAACTGGGAAGCATCTCCGAGCGGAGAACCTATAAACTGATTGGCGGAGAACGCGGCCTCCCGCCTTTTCTGGTAGCCAATCCGGGCTTAAACAGCGGCATGATGATCCCGCAATATGCAGCAGCATCGGTCGTGAGTCAGAACAAACAACTGGCTACACCTTGTTCGGTAGACACCCTGGATTCGTCAAACGGCCAGGAAGACCATGTGAGCATGGGAGCCAACGCAGCAACCAAAGTATACCGGATGCTCGACAATCTGGAAAAATTGCTGGGAATCGAACTGCTCAATGCCACACAGGCGTTGGAATTCAGAAGGCCGCTTCGTTCATCAGCCTCTCTGGAAAAATGGGTAACAACATACAGAGCATCCGTTTCCTTCGTTGAAAATGATACGGAGCTTCATCCGGTAATCGCAAAAAGCATTGCTTTCATAAAAACGCATGCCGATGGGTTCAAGCCTAAAGATTTCATTATTTAGGATTTCAACTTCCTGTTCGTTTTATGTTAATATTTTCCAACCTTTTGGATAACTATTACGTCTATAATTAGGTAAATTAGCTTTACATAAAACTTACATCATGAAAAATATTTCTTTATCCATTTTATTGGCTTCATGTTCGCTGTTTGGTGTTGCTCAGGTTGCGCCTCCTATTCAGCAATCGAATTCCGCATCTTCAACAGTATCGCTTACTTACCAGAGCCGCAGAACTCACATTAATCCTGAGTTTTGTGCTACTGACCACTTTCATAACAAGAAAATGGCTACGGATAGCCTTTACCGTTACAAACACGAAGAATCGGTTAACCGTTATACCAAACTTCCGATCAATAAAAACCCGGTTAACGGCATTTATCAGGTTCCTGTTGTGGTACACGTGATGCACAAGGGAGAAGCGGTAGGTTCCGGAACCAATATTTCTGATGCAGATGTAAGATTGGGCATTCAGTACCTGAACAACTACTGGCGTAAAATTACCGGCACTTACGGTGATGGTAACGGTGTGGACATGGAAATTGAATTCACGCTGGCCGTTCAGGATGAATCGGGAAACTGTACCGACGGAATCGACCGGGTAGACATGAGCGGTGTTTCTTCTTATGTAAACAATGGCGTAAACCGGAATAACACTAACGGACTCAACGATTATACTGCCGGTGGCGGTGTGAACTCCCTGAAAGAATACAGCATCTGGAATCCGACCGAGTACTACAACGTATGGATCGTAGATGAAATCGACAATAAAAACTGCTACACCGGCGGATCCTATACTGCCGGATATGCCTACTACGCTTCTTCTCACGGTCAGCCATGGGACGGCTCTGTGGTTCTGATCTGTTCTTACCTGGATGAATCTTCGGATACCTGGGCTCACGAAATGGGACATGCTTTTAATTTACCTCACACATTCGACGGAGACAACTATCCTTCGGTTTGTGGTGACGACGGTATTTCCGATACGCCCCAGCATTTCCGGACCAGCGATATTCCCGGACTGTATTTCGATTGCGGCAACACCGATCCGAATACCTGTGATCCGTCATTCAACCAGGTGATGTCGCCTACCCATACCGGAAACGGAACCCATCAGGATCACATGCTGAACTACATGGATTATACCGGATGTTCCAGCGAATTTACCTTCGGACAACGAACCGTGGCCAAATCGGCCATGACCGTAGAACGGGCCTCCTTCCTGACCAGTCCGGCACTTACGCCACCAGTTGTGGCAACGGTTGATTTCACGTCGACAACTACGGCCATTTGTGCCAACAGTTCCGTAACATTCTACGATCAATCTTCCTGTACCCCAAACACCTATACTAATAATGGGTATACCGGAATTTCGTTTCTGTGGACCTTTGACAATGGCGGAACACCTATTACTTCAACCGATCAAAACCCAACCATTACCTTTACCAGTGCAGGAAGCTACAACGTAACCTTGCAGGTTACCAACCCCAGCGGAACATCTTCTAAAACCGTAAATGGATATTTAAACGTTTCTTCAGGAACTGTAACAGCAGCCTGTACGCCAACCAGTTCCAATCCTCCGGCCAATTACGGCTATACGATGTCGAACATCACATTCAACACCTTATCGAATACCACATCCGGCAGCATGAATCAGGAATATGTGGATTATTCCTGCTCGCATGCTACCACGGTTAATCCGGATAGCAGCTACACCATGTCGGTTACCTTGAACAATGGATCCACCTATAGTGAAGATGTTGACGTGTATATTGATTACAACGACGACGGGACGTTCTCCGCCGGAGAAAAGGTCATGAGCGCCACACTACCGGCAGGAACAGGAACAGGAACGTTTAACCAGGTGGTTACCATTCCAACCTCACCAACAACCGGAAAAATGTTACGTATGCGTGCCTATGTGGATGCCAACGGAACCGGAGCGGTATGCAGCAACACGTTTGTGGGTGACATTGAAGATTACGGTGTTTATATTGCTACGGTTTCTACCTGCAACGATCCGGATGTACCGACTATTTCCGGTACAACAACCATCTGCAACGGAAACAGTACCACGCTAAGCATCGCTACAGGAAACCTGAATGATGCCACCGACTGGCAGTGGTATACCTCCAGTTGCGGAGGAACATCTGCCGGAAACGGAACATCTATCAATGTATCACCGACTACCACAACAACCTATTATGTTCGTGGAGAAGGCGGCTGTGTTAGTCCGGGAAGCTGTGCACAGGTAACCGTAACGGTAAATGACGTACCCGGAAATGCCGGATCCATCACCGGTTCTACTTCCGTTTGCGAAAATGCGACCGGGGTAACCTATTCTATTTCAAGTGTTTCCGGAGCTACCAATTACACCTGGACCGTTCCTTCCGGAGCTACCATTACTGCCGGGCAAGGATCGACCAGCATTACCGTTTCTTTCGGAACAACTGCCGGCAACGTAGCTGTTACACCTAGCAACACTTGTGGAAACGGTGGCGGTAACAGCGTAGCTGTGAGCATCAATACTGTTCCCGGAAATGCGGGCAGCATTACAGGAAGCGGCTCTGTTTGTCAGAACGCGACTGGAATCGGTTATTCCATAGCTGCCGTAAGTGGTGCCACGAACTATACCTGGACCGTGCCTTCGGGAGCAACGATAACTGCCGGACAAGGATCAACCAGCATTACCGTTTCTTTCGGAACGACATCGGGCAACGTAGCTGTTACACCTAGCAACACTTGTGGAAACGGCGGCAGCAACAGCATGGCTGTTACGGTAAATGCCTGCGGCGCACCTCCGGTTGCTGATTTTAGCGGAAGCCCAACCACACTTTGTGAAGGTAACTCTGTTTCTTTTACCGATCTGAGTACCAACACACCAACCAGTTGGAGCTGGTCGTTCCCGGGAGGAACACCATCATCTTCCAGTGCTCAAAATCCTACTGTAACTTATGCATCAGCAGGCACTTATGCTGTGACATTAACAGCCAGTAATGCCTTCGGTAGTGATCCGATTACCAAAACGGGATATATTACCGTAAATGCATGCGGTGTTACTCAATTGCGCAGTCAGGATTGTGGATTGGTGATGACGGATTACCTGAATTACATTACATGTGACTGGGTAGCCAACGCCGACGCCTACCAATATGAGTTCTCGAATACCGGCCTGGGCTACACACAAACTTATACCCGACACTACAATTGGAAAGAAGTTTATGTGTTCCTCGTTCCGGGTATCCAAAACAACACGACATACGACGTTCGGGTTAGAGCAAAAGTGAACGGTATTTGGTCAAGTTACGGATCTGTATGCCAGATCACAACACCTGCGAACGATGTTACTACCCGTTTGATGTCTGCTTATTGCGGTATTACACTAAATAACTATTCCCAATTCATTAAATGTGAATACGTTGCCGAAGCAACCGACTACCAATATGAGTTTTCAAATACAGGATTGGGGTACACTCAAACATATAACCGACTGAGCAGTTGGCGTGAAGTTTACCTGAACGATGTGGCCGGTATTTTAGATAATACAACCTATAATGTAAGGGTTCGGGCTAAAGTAAATGGAGTATGGACCAACTACGGCAGCGTATGCCAGGTAACTACACCTTCAACTGGAGGGGTAACCAAATTAAGATCCGGTGATTGTGGAATTGTCATGACTGACTACGCCAATTATATTACCTGTGATTATGCTGCCGGAGCAACAGATTATGAATATGAATTCTCAAACACTGGTCTGAGTTATACTCAAACCTACACCCGATCAAGCAGTTGGCGTGAAGTTTATGTTCATCTGGTTCCGGGTATTCAAAACAACACAACTTACAATGTAAGGGTTCGGGCTAAGATAAACGGTATCTGGTCGGCTTATGGAACCACCTGCCAAATAACAACTCCTGCAAATGGAATCACCACCAAGCTGATTAATAATGATTGTGGTATCGTGATGTCCAGTTACTCAAACTACATTACTTGTGATTACGTAGCCGGAGCCACAAATTATCAATATGAATTTTCAAACATTGGATTGGGATATAACCAGATCATGAACAGACATTATAACTGGCGTTATGTTTACGTTAACGATGTCCCAGGTATTCAATTGAGTACAACCTATGATGTTCGTGTTAGGGCTAAAATTAATGGTGTATGGGGCTCTTTTGGCACTGTATGTCAGATCACCACACCTTCATCCTTACGACTCGGAACACCGTCTTCATTTGACGAGGAACCTCAATGGTCCGATGTAAACGAGCTGGAAATGATCATCTATCCGAACCCGAACAGCGGAGACTTTGTTTATCTTGACCTGAAAGGGTTGGATCAGGATGCTGAACTGATCATTACCGACATCTCCGGTAAAGTGATCCAACAACAAGTGATCAATACCGACGAAACGGATTACAACTCAACCCTGAGATTCAACGAAAAACTGAACTCCGGGTTCTACCTGGTAACCGTTGTATCAGGTACCCATAAAATAACCAGAAAACTTATCGTAAGGTAAAACTTGACGTAATATTCCAAACCCGGGCTGATTTCAGTCCGGGTTTTTTTATACCTTTATTGTTATGAAAAACTGGCTACTGATTTTACTGTCCGTTATGCTATCATGTACCGAATACTCTTCCGAAAAAGAAGCCATCATGCACGTGATGCATCAACAGGAAACAGACTGGAATTCCGGGAACATCGAAGCATTTATGCAGGGGTACTGGCAATCCGATTCCCTGATGTTTATCGGAAAAAACGGCATCAAATACGGCTGGCAAACCACACTCGACAATTATAAAAATTCCTACCCCGACAAAGCTGCAATGGGAACATTAAGTTTTGAGATTCTGCAATTGGAGCAAAACAACCATACGGCCTATATGCTCGGTAAATGGAATTTACAGCGGGAATCCGATAATCCGAACGGTTACTTCACCCTATACTGGAAAAAAATAGAAGGTCACTGGGTCATCGTTATTGACCACACCAGCTGATCATTGCTGCCTGGAAACTCTCAATCCTCCGATCACCACAAATACCCAACCGATAATCATCAGAATCCCTCCGATTGGCGTTACCGGTCCTACGAATTTTAAGAAGTCAAGCCCCAGTATATTTTTCAGCGTAAGCACATAAATCGACCCGGAAAACAACAGAACACCCCAAAACATAAACTGTTCTGCCCGCTTAAAGGCTTTTACCGCAAAGTGATGTTGGAACAAGGCCAGAACCAATAAAACCACCGCATGAATCAACTGGTAACGAACCCCCGTATTAAAACTCTGCAACTGTTCAACCGACAGCACTTCCTTGAGCGCGTGCGCACCGAATGCACCGCAAACTACGGCAACTCCACCCAAAACACCCGCTTTAACAATTCCCTTTTGAACCATAACAAATAGATAACCAAGCCATTGAAAACTTGTTAGTAAAATTCATTAAAATTCTTGAGCAATCGGCAAATATTTCACGAATTTCACGTGTCAAGAAAACATAAGACCGGTATGAAAAAAATTTTGGTGATAGGTGCAGGAAGATCGACTTCTTCGTTAATTCAATACCTGCTGTTCAATGCGGAAAATGAAAATTGGTTCGTAACCATTGCTGACCGTTCCAAAGAACTCGCTTTTGAAGCGGCCAATGAACATAACCTGGCGAAAGCCATTGCTTTTGACGTAAACAATGAAGAAGAGCGAATCCGGCTGATCGACGAACACGATCTGATCATCTCCATGCTACCCGCTCATATGCACATTTCCGTAGCGAAAGACTGTATCCGGTTCAAGAAGCACATGGTTACCGCTTCCTACGTTTCGAAAGAAATGAAAGCCCTTGCCAATGAGGCTAAAGAAGCCGGTATCATTATCATGAACGAGATCGGTGTGGATCCGGGAATCGACCACCTCTCCGCCATGCGTGTGATCGATCATATCCGCGAAAAAAATGGAGCGCTGGAAGCCTTCGAAACCTTTACCGGCGGACTGGTTGCACCGGAAAGCGACAACAACCCCTGGAACTACAAATTCACCTGGAACCCAAGAAATGTAGTGCTTGCCGGACAAGGAACCTGCAAATTCATCCAAAACGGAAAATACAAATACATTCCTTATCACAAGTTGTTTCGCCGTACCGAGATCATCGACATCGACGGTTACGGCAAGTTTGAAGGCTATGCTAACCGCGACTCTTTGCAATACCGGGAAATCTATGGTTTGCACGACATTCCGACCATGTACCGCGGAACATTGCGCAGGCCCGGATTTTGTAAGGCCTGGAACATGTTCGTGCAATTGGGTGCTACCGACGATTCGTACATCATGGACGACTCGGAAAACATGACCAACCGGGAATTCATCAATTCCTTTCTGGCGTACAACGAAACGGATTCGGTGGAACTGAAATTCAAACACTACATGAACATTCGCCAGGATGATATCGGCCTGTTCGAAAAATTCGAATGGCTCGGTATTTTCGAAAACACTAAGATCGGATTAAAAGAGGCTACTCCTGCTCAAATTCTCCAACACATGCTGGAACAAAAATGGAAACTGGAACCGGAGGACAAAGACATGATCGTCATGTGGCACCGCTTCCTCTTCAAGAGCGAGGGTGCTTTCAAAGAAATCCACTCTTCCATGGTGGTGAAGGGCGATGATCAAAAATACACGGCTATGGCCAAAACCGTTGGATTGCCTGTTGCCATTGCCACAAAAATGATCCTGAACGGTACGATCTCCACTCCCGGAGTTCATGTCCCGATCTCGAAAGAAATTTACAATCCGATCCTGGATGAATTGGAAAACTACGGCATCAACTTTATTGAGAAAGAAGTCGAACCCCGATTTTACTGATCATGAATATTCTCCTCGTATCAGCTACCTCACTCGAAATTGAACCCTTACTCCTCCAGTTTAACCTGGTGAACGTAATCAACCAAAAACTAAAATCCTACGAATACCGGGGACATCAGATCGATGTGCTGATCCCGGGCGTGGGGATGACCTGTACCGCCTACTGGCTCGGTAAAACCCTGAATTCCAACTTATACGATGCCGCCATCAATTTGGGTCTGGCGGGTAGTTTTGACGACAATTTATCCATCGGCCAGGTGGTCAACATTACTTCCGACCAAATCTCCGAACTCGGTACCGAAGACGGAGAATCCTTTCTGTCACTCATCGATATGGATTTGATCATGGATGAGGATTTCACCCTGAACAACGGCGAAATGGAAAACACCATCTGCATCGCTAATCCAACAATCGATTCCCTGCCCCGCGTGAAAGGAATTACGGTTAATACGGTACATGGCGATCAGGAATCAATCGACAAGGTAAAGGGCTTATTCCATCCGCAGACCGAAAGTATGGAAGGTGCCGCCTTCTTTTATGCCTGTCTGCTGGAAGGTATTTCCTGTGCCCAGATCAGGTCCATCTCCAACAAGGTGGAGCAACGGAACAAGGACAACTGGAACATTCCTCTGGCTGTTCGGAATCTTTGTGAAACAGCCCTGCAAATCATTGATAGACTATGACCAAACTCAGCATCGGTTTCTCCCCTTGCCCCAACGACACCTTCATCTTCGATGCGCTGGTGCACCACAAGATCGATACCGAAGGACTCGAATTTGATGTGTATCTTGGTGACGTGGAAGACCTCAATGAAAAAGCCTTTCAGGGAGATCTCGACATCACCAAGATCAGCTATCATGCTTATGGTTACCTGACTAACGACTACGTGCTGCTGGATTCAGGAAGCGCCCTGGGGCAAGGATGTGGACCATTACTCGTAAAAAATAGCAATACCCGAATTCCAAATCTCAAGGATGCCAAAATTGCCATTCCGGGTAAATATACCACGGCCAATTTTTTATTAAGCATCGCTCATCCCGAAGCAACCAACAAAGTTGAAATGCTATTTTCGGATATTGAACAGGCCGTATTGAATGGAGATGTGGATGCAGGCTTGCTCATCCACGAGAATCGATTCACCTATCAGGAAAGAGGCCTCGAGAAGATCATCGATCTGGGAGAGTACTGGGAAAAAACTACCGGCGCGCTCATCCCGCTGGGAGGGATTATCATCAAACGAAGTTTACCGGAGGAGCTTATCCAAAAAGTAAACCGGCTCATTCGGAAGAGCATCGAATACGCCTACGCACATCCCGGCGAAGCTTACGGATACATGAAATCGCATGCCCAGGAAATGGATGAACACGTGATGCAGCAACATGTTGACCTTTATGTGAATCAATACTCCATTGATTTGGGTCAGACAGGCAAGGATTCCATTACACAAATGTTTAACTTAGCACAGGAAAAAGGGATCATCCCGACAATTAGTAACTCGTTGTTTGTTGATAGTTGATGGCCATACCGATCAACCAGTAACAGGCAACCAACCACAAGAATATGATTGTAGTAACAGGAGCAGCAGGTTTTATCGGAAGTTGTCTGGTAAGCAAACTGAATCAGGAAGGGTTTCTGGATGTCGTAGTCGTTGACGATTTCTCCCATCCCGAAAAGAACAAGAACCTGGAAGGCAAAACCATTTCACAACGCGTAGACCGTGAGGTTTTTATCGATTGGATCGAAAAAAATCAGCACCTGATTCAATTTATTTTCCACATCGGAGCCCGTACCGATACTACCGAATTCGACACAGCCATCTTCGACAAGCTGAACCTGAATTACACCAAAGCCGTATGGAACAAATGTGTGGAACACGGTATTCCCTTGGTCTATGCTTCTTCTGCGGCAACTTACGGTTTGGGTGAATACGGTTATGATGATAATCACGACGTGGTAGACAAACTGAAACCGCTCAACCCTTATGGCGATTCCAAGAATGATTTCGACAAGTGGGCGCTGAAGCAGGAAAAGCAACCTTATTTCTGGGCGGGGCTGAAGTTCTTCAACGTATATGGTCCGAATGAATACCACAAAGGCCGAATGGCTTCCGTGATCTTTCATGCCTACAACCAGGTCAAAGAGACCGGCGCCATGAAATTATTTGCCTCTCACAACCCGGATTATAAGGACGGAGAGCAATTGCGTGATTTCGTGTACGTGAAAGACGTCGTGAACGTTTGTATGTTCCTCCTGCATCACCGCAAGGATTCCGGACTGTACAACCTCGGATCGGGCAAGGCCAGAACCTTCCTTGACCTGGTGACGAATACCTTTAAGGCGCTGGATCGGGAACCGAACATATCGTTCATCCCGACACCTGAGGATATTCGCGATAAGTACCAGTATTTTACAGAGGCCAATATGAGTAAGTTACAGTCCATCGGCTACGACATCCCCTTCCACACCCTGGAAGAAGGCGTTGAAGATTATGTAAAAAATTACCTTTCTTTCCACAGCTATTTTTGACAACCATCATGATCAATATCCGACCGATAAATACGGAAGACCTAGATTCCATTGTACAATTGTCACATGAATTAGGATATCCTGTTTCCACAGAAATAGTAGAACAATTGATCCGGGAAATAATAGAAGATGAAAAACAATGGGCCTTTGTAGCGGTTAAAGAAAATACCATTGTAGGGTTTGTTCACGCGTTCTATGCCTTACGCCTCACCACACCTCCATTCATCGAAATTGCCGGATTGGTGGTCTCCGAAAAGGAACGTTCGCAAGGCATCGGGCATCAGCTGGTTCAGTATGTGGAGCAGCACCTGGCGCAGGACAGAAAAGTAAGGGTGCGTTGCAACAGCGATCGCCACGATGCCCATCGGTTTTATTTACAGAACGGATACCATAAACAAAAAGAGCAGCTCGTATTTGTAAAATAACAAAAATGAATACCTACATCTCCATACTCCGCGGCATCAACGTGAGTGGCCAGAAGAAGATCAAGATGGCCGACCTCAAAAAATTATACGAAAGCCTGGGCTTTGAAAACGTGGAGACCCACATCCAGAGTGGTAATGTGGTGTTTACTTCTCCTGAAAAAGACCCGAAGAAACTGGAACAACTCATTTTCAACGGTATTCAGAAAGCCTATGGTTTTGATGTTCCCAACCTGATTCTGACTCCCCAGGAAATTGAAGATGCTTTAAAACACAATCCATATCAGGACATCGAACTCATGTACTTTACCTTTCTGGAAGAATTCCCCGCTCCCGAAAACATCGATAAACTGAGCACCTATCAATTCCCTGAAGAGTATTATGAGCTGAAAGGCAAGGTCATCTATTCTCATTTCCCTAACGGAGCCGGAAGAGCCAAAATGAACAACAATTTCTTCGAGCAAAAACTCAAGGTCATGGCCACCTCACGCAACCTGAACACCGTTAAAAAGTTGCTGGAAATGGCTCAATGAGTTCCTCTTGAATGATTCTGATTCCGGTTAACAAAAAGACTCCCCCACTTCGACAGGAGTGACAGATTATCATTAATTTTAAGCTTCAATCTTAGACCAACTCCGTGCAAAATCTGACTCCATTAGCAGAACGATTACGTCCCACTACCTTCGACAACTACATCGGGCAGCAACACCTGGTGGGTGAAGGCAGTACCTTGCGCAAGTTCATCGAGAAAGGCGTGATCCCCTCCATGATCTTCTGGGGCCCTCCGGGTGTGGGAAAAACCACATTAGCCAATATCGTGGCCACTTACCTGAACCGGCCGTTCTACACCTTGAGCGCCATCAACTCCGGTGTGAAGGATGTCCGCGATGTGATCGACAAAGCCAAATCGCAGCAATTTTTCGGGACCAACAACCCCGTACTGTTCATCGATGAGATCCACCGTTTCAGTAAATCGCAACAGGATTCGCTCCTCGGCGCCGTGGAGAAAGGCATCATCACCCTCATCGGCGCAACCACCGAAAATCCCTCATTCGAAGTGATCTCGGCCCTCCTCTCCCGTTGTCAGACCTACATCCTGAAAGAACTGGGCAAGGACGACCTCATGAAGCTCATCGACATCGCCCTGAAGGAAGATGAGGAACTCAAGAAAAAAGACATCACCATCGAAGAATACGAATCACTGCTCCAACTCTCCGGAGGCGATGCCCGCAAACTCCTGAATACGCTCGAGATTGTGGTTAACAGCTTCGAAAAGGAACCGATCGTGATCACCAACGACATCGTGGTGAACACCATCCAGCAGAATATGGTGCGGTACGATAAGACCGGCGATCAGCATTACGACATCATCTCGGCCTTCATCAAGTCCATCCGAGGCAGCGATCCCAATGCCGCCGTGTACTGGCTGGCCCGTATGCTGGAAGGTGGCGAAGACCCGAAATTTATTGCCCGTCGCTTATTGATTTTAGCATCCGAAGACATTGGCAATGCCAATCCAACTGCTCTTGTAATTGCTAACAACTGCTTCCAGGCCATCGCCGTCATCGGTATGCCCGAAGGACGGATCATTTTATCCCAAACGGCCGTATATTTAGCCACTTCGCCGAAGAGTAATGCCTCGTATCAGGCCATCAATCAGGCTCAGGATGCGGTCCGGAAGACCGGAAACCTGAGTGTTCCATTGCACATTCGCAATGCACCGACCAAACTCATGAAAGAAATCGGATACGGAGACGGTTACAAGTATTCCCACAGCTACGCGGGTAATTTTGAGGATCAGGAATACTTACCGGACGAGATCAAAGGCATGAAATTCTACGAACCCGGACGCAATGCCAAGGAGGAGAGCTTCCGGAAATTCCTGAAAGACAAGTGGAACGATAAATACAACTATTAATATGATCAACGTACTACAACAACTCTTCGAAAGAGACCTAAATCGGCTCAAAGAAGAAATCAGCTTATATCCTGACGAAGCCCTATTATGGAAAACCACCGGAGGCATCAGTAATTCAGCCGGAAACCTCTGTTTGCATTTGATCGGAAACCTCAACCATTTTATCGGAGCCACACTGGGAAATACCGGATACATTCGAGAGCGCGACAAAGAATTCAGCAACAAAAACGTACCTGTTGATGAAATGAACCGTCAGATCGATGACGTCATGCAAGTGGTAAACACCACACTTAATCAATTGAATGAAGATGATTTGAAAAAAGATTTTCCGATTGCCTTTTTCCAGGAAAACCTGTCGACGGGTTACTTTTTAGCACACCTGACCACCCACCTGAATTATCACCTGGGACAGATCAACTACCATCGAAGGTTATTGGTTTAGGCTCACCGCCAGCAAAGTATTCTTCAGCAGACTGGCAATGGTCATCGGTCCAACTCCACCCGGAACCGGGGAAATGTAAGCACACTTCGGAGCCACTTCATCGAATTTCACATCGCCCAATAAACGGAATCCTGATTTTTTCGAAGGATCATCGATGCGGTGAATCCCCACATCAATCACGGCAGCACCTTCTTTGACCATATCGGCCGTAACAAATTCAGGCTTACCGATGGCGACAATGAGAATATCTGCCTGACGGGTGATCTCCTTTAAATTCTGGGTCCGGCTGTGAACAACGGTCACGGTACAGTTGCCCGGATAGTCGTTGCGCATCATCAGCACACTCATCGGAGAACCTACGATGTGACTTCTGCCCATCACCACACAATGTTTCCCTTCGGTTGGAATGTTGTAATGCTTGATCATCTCGAGAATTCCTGCAGGAGTTGCGGGTAAGAAGCCCGGCAAATGCAGGAGCATTTTTCCTAAGCTCACCGGATGAAAACCGTCCACATCCTTCTCCGGAGCGATGGCTTCGGTTACTTTCTGTTCGTCGATGTGTTTGGGTAAGGGCAATTGTACAATATAACCATCAATATCCGGATCGTTGTTCAGGCGTTCTACTTCGGACAACAATTCAGCTTCGGAAATATCTGCATCCAGTTTAACCAGCGTGGAACCAAAACCAACACGCTCACAGGCTTTTACTTTGGCATTCACGTAGGTACGGCTTGCTCCGTCGTCGCCCACCAATACCGCTGCCAGATGAGGCACTTTACCACCTTGGGTTTTGATTTGTTCTACTTCCCTGGCAATGTCGTCTTTTACTTTGTTGGATACTTCCGTACCGCTTACAATTGTTGGTTCCATAGTTTATCTTTTAATGTCCATATATGAAGATAATCAAACCTCAATCTTCAATTATCCATTATTGTCACGCTACATCAAATTAACCCTAAATGTCACCCTGAGTTTATCGAAGGGCTATGACAGGCTAATCTACAAAATACCAGACCTGTCTATAGTTCGATTAACTCACTATGACAGAACCCTAGCGTTGCTTCGGCATGTTGCGCATCAGCTGCGCCATTTTTTTCTTATCACCCATCAGGCGCATCATTTTGCTGGTCTGATCGAATTGTTTCAAGAGCTTATTTACATCCTGAATGGATGTTCCGCTTCCGTCTGCAATACGTTTTCTTCGGCTACCGTTCAGCACTTTCGGATTCTCTCTTTCGTAAGGAGTCATCGAGTGAATGATGGCCTCAATACCTTTAAAAGCATCGTCATCGATGTCTACGCCCTTCATCGCCTTTCCTACTCCCGGGATCATCCCTACGAGGTCTTTCACGTTCCCCATTTTCTTGATCTGATTGATCTGACTCATAAAATCGTTGAAATCGAACTGGTTCTTGGCGATCTTCTTCTGTAATTTACGAGCTTCTTCCTCATCGTATTGTTCCTGAGCACGTTCCACCAGACTGACCACGTCACCCATGCCGAGGATCCGGTCGGCCATCCGGTCGGGATGGAACACATCGAGTGCTTCCATTTTCTCGCCGGTTCCGATGAACTTGATCGGTTTATCCACCACCGTTCGAATAGACAGCGCCGCACCACCCCGGGTATCACCATCCAGTTTGGTCAGTACGACTCCGTCAAAATCAAGCCGGTCGTTGAAGGCCTTAGCCGTGTTAACGGCATCCTGACCGGTCATGGAATCCACCACAAACAAGATTTCCGAAGGATTCACGGCTTTCTTCACTGCTTCGATCTCGTCCATCATTTGTTGGTCGACCGCCAGACGTCCGGCGGTATCGATGATGACTACATTGTGGCCTTTGGATTTGGCTTCATTGATCGCTTTCTTAGCGATGTCGACCGGATTTTTATTTTCCTTATCGCTCCACACATCCACTCCGATCTGTTCACCCAGCACATGCAGCTGGTCGATCGCAGCCGGACGGTACACGTCGCCTGCCACGAGGAGTGGTTTCTTTCCTTTTTTATTTTTGAGGTGATTGGCCAGTTTTCCGGAGAAGGTGGTCTTACCCGAACCTTGCAGACCCGCAATCAGGATGATGGCCGGACTTCCCTTGATGTTGATCTCGGAAGCACCGCCGCCCATCAACGTTGCCAGCTCATCGTGTGTGATCTTCACCATCAGCTGATTCGGCGAAATGGCGTTGATTACATTGGCGCCCATGGCCTTGTCTTTTACCGTGTCGGTAAACTGTTTGGCTACTTTGTAACTCACATCGGCATCAAGCAATGCCCGGCGAATCTCTTTAACTGTTTCGGCAACGTTGATCTCGGTTACCTGTCCTTGTCCTTTTAAGACCTTAAAGGCCCGTTCTAACTTATCACTTAAACTATCGAACATATCTTTTTCATTAAGAGGTTCAAAGGTAATATATCTTGGGCGATTTCGAAAGGGTTATTGAGGGGAGATTGACTCTTAGTTGAAAACCCACTTTTACAACAAAAAATTACTTTGATTCAATCGTTTCTAACAGTTCACTATCAAAAATAGCAGCAGGAGAAATAACTGTTTCTTGAAGAGGAACCTGGGAACCATAACGTTCCTTCATTTTTTGTCGCACAACCGGATTGGATAAGTCAAACTCACTCAATTGTTGAGGCTCGCCGACTTTTGTTTTGTTCAGATTGTAATATGATTTCCAAACCAATTCGGAGCAATAGATTTTTTCATCACTCCAATCAAACAGCAGATCATAATCTTTTCCCAGATATTGTTCTGCTATTTTTCGAAGTTCTTGTAAACTCTTATCAGGAATTATGGAGTCGGTGATCACGCGTTTAATCACATAATGCTGATCATCCCCACGAGCTATCCATTCAGACAATGGAGTCCATTTTACAGGTTGAATAGCCTCTAGAACAGACCATTCGTCTTTTCCGTTTTTTCTTTTAAACATCAATCCGCAGTGGCTATATTCTGAATGCGTGGCTAACTGAATGGCTTTACTTTGCCCTGATCCCGAAGTCTGAAAAATGATATCCCCGTCCCGGTATTTGTTAACTGTTTGGACAGTTATAGATTTGGCTTCGGCCTGCGTATTATCTGTATTTGATGGGGGCATTTCTTCCTGACCACATGCTACTATAATGACAGCAGCAAATACAATGTAGTTGAATTTTTTCATTTCCTTTTTAGTAATACTGATATTAAAACAAAAATAAAAATTGCATTTATTCCCAATACGAACCACCAAATGTTTTCCATAAAGGTTGTCTGGCATGGTGGACAAACGACATCTGGGGGACAAGGTTCACAATGAATGGACGTTGAATCACTCCAGTATTTAACCACAAGAACCGTATTCAGCATAATCAATATGATAAGCAACTTTTTCATCCTTCACTTTTTAATCGTTCCATATTCCCGGCATGGTACGTATCCCGGCAGGTTTCATTGCAGTAATCCAGTTTTACATTCATGCCGGTTGGTCGAATGGCTATGTATTCGCCGTTAATCTCCTTTTTACAGCCATCGCAACGAACAATTGTCCGGGTTTGATTCAAATCCTTTGATATAAATGTAACAATCAGTCCTAATACAAACCCAAAGAACAAAGAAATCAGGAATGAAGCCCAAAAACCAATCTCTCGTTTTTTTCCAGATAGTCCGATCAGGTAACTCAATCCAACTTTGAGGATAACAAGAAGTGCTATAAAAAAATATACCATAAATTATTTTAACGATTAACCATTTTTCGAATGACATAAAACAACAAGATGAAAACCGTACATGGTATGCCGATCCATACCAGTTCACTGGAAATTACCATCATGCCCCACTCGCTGAAAAAACTTTCTACTCCGATTGGAGATACTTTAATGGGTCGCCATGGTAAAAAATATCGGCTGTTGTCCCATGGTGAGAAAAAAGCAACGCCCAGCCCCCCACTGGTCATAGCATCCAGTATACTGTGCGAAGCGGTACTAATGAAAAAGTAGAACACATAACCAATACCTCTTAATTTTGATAGCTCTTTCCTGTAAAACAATAAGGTTACCAACACCCCCAGCAACAAAGCAAAAAGAAATGAATGACTAAACCCACGATGTCCCCAGAAACTCTCGTATGGAACACCAAATTTGAAGGTAATAACATCTGCATCCGGGATAATGGAGCAAACCATACCTAAAATGAAAAACTTCCAGGTGGTCATGTACTTGGGATATGCTTTCCCTAAAGCTATAGCGGTAAGTGCGTGTCCGAAAGCAGATGCCATAAAATGTAAAGTTTTCCTAAAAATAACGAATCAAAATGAATTTTATTCAACAAAAAAAGCCCCGCTGAGCGGGGCTTCTTGTTTATCATAGATGCTGAAATGACACTTCGACAGGCTCAGTGTGACATCTTCAGCATGACTTTTGGTTACGACAACACTTCACTCACTTTCTGAGCTGCTTCTTTCAGCAGAACGGCAGAAAGCACGTTCAGTCCGCTTTCGTCGATCAGGCGCTTGGCCTCTTCGGCATTGGTTCCTTGCAAACGAACGATGATCGGCACCGGAATATCGCCAATGTTTTTGTAAGCATCTACAACACCCTGAGCTACCCGGTCGCAACGAACGATCCCTCCGAAAATGTTGATCAAAATAGCTTCTACGTTCGGATCTTTCAGGATCATACGGAAAGCTTTCTCCACACGTTCAGCATCGGCCGTACCTCCTACATCGAGGAAGTTAGCAGGCTCACCGCCGGATAATTTGATGATGTCCATGGTAGCCATCGCCAAACCGGCTCCGTTTACCATACACCCTACGTTTCCGTCGAGGTTTACGTAGTTCAGACCGGCTTCTTTGGCTTCCAGTTCTACCGGATCCTCTTCGGTCGTGTCACGCATTTCTGCGATGTCGGCATGACGGTACAAAGCACTGTCATCAACCGTTACTTTCGAATCGACAGCAATAATTTTGTTATCGGATGTTTTTAACACCGGATTGATCTCAAACATAGATGCATCGATTCCTTCGTAAGCAGCGTACAACGCAAAAACGAATTTCACCATTTGCTTGAAGGCCTCTCCGGATAAGCCCAGGTTAAAAGCAATCTTTCTCGCCTGAAATCCTTGTAATCCTACTTTTGGGTCAATTTCTTCCTTGAAGATCAGATGCGGTGTTTGTTCAGCAACCGCCTCAATATCCATCCCACCTTCGGTAGAATACATGATGATGTTTCTTCCGGTCTCCCGGTTCATCAGTACGGACATATAAAATTCTGACGGCTCAGATTCACCCGGATAGTAAACATCCTGAGCGATCAACACCTTATTCACTTTCTTTCCTTTGGCATTGGTTTGCTTGGTCACCAGATGACCACCCAAAATGCCGGCTGCAACGCCTTCTACTTTATCCAAACCTTTGGCTAATACCACCCCGTTCGATCCGGTTTCGGTAACTACCCCTTTTCCTCGACCACCGGCATGAATCTGTGCTTTTACCACATACCATTCCGTTCCGGTTTGTGCGTTCAGTTCTTTTGCTGCTTCAACAGCTTGCTGCGGTGTATCGGCAACGATTCCTTCCTGAATGGCTACACCGTATTTCTTTAACAATGATTTCCCTTGATATTCGTGTAAGTTCATAGCTATTGATTTTCTATAATGCATCCAAAAGTAACTTTTTTATTTGTGAAATCAATGGCAACTTTTCAACAAAAGTTAAGTATTTTCGCTTTTTATTGAAACAGAATTTAGATCTGAGACATTAGACGTTAGACTACTCTCAACTAGTTACTAACAACTAACAACTAACACTTGATCAAAGCAGTAAACATACACAAGACCTACGGCGACCTGCATGTGCTCAAAGGGGTAAACCTGGAGATCAAACAGGGAGAAGTGATCTCCATCGTTGGTGCCTCCGGTGCGGGTAAGTCCACCTTGCTTCAGATTATCGGTACGCTCGACAAACCTAATCAGGGCGAGGTATTGATCAACGAGACCGACACCTCCAAATTGAAGGACAAAGCCCTATCGCTTTTCCGAAATAAGAACATCGGTTTCGTGTTTCAGTTCCACCACCTCCTGCCTGAATTTACGGCCCTTGAAAACGTGTGCATTCCTGCCTATATCGGTAAATCTTCCAAAGCGGAAGCGGAAGAAAAAGCCATGAAATTGCTGACCGCTCTCGGTGTTGACGCACGGGCTTACCACAAGCCTTCGGAACTGAGTGGCGGGGAACAGCAACGGGTAGCGGTTTGCCGTGCCCTGATCAACAATCCGGCAGTAATCCTGGCCGACGAACCCTCCGGCAACCTGGATTCTGAAACCGCTAAAGAACTGCACAACCTGTTTTTCAAATTAAGGGATGAATTCAACCAGACCTTCGTGATCGTGACCCACAACGAAGAACTCGCCAACATGGCCGACCGCAAACTGACCATGAAGGATGGGGTGATTATTGGTTAGCTATTGATCAGGCTTAAGCTAACCAACCATAACCAAAAACAAACTGGATAACCTGTAATTAAAGTAAAAATTATTCTCATCTTCTTGTTCTTCTTGCTAAATTTCCAAATTAATACTGTTGCAAATAATGGGAGAATTGAGAATACTGTTGTTATTATCACCTCTAACATAGCCATGTGTCAAATTTAAATAATTGATCACAGCCAAGAATTTTAATTTATAATATTATTCAGAATTCAATTAATCATAAAACCCGCGAACGACTGGCGATCGGAACGATCATCGTTCTGCTGCTGCTTTATGTTTTCATCCTACCCTCCGAGCTCTTTATCGACCCGACCTGTTCGGTGATCGAAGATCAGGACGGCAACCTCATCGGTGCCCGCATCGCCGAAGACGGTCAATGGCGATTTCCACACAACGATGTTGTTCCTGAGAAGTTCAGGCAATGCATCATCCAGTTCGAAGACAAGAACTTTTACAGTCACCCGGGAATCGATTTCCTCGCTATCTGCCGGGCTACATACCAGAACTTGAAAGCAGGCCACATCGTGAGCGGTGGCTCTACCCTCACCATGCAGGTAATTCGTCTTTCCCGCAAGGGACAAGGGCGAACCTTCTTCGAGAAGTTCATCGAAATGATCTTCGCCACCCGCCTGGAAATGATTACGCCAAAAGAACAAATTCTGGCCTACTATTCCTCCAACGCCCCTTTCGGAGGAAATGTGGTCGGCCTCGATGCCGCCGCGTGGCGTTACTACGGTCGAAGTCCGCAGCACCTCTCCTGGGCAGAAAGTGCAACCCTCGCCGTGCTGCCCAATGCACCATCACTCATCTTTCCCGGAAAGAATCACCAACTGCTGCTGGCCAAGCGGAACCGCTTACTCGACAAGCTTCTGGATCAGGGCATCATCGATCCCATGACCTGCGAAATTTCGAAAGAAGAGCCTCTTCCTCAAAAACCATTGCGATTGCCCAACATCGCTCCGCACTTGCATAACCTGGTCATCGCTCAAAACAAAGGAAAACGGATCCGTACCACCATCGACCGGCACCTGCAGGAAAAGTGCAATGAGATCATCAAAAACCACCACTTCCAACTGAAATTCAATGAAATTCACAACGCCGCCGCCATCGTCATCGAAGTGGAGACCGGCAACATTCTGGCTTACGTGGGCAACACCACCGACAGCAAAGAGCATGGCAACGATGTGGATGTGATCCAGGCGCCCCGAAGTACCGGAAGTATCCTCAAACCTTTACTCTATGCTTCGATGCTGAGCGACGGCGATCTGTTGCCCAATACGCTCGTAGACGATATTCCGACCAAAATCGCCGGATATTCCCCTAAAAATTACAACCTGAAATACAGTGGTGTAGTCCCGGCCAGCAAAGCACTATCTCGTTCCCTGAATGTTCCTATCATTAGGATGCTCCAGAATTACGGCCTTCAAAAATTTCACCACCGCCTGCAAAAGCTCAACCTCAGCACCATCAACAAACCGGCAGATCATTACGGTCTGACCATCATTTTGGGAGGCGCTGAAAGCTCCTTGTGGGACATCACCAACGTGTTCACCAATTTCTCAAGGACACTCAACCATTTCGAACGCTATAACGGCCAGTACAACCTCCACGATTACCGTACACACAACTACCTGGCCGATGCCGAACTTCCGGAAGAAAAACTGGAAGACTTCAACAACATCAGTGCCGCCTCCATTTACCTGACCTACAAAGCCCTGGTGGAAGTAAATCGCCCGGATAACGAAGTCAACTGGAAATACTTTTCGGGTAACCAGAAGATCGCCTGGAAGACCGGAACCAGCTTCGGATTCAGGGATGCCTGGGCTGTAGGTACTACTCCGGATTACGTGGTTGGCGTTTGGGTAGGCAATGCCGACGGAGAAGGACGCCCGGGACTCACCGGGATCAACTCGGCTGCCCCCATCCTGTTTGACATCTTTGATTTACTGCCCAACGACAATTGGTTCCCACTTCCTTTCGACGAACTGGCCAAAGTGCCGATCTGCCGGAAAAGCGGCATGCGTGCCGGAGAAAACTGCGAACCCGTCGATTCGGTTTATGTGCAAAAAAGCGGCCTGAAAACAGCTCCCTGCAAATACCACCAGCTGATCCACACCGATCAGAGTGGTTACCGGGTGAACAGCAACTGTGAGGACGTGGAAAACATGTTGCATAAAAAGTACTTTGTACTGCAACCCGTTCAGGAATGGTACTACAAAAGCACAGATCCGACCTACATCAAACTGCCGCCTTACCGCAGCGACTGTCAGGATCTGGAAAGCAAACCCCTTCAGTTGATCTACCCGGAACACAATGCCTTGATCTACATTCCCCTGGAAATAAGTGGCAAGAAAGGGAAAGTGGTTTTCGAAGCGGCACACCGCAAGCAGAGTACTACGCTGTTCTGGCATGTTGACAACAGCTATGTGGGCTCAACCAAAGGCATTCACGAAATGGGGCTGAACATTGAAGCCGGTGAACACCTGCTTACTGTGGTCGATGAAATGGGGAATTCCATTACGCGGAAATTTACGATTGTAGATCAAGGGGAATAACAAATTCCAAACTTCAAACTTCAAATAACAACCAGATAGTTCTATTTTTGTTCCATGCAGGAAAAGTTCATCGATATCGAAAAAGTAATCAAAAGCAAGAATCCCAAATTGCTGAAATGGTTACCAAAGGTGATCGTGAATTACCTGAAACGGATCGTTCATCAGGACGAGATCAATCAAATTCTGGATGAGAACAAGAACCTGTACGACTACGATTTTGCCCGCGACATCATTACCCGGTTCAATGTAAATGTTCGGGCATTCGGAACGGAAAACATCCCAAAAACAGGAGGTTACATTTTCGCTTCGAATCATCCCCTTGGTGGAATCGATGCCCTGGCGCTGGTAACAGTAATGGAACCTTACCGAAAGGATATGCAGTTTATCGTGAATGACATTCTGATGAACCTGAAGAACCTCTCCGGATTATTCGTCGGCGTAAACAAACACGGCAGCAACTCGAAGAATTCCCTAAGTAAAATCGACGAACTCTTTGCCTCCGATAAGGCAGTATTTGTTTTCCCCGCCGGATTGGTGAGCCGGAAAAAGAAAGGTACGGTAGCCGACCTCTCCTGGAAAAAGACCTTCATCACCCGGGCTAAAAAACACGAAAAAAGTATTATTCCGGTCTATGTAGGCGGAAACCTGTCCAATTTCTTCTATCGTTTATCGAATTTAAGAGAATCGCTCGGCATTAAAGCCAACATTGAAATGCTGTACTTAGCGGATGAAACCTTCAAGCAGCAACACAAGAATCTCGACATCGTATTCGGCGAACCGATTCCGGCATCAACCTTCGACGCCAGCAAGTCGGACCAGGAGTGGGCCAAGTGGATGGAATCTAAAGTTCACGGGATGAAAAAACAGATCCCGGCACACAAATAACATACTAACAATTTTTGTTGGTAACTCTACCTGATCTTTTTATTAAAAAATAGTTATTTCTCTATTTTTGGAATGATGTCAAATCCGAATATCATACCGCCCGTTTCCATCGAGCTGATCGAACAGGAGCTTAACGACAAGACTTTTGTACGGCATGTTAACAAGGGAAACAATGAAGTATACATCGTAAACTACCACAATGCTCCCAATGTGCTGCGTGAAATCGGCAGATTACGCGAACTGACCTTTACCCTTGCCGGCGGAGGTACGGGTAAAGAACTCGACATCGACGATTTTGATACTTCAGCAAACTGCTACGACCAGTTGATCGTATACGATCGTGAAGACAAAGTCATTGCAGGAGGATACCGATTTATCGATTGCTCCAAAATATTGAAGGGGAACAGCGATCAGATCGAGCTTTCTACCCGTAACTATTTCAATTTTTCTGAAAGATTCATCACCGATTACCTGCCCTACACCATCGAATTGGGTCGCAGCTGGATTCACCCCGAATACCAGTCCGGAAATTCCCGGAAAGGGTTATTCGCGCTCGATAATTTATGGGATGGCCTGGGAGCCCTGGTCCTTAACCATCCACACATGAAGTATTTCTTCGGAAAAGTAACCATGTACGACAAATACAACACCACGGCCAGAAACGCCTTGTTATACTTTTTAACATGTTATTTTCCTGATCAGGAAAAACTGGTTTGGCCGATTCACCCCCTGGAAATCGGAAGCGATATCGATGATTTCAAACAGGAACTGGAAGGCAAGCATTTCGATGAAGGTGTTAAAGTCTTAAACCAGTTCTTACGCCAGCATGGCGAAAACATCCCTCCGCTGATCAACTCCTACATGCGCCTGTCTCCTACCATGAAATCATTCGGCACAGCCATCAATCCGGATTTTGGCGGGGTGGAAGAAACCGGCATACTGGTTACTGTAGCCGATGTGTATCCAGAGAAAAAAGAAAGGCATTTAACGCTTTAATTCCAGGACTAAAGTGTCACTTCATTTAGTTATCTTTAGGACAAATTTTCCTGAGTTATGAAATATTTAGCCTTATTTCCATTTTTACTTATTTCCTTATTGAGTTTTACCCAATCCAATATTTTCACCACCAATCCGGTTGCCGGAGAGGTTCTAAAAGGAAATTACAATCCTGCGAATTATGCTGCAAGTAATGTCATTAATCATCACGACAGCATCACAAAAGGGATTAATCTGCGGGTAAATCCCGATTCGCTGAAGGCCTATCTTTTCCATTTAGCTACTTTTCAAAACAGAAACACCGGATCGGATACAACGTCACTTGTTACCGGAATCGGTGCAGCAAGGAAATGGGTTCATCAACGCTTTCAACAGATCAGTGCGGAGAATGAAAACCGCCTTGTAGTATCCTATTTGCAATTTGATCAGCAAATCTGCAATGTAAACCAACACAAGAACATCCTGGCTGTTTTACCGGGGACCGATAGTGTAAATCACGAAGTGATCATTATAGAAGGGCACATTGACAGCCGGTGTAGCGATGTCTGCGACAGCCTGTGTTTGGCAGAAGGTATGGAAGACAACGGCTCAGGAACAGCATTGGTCCTGGAACTCGCCCGGGTGATGAGCAGGTATACCTATAAAAACACCATTGTTTTTATGGCCACGATAGGTGAAGAACAGGGACTCTATGGTGCCAATGCCTTCGCCCAATATGCGGTTGACAATAGTATTCCTATTAAAGCCGTGCTGAATAACGATGTGATCGGAGGAATTTACTGCGGACAAACGTCTTCTCCCCCATCTTGCCCCGGGTATGGCGATGTAGACAGCCTTCAGGTTCGCCTGTTCTCTTATGGCGGATTTAATTCGTCAAACAAACAGCTTGCTCGTTTCATCAAACTACAATATAAAGAGGAGTTAGTTGCACAGGTTGCTGTTCCCATGCTCCTTTCCATCATGTCGGCTGAAGATCGGACCGGACGTGGGGGAGATCATATCCCTTTCAGGCAAAAAGGATTCCCGGCCATGCGTTTTACATCGGCCAACGAACACGGCGATGCTTCAAACGGTGTTGGTTATACCGACAGGCAACATACCAGTAGCGATATTTTGGGAGTGGATACCAATAATGACTTAATTATTGACAGCTTTTTTGTAGACTTCAATTACCTCAGCAGAAATGCTGTCATCAATGGTGTGGGAGCTACAATGGCAGCCATTGGACCTTTTACTCCAAATTTTTCAGCCGGTGTGGTAAATGGGCCGGGTATTACAATCAACATCACCACACAAACACAATACAACCAATACCGGGTTGGGATTCGAACTGTTGATAATGACTGGGATTCGGTGTATACGATAAGTAGCACCACTGACACCATTTACCCCCCTCAAAACGGTGTTTATTTTATTAGTGTCGCTTCCGCTGACAACGACAGCATTGAAAGTCTCTTCTCCTACGAAGTCATGGTACTTCCAACGGGCGTTGAAGAAATGAATTCAGAACAAAACCCGTTTGAATTATTGCAAAACAAACCTAATCCTTTTGATGAAGCTACGATCATTAGCGTTAAAGTATCAAAACCTTCCGCTTATAAAACAGCTTGTATTGAAATTCGTGACATCCAGGGTAAATTGGTCGAAACATTACCCATCAGTTTAACCCAGGAAGTGAATGAGGTAATCTATGACCATGGTTATGGCCGGGTTGGGATTTACAGCTACAGTCTGGTTGTAGACGATGTTATCCGCGACACCAAACGCATGATCTTTGCAAATTAATGTCCATTGAATTCGATTCCGAAATCTTGCTTTAAAGCGGCCAGATCAGCCTTAAAATAATCGTTGCAAAACTGACGCTCTTCTTTCGTCATGGGAGGATAGGACAATTCCTCGCGGTTTTTGGCCTTGATCTTGTCTACTACATTGCTGCCGATTACAGCTCTTCGCACAAACCCGATCTGTAAGGGTTTTCGAACAACTCTTCTCAGCCAGTGGTCACGATTAACCAGAAAACGGTTGAGTCGTTTACTCTTAACCGCAGCAGCTGCATGCTGAGCTTCCAACGGCTCCGGTTCTATCGGCGACAACCCTAAAAACCGGAAATAAGCCAGCATCAGCCCTTCCGGATCTTCTTTTAGCTGTTTGGTGGTACAAATAAAAAGTTGCTTTCGATCGAAATATTGCAACCAATAAGCAAGGTGCTTGTGGTAGAGACTACCATAGAAGTTCCCATGGTTATTCTGAGCGATAACATCTCCTGTTTTTAACATCTCTTGCTCTTTCGCTTCACTTTGTATGAATGAAACATCAGGATCGATATAGCCCTGGTTAACGGAAAAATGGTAATTGGAATAACTGCGATCGCCGGGTTCACGGAGAATAACCGTCAGTTTCATCTTCGGATTATACGCCTGAATCCGTTTGGGAGCCTCCCGGCTCATCAGCAAATACGTATCTGAAGTCGCCAGGCATCCCGAATCGGTGGAATAAAAGGAATGCAGAAATTCCTCCCCGCGGCGGTAATGATCATCGACCGAAAAATAAGTCACTTCTTTGATGGACGAGAAATTGACATCGGAATGCTGTTTCAGGTAAGCCACCAAGCTGGTGGTTCCTGATCGTCCTGCGCCTATGATGATGTGACCTACTTTCATGACCCTCAAATATAGCTATTTCCGGTGTTGTTGCAGCTCCTAAAAAAAGATGCCGGAATAAATCCGGCAATCCTTTAACGTTATTTCAATACTTATTTTGCGTAGTTCACGGCCCGTTTTTCCCGAATTACGGTAACCTTTACCTGTCCGGGATACGTCATTTCCGTTTGGATCTTCTGAGCCAGTTCGAACGACATGGTATCGGCTTCGGCGTCGCTCACTTTACCGCTTTCAACGATCACACGCAGCTCTCTACCGGCCTGAATCGCGTAAGCCTGCTCAACACCCGGGTAAGACATACCGATATTCTCGAGGTCTTTGATCCGGTTGATGTATTGTTCCATGATCTCACGACGGGCACCTGGTCGTGCACCGGAAATGGCATCACATACCTGAACGATCGGAGAAATAATGGAGGTCATTTCGATCTCATCGTGGTGAGCTCCGATGGCGTTACAAACATCCGCTTTCTCTTTGTACTTCTCGGCCAGTTTCATACCGAGGATTGCGTGTGGCAATTCCGGTTCATCGTCCGGCACTTTCCCGATATCGTGGAGTAATCCGGCTCGTTTGGCTACTTTCGGGTTTAAGCCCAGTTCGGAAGCCATGGTGGCACATAAGTTAGCAACCTCTCTGGAGTGTTGCAACAGGTTTTGTCCGTAAGACGAACGGTATTTCAT
The DNA here is from genome assembly GCA_020435335.1 of Flavobacteriales bacterium. Classification (GTDB taxonomy): domain Bacteria; phylum Bacteroidota; class Bacteroidia; order Flavobacteriales_E; family Vicingaceae. The sequence goes on along the minus strand of JAGQZT010000107.1, from coordinate 8,443 downwards.
ACGACCGACCATCCGCACCAACTCCGGATGCAATCCGTGGATACCCAAATCGATGGTGGTCCGTTTACCCACTTCGATGATCTCTTCCTCGATCTGTTTTTTGGTTTTACGAACCACTTCCTCGATACGGGCCGGGTGAATCCGTCCGTCGGTTACCAATTGGTGCAATGACAAACGGGCAATCTCACGACGTACCGGATCGAAGCAGGATAAGATGATGGCCTCAGGTGTATCATCCACGATGATCTCCACACCGGTTGCGGCTTCCAGGGCACGAATGTTTCTTCCCTCCCGGCCGATGATCCGTCCTTTGATCTCGTCGCTTTCGATGTTGAAAACGGATACCGAATTTTCGATAGCCTGTTCCGTAGCAACCCGCTGAATCGTTTGAACCACAATTTTACGGGCTTCTTTGTTCGCGTTGATCTTCGCCTCGTCTACAATGTCTTTGATGTGTGCCATGGCTTCGGTACGGGCTTCGTCCTTCAGGGCTTCCACCAGTTGAGCTTTGGCATCTTCGGCAGATAACCCGGAAATGGTTTCCAGTTGCTCCACCTGCTTACGGTGAGATTTATCGAGTTCAGATTCTTTTTTCTCGATGATCTCCAGCTGTTTGTTCAGGGTTTCTTTTACCCGATCGATCTCGTTCTCTTTACGTTTTACGTCTTCGATCTGCTTGGAAGCCTGCTGATTTTTCTGGTTGATCTTGTTTTCCATTTCAGCGATCTTACGCTCCCGCTCGTTGATCACTTTCTCATGTTCTTCCTTCAACTGCAGGAATTTTTCCTTGGCCTGAAGGATCTTTTCTTTCTTTTGCACCTCACCTTCAGCCTTAGCTTCTTCGATGATTTTGTTGCCTTTGGCATTGGCGCTGTTTTTCATTACCATGGCAACAACCACTCCGGCAATACCGGCACCTGCAACAAGGCCGATAATAATACTTACTATGTCCATTTTTTAAAAAATTTAATTCGTGTACCTGAAAGTGAAACGTGATTATTGAGCATAAAAAAACCCGTACAAAAATGGCTTGGATAAACCCAATAAAAAAAATAAATAGAGCTGCCAAGTATGGTCAAACTTCCCATGTCCATCGAAATGAATATCCTTGCGGAGTTACGAGGGGCCTGTTTTAGGTTACTTATGAGCCTGGCTCTAAATAAATAAACGTTAGTTTATCAAACGAAATAATTTTGCACGGGAATTTTTAATATTCTCGATAAATTTTGCTCAAGTGTATATTACAAAGAACCTACAGTTGCTGACTCAATAAAGCGTCAATCTCTTTTAAATCCTCTTCGATCGAGGCACCATCCATCACACCTTTCTTTTCCAGCTCGAAGTTGCGCGATGCTACTTTTAAGGCAGCCATTGCCAACAGGTCTTGCTTGTCTTTTACATCATACAGGCGTTCAAACTCGTTGATCGACCGGTTGATGTCTTCTGCCGCTTTCCGAACCCCTTCTTCCTCATCCATCTTCACCGTAAGCGGATAGACCCTGTTTGCAATCTTAATTTTTATCGACAACTCCCCCATGTGGGATTTTAAAATTATCTGTTAATTTGAGCAATACATTTATCAATCTCCCGTACCATTTCGTTTATTTTCAACTTCACTTCTTTGGTACTTTCACTATCAACACTTCCGGCAATCTTCAGCATGTTAACTTTGTCTTCCAACTCCGAAATGCGTTGACTTTTCTCTTCTAACTCTTGTTTAATTTTAATTATTTGTTCCGAAAGCTTCGTATTTTCTGACTGTAGCGAACTTTGCTTGGCAATCAGTTTTTCAACTTTTTGCCTGATCCCACTCGTCAGAAGAGACACATCTTTCATACCCAAATATTATCATTAAGTTGATAAATCAACCTATACAAAGGTAGTTTTTTTTACACTAGGTCATGTGAATATCATTAATAAATTGATGCGATTTTTTCAAAAGTCTCTGGATAGCTTTGCCAGTACGGTTTGGCCGGATATTTGACCTACTAAGTTATGATGAGACGTACAATTGCCACTTTGATATTGACCTGCTTATGGAGCATCACTTTCTCCCAAACCTCTTTCCCGAAAGGTTATTTTCAGGCTCCCCTGGGCATTCCGCTCTACCTGGCCGGGAATTTCGGTGAATTGCGCTCCAACCATTTCCATTCAGGAATCGACATTAAAACCCAGGGAAAGGAAGGATTTAAAGTCTATGCTTCAGCCGACGGACATGTTTCCCGGGTCAAAATTTCGCCCTGGGGCTACGGCAAAGTGATCTACATCGACCACCCGAACGGATACACCACCGTTTACGCCCACCTGCAAAAATTCAAGGGCGCTATTGCCGATGAAATCAAAAAATACCAGCACGAAAAGGAAAGCTGGGAAATCGACTGGTACCCGCCCGACACCTTGCTGAAAGTAAAAAAAGGTGATGTGATCGCCATTTCAGGGAATACCGGTGGTTCCGGCGGGCCACACCTCCACTACGAGATCCGGGAAACGGAATCGGAATACCCCGTTAATCCGCTCTTATTCGGATTCGACATCAAAGACAACATCAAGCCCGAAATCCGGAGCATCACCTTTACACCACTCGACGACACCAGCTACATAAACAATAAACAACAGGTTCAACGCTTTCTGGTAACCGGAAGCGACGGCAACTATCAGCTCAAAGCCGGAACGGAAATTCAGGCCTACGGACAAATCGGAATCGGAATCGAAACCATCGACAAATTGAATGGCTACGGTAACCGAAACGGCATCTATACCATAGAACTGATTAAGGATGAAAAAACCATTTTCAAGTCAGAAATGACCAAATTCAATTTTGATCATTCCAGGGCTTTGAACTCTTTAATTGACTACAGTTACTACTTGCGTGAACATGTTCGTTTTCAGCGCAGCTTCATCGAGCCCAACAATCCCCTGGAAATTTATAGAGAACAGGAAAACAACGGGATCATTCACTTCAAAAAAGGAAGTCAATTCAATTTTAAATACGTGGTAAACGACAGCTACAGCAACAGTTCTTCCATCAGCTTCAAAGCAACCGGAAACATCGATAAAAAGAACCTGCCGGCTGTGATCAAACAAAAGTACGACACCTTGTTCAGCTATGCCGACAGTAATTTTTTCGACCGGCAAACCCTGCAAGTCAGAATCCCAAAAGACGCCCTGTATAAAGACTTACCTTTCAACTACTTTGAGGCAGACACCCTCCAGGGGGCCATCACACCTACTTACTTTGTGCATAACGACTACACTCCTTTGCATAAGCCGATTACCATATCCATCAAAGTGGGACGATTGAGTGAATACCTCCGAAGCAAAGCGACCATCGTTCATTTTGACAGCAATAAGAAATACTATTCCCGCGGAGGGACCTGGCGGAATAATTTTATCTCGGCCACAACAAAAGCCTTCGGTGGTTTTGCCGTGATGATCGACACCATAGCGCCTACGATCGTACCGTTAAACATTATCCCCGACCGGCACATGGCCACGTACAACGAAATCGAATTCAAAATTGGCGACAACCTGTCCGGCATCAAAAGCTACCGCGGCAGCATCGACGGGAAATGGGTGATCATGGAATATGAGGCTAAAAAATCGAAAGTATTCTACACCATCGAAGACCTGAGCAAGGGCAATCACGAATTCACCCTGGAACTAACTGACGGGGTCGGCAATAAAACAGTGCGTTCGATTCCGTTTACCTATTAATTGGTAATAAATACCTTTTTAGTGATCGGCATTTCGTTGTTGAAATTCAGCTCCAGCAAATAAACCCCGGGAGATTGAATGTATTTTTTCGGATAAATCTCGATCTTCTGGTTTCCTGCCTGAATTTCACCATGATTAATCACCGCTAATTCTTTCCCTTGCAGATCGATGAACCGGTAAGTCAAGTTTCCAGATTCCTTCGTGCTAAAAGTCAACTGAAGCAGATCAGATACAGGATTAGGATAAATGGAAACACCTTCTACTGAGACATACTCCTGAACAGAAACCCCAACCCGGGCCATATCCTGGTATTCGATACTCGATACCAAACCGGCAGTAGTAACGATCTTTAATACGGGCTTCCCCATGCCTGCAGCCAGCCACTTGTACTCGATTTCCTCCGGACGCGGAATGGTTGTTCCTAAGAAAAGAGCATCAATATACGTGGTATCCACCTTATGTAAAACAGATTTAACCCTTAAACAGTTAAACGTTCCGAAAGGCGTCGTAACCGAACCCCAGCCGTCTACGGTATCAATCCGGTCCATGTATTCTCCGTAATGACCAAATCCGGGAACACTCACACCCCATTCCGATGAAGACATGTGGTTATCATTGTAGTTCATCGGGAAGACATATTCCCGGTCGACCGGATTGTTTTGCGTAGAACTCGGAATGCTGTTGATCTTTGATCCGAAGCCAACATGATCTAACGCTGTGCTGGACTCTTTCATGTAATTGTACACTTCCGTGATGGAAACGGAGGGAATCCCGATGTCCTGACCTCTTAACGCATAACTGGCCTTGTGATTGGGATAGGAAATGATATTATTAAAAAAGAACTGGTAAGCCAAGGGGGTTGAAGTCACCGAAACAAAGGTATCAATGCGTTGTGATGCCGGTACCAGCGTATTGAAGTTCCAGGTGTAGTTGGTTCCGGTTAATACAGGATCCAATCCCTGAATATCATTGGTCTCACTAAACCGAATGGTATCATTGGTATTCGGCATATCGGCACTCGTGATGGTGATTTGGGCATGAATGACGTTAACTGAACATAAAATCAGGCTTGCTAAAAAAATCTTTTTCATAATCCGATGGGGTTGTCTTGAGATACAATAGTAATAAATACAAAATGGATTACAAAATAAAAAACCCTGCGTAGCTTTTCGCCAGGCTCAAAGCTACGTAGGGCATAAGTGGAGCCGGAGGGATTACATTTAAGTGATCCCTGCCTTACCGAAGGTCAAAATCAGCCTGCAAATTGCTCTGGCAATTTCATTTGTTCTTATCGCATTCACATCAACGAGACTTGTGTGAATGCACTGAAAAACAAAGAACAGCAGCCTGATTCTCTGTGGAGCCGGAGGGATTCGAACCCTCGTCCAAACAAGGGACCGATAAGCTTTCTACATGTTTATCTTTTCATTGATTGTTAGACTAAAAGCAGGTGAAAAGCAACCAACTTGAAGCTTAAGCTTCTTCAATTTCATCTTCCGGTCGAAGCACCCGAAAGACTAGTTCAAAAGTTTGATACTCCTGAATCGGGTATTAATGAACGGAACACCCGAGGAATAATGGTTCCGTCCCGCTTTGGAGACTGGAATTAAGATAATCCGACTTGGTCGTGATTATGCAGCCATAGCATAATTGTATTCGCCAGTTAGCGATTTGAGAACCGAGATTAACGAGCCAATCCACAACGCTCGACATGCTTACTTAGCAGACGCATCTTGATGTCAAAACCAAAAACGACCCCAATATTTTCAATGAACTCCACACAAAATTACTCAATTTTATAAGCTTTAAAGCTAAATCTTTTTAGAAAAGCTGCTTTCTTTAATTATATTTGCTGGCAAATTTTAACCAATGATTAAAATCGGCGTCATAAAAGAAGGGAAAATCCCACCCGACGAAAGGGTTCCTTTATCCCCTCAACAATGCGCTGAAATCAACGCTGATTTTCCCGTACAGGTCGTTGTGCAAAAAAGCAACATCAGGCGGTTTAAGGACGAAGAATACCAAGCTGCCGGTGTTCCCGTAGTCGATGATGTGAGCGACTGCGATGTGTTGATGGGTGTAAAAGAAGTTCCCGTTTCCGAACTCATCGACAACAAGACCTATTTCTATTTTTCACACACCATTAAGAAACAACCCTACAACCGGAAACTGCTTTTGGCCATGATCGAAAAAAACATCGCCATGGTCGATTACGAAGCGTTAACCAATACCAAGGGCATTCGCCTGATCGGATTCGGAAAGTATGCCGGCATCGTAGGTTGTTATAACAGCTTTTACGCTTACGGTCAACAAACCGGTGAATACAACCTGAAAAGGGCTTATCAATGTGAAGACCGGGCAGAAATGGAAGCTGAACTCAGTAAGATCAAACTACCGGCCAACTATAAAATCGTTACTTCCGGCGGAGGTCGTGTCAATTCGGGCATCGAAGAAATCCTCCACAAAATCGGAATCAAACGGGTTTCCCCTCAGGAACTATTATCCCAAACTTTCAACGAACCGGTATATGCACAAATCCTGGTGGATGATTACTACAAAAAAACGGACGGCTCTGCCTTTAAACGATCTGAAGTTTACAGTCACCCCGAACGTTTTGAAAGAGATTTCATGAAATTCGCCCGGGTGGCGGACATGTATATTTCGGGACACTTTTGGGACGAAGATGCTCCGTATATCTTTACCCGTGAAGATGCTAAAGACCCTTCATTCAACATCAAAGTGGTTGGAGACGTGAGTTGCGACATTGATGCCGCCGTTGCCTGCACATTGCGCCCTTCAACCATTGCCGACCCGATCTACGGTTACGATGTTCTGAACGAAAAAGAAACCGCCTACAATGCTCCCGGAGCCATCACCGTGATGGCCGTGGATAACCTGCCCTGCGAACTTCCAAAAGATGCTTCCCGGGATTTCGGCAGAGAATTCATCGATAAAGTGTTGCCTCACCTCATAAACGACCATGAAAGGGTCATTGAACGGGCAACCATCTGTAAAAACGGAGATCTGACGCCCGACTACGAATATTTGCGGGATTATGTGAATGGTGAACTTACCGCCTGATCCGGTTCCTGCCGACCAGATTTTTCATCACGGCATACATGTATTGAGTCTTAATGATCGCTTCTGCTGTTTCAGGCTGCTCCATGGGAACCCGTTGTAAATTCTTCGAGGTGATGTCCTTTTTAATGCCTGCCGTTCCGAACGTCAGATCCAGTGTTGTATTCACCTGACGGAAGAATTCCCTGCCAACCCCATGATCCGTAAAGGGAAACGAAAACACCCCATAATCAAGTCGAAATTGATCACACAGAATCCGGACGCTCGACAAAGCCTGATTGACTTGTTCTTCCACATTCAAATCAGAAAACAAGGGGTGGTTCAGACTGTGACCTCCAATTGTAAATCCCTGGCCAATTAGGTTCTTGATTTGGTCTGAAGTCAGGTAAGGTTGATTCGCTTTCAAATAACCATCGAACGAATAACCCATCGTCTCCGCAAAATCATCGATCTGCAGAGCTTCATCCGCACTCAGCTCCAACATACCGGTTGTTCCGAATTCTTCCACCATCAGGCTCGCCTTGAACCGGTAGAACATCGATTTATTATCCATGAAGTCGGTGTTGATGAAAAAAGTGGCCGGTATCCCTCTTTGCTTAAGGATGGGGGCAACAACCTCATACAATTCCCTTAACCCGTCGTCAAAGGTCAAATGGAAAACCGGTTCCCGGAACTTCCGGTTGGCCGTCACCTGCTCCATCAGTTCGTTCAGGGTAATCGGCCTGAAATGTTGAAGCAGGAAATCCAGATCGGCCTCGAACTCCGATACCGATTTTACCGGGTACAGATGCTTATAATGAGGTGCCTCCTGATCGGAAACCACATGATAGAATGGTAATATGAGTCTGGTTCCCGAGAGCATCATCAACTGCTTCATGCTCAGCCATCCCGAACAAGTCGAAGCGATATGTTTTACCAATGCCTTAATGTTTTAAGAATTTTAACAACCTGGAATTCGTACGGCTGATCTCAAAATACGGAACCTGCTCCCCTCCGAATGCCCTGAAATAACGTTCTATGGACTCGATCATACTTCCTTCAAAATTGAACACCTGGCTGGTTTTTGCACTTCGCCGGATCGCCTCCCACAACAACAGACTCATGGAGCCTCCGGTTTTAAATGCATGAGCCGTTCCGCCATGCAGGTAATAAGCTGCGTGCTGATCCCACACATAGAAAAGAATGGAATGCAGGCTCCCTGTTGCATCGTAAGCGGCCAATACTTCACCACACCCTTGTCCCTTCGTATAAGCATAAGCTTTTTCCAGCAATTCTTTCGGGATCGGATAAACTTCCTGATTGTGTTGATAGACCTCCTGTTTCAGACTATAAAGTTCATCTACACCGGCCAGTGTTTTGATAACCAGGTCTTTCTCCGCCTTTTTGATCTCCCGTCGGATGTTCTCCCGAAAATCGGAACGCACGGCTTCCAGGTCAGACAAATTATGGATAATATAAGTATACCTGGTGGTTTGAGTAAAGCCTTTCCAATAGAAAGGTAGCCAGTTGGTGACCGTGGAGGCAAACTTTTGCTGAAACTCATCCACAGCAGGCAAAGCATCGATGAGCACTTCCATCACTTCTTTTTCAAATGATAACCGGCTTGTATATTTCTGGCCTTCCGGGTAATTCAGCCAAACACCCTGATAAG
>JAGQZT010000106.1 GCA_020435335.1 Flavobacteriales bacterium | reverse complement strand
AATGACATAAAAGGGGGTTCTTAAAAATTCAAAAAAATATATTATATAAATATAATATAAGGTATTGAGGGGTACTTTTTATTTGGAAATGAAAAATTTAATTTCATTTCTTTGCAAAAATTATCATGCGCAAACCAGTAGCTATGGCAAAGAACCTTGTAATAGTTGAGTCGCCGGCGAAAGCTAAAACCATCGAGAAATTTCTTGGGAAAGACTTCACCGTAAGATCGAGTTTCGGGCACATTCGTGACCTTCCCGGAAAAGACCTCTCTGTAGACATAGACAACGGATTTACACCTAAATATGTAATCCCTTCAGATAAAAAGAAAGTAGTCGCCGAACTAAAGAAGCTGGCTGATACCGCAGAGATGGTGTGGCTAGCTTCCGATGAGGACCGCGAGGGAGAAGCTATTTCATGGCACTTGTACGAAGCCTTGAAACTGAATGAACAGAAGACCCGGCGCATTGTTTTTCATGAGATTACGAAAACAGCGATCACGAAGGCGGTGGAAAACCCAAGAACCATCAACAAAAACCTGGTTGACGCCCAACAGGCAAGAAGGGTTCTCGATCGATTGGTTGGTTATGAACTTTCACCGGTATTGTGGCGAAAAATAAAACCGTCTCTGTCTGCCGGACGTGTACAGTCTGTGGCTGTTCGGCTCATTGTAGAGCGTGAGAAAGAAATCCTCGACTTTCATTATGATTCTGCTTATCGCGTTATTGCCAATTTTCTGGTGGGTGGAAGCACACTGCTCAAGGCTGAATTGCCCAAACGTTTTGCAACCAAGGAAGAAGCGCAGGAATTTCTGAACAAGTGTAAGGATGCGACATTCACCATCCAAAACCTGGAAACCAAACCGGCTAAAAAATCGCCTGCAGCTCCGTTTACAACATCCACCCTGCAGCAGGAAGCCAGCAGGAAACTTGGTTTTTCGGTATCCCAAACCATGACCGTTGCTCAGCGCCTTTACGAAGAAGGTAAGATTACTTACATGAGAACGGATTCGGTGAACTTATCGGACGAAGCATTAAACGCAGCACGTGCGGAAATCACCAGATCTTACGGAGCGGAATATGCGCAAACCAGAAAATACACAACCAAATCGAAAGGGGCACAGGAGGCTCACGAAGCGATCAGGCCTACCTATATGAACACCCACTCCATTACGGGCGATTCATCTCAGGTAAGACTTTACGACCTGATCTGGAAACGAACAGTTGCCTCCCAAATGAGTGATGCGCAGCTGGAAAAGACTACCGCGACCATTCAAATATCGACCACTTCCGAGAACTTTGTCGCGAAAGGAGAAGTCCTCAAGTTCGACGGATTCCTGAAAGTATATCTTGAAGGCACGGATGATGAAGACAGCGAACAGGAGGGCATCTTGCCACCGTTAAACATCGGAGAGCAATTAACGCTTCAGGACATTAACGCTACCGAACGTTTCACACAACACCCGCCCCGGTATACGGAAGCCAGCTTGGTAAAACAGTTGGAAAACCTGGGCATCGGACGACCTTCAACGTATGCTCCGACCATTTCCACCATCCAGAAACGAGGGTATGTGGTGAAAGAAGATCGCGACGGGAAGGAACGAAACTTCACTACACTGACCTTAAAGAACAACACGGTAACCGAAACCCTTGGCACGGAAAACTACGATGTGGAACGCAAGAAATTATTTCCGACCGACATCGGGATCGTGGTAAACGACTTCCTCGTTGAGAACTTCGAAAAAATTCTGGATTACGGTTTTACGGCTCAGGTAGAAGAAGAATTCGATGCCATCGCAGAAGGCCAGAAAAAATGGAATAAGATGATCGAGGATTTCTACGGTCCTTTTCATGGCCAGATCGAAGACACCATGGAAAACGCCGATCGGGCCAGCGGTGAACGCATCCTTGGAAATGACCCGGAAACCGGAAAGCCGGTAATCGCACGGATTGGCAAATTCGGGCCGATGATTCAGATCGGAAGCACGGAAGATGAAGAAAAACCAAAATTTGCCGGATTGCAGCCGAACCAAACGATCGGGAACATCACCTTGAACGAGGCACTCGAGTTGTTTAAGTTCCCTAAAACACTGGGAATGCTCGAAGGTGAAGAAGTGGTTATTGCTCAAGGCCGCTTCGGACCTTACGTTAAATTAGGAAACCTGTTCGTTTCCATCCCCAAAGACGAGGATTTATCATCCGTTGATCTCGGCAGAGCCGTCGAATTAATCCGCCAGAAACAAGCTGCCGATGCTCCCATAGCCGAATATCAGGGACTACCCGTACAGAAAGGAGTAGGTCGATTCGGGCCTTTCATCAAATGGAACAACATGTTCATCAATGTGAACAAGAAATACAACTTCAACAACCTCTCTCAGGAAGATGTTGCCGAACTGATCGAAGATAAACTACAGAAAGAAAAGGACAAGTACATCCACAACTGGGAAGACAAAGGCATTTCTGTTCAAAAAGCCCGTTGGGGAAGGTTTCACATTGTGAAAGGACGCACTAAAATAGAACTTCCGAAAACAACGAATGCCGAAGCTTTAACCCTGGAAGAAGTTGAAAAAATCCTCGCAGAACAGACACCGGCAAAAAAAAGCACAAAAAAGAAGTAGAAAGTCTATATTTGGATTCTAAACTGATCCGATTATGAACTTTAGCGAATTTTTCGAGCCTGTTCACCTGGGGGATGATCTGAGTTTCGATCATCATAACACGCAATTAGGCAATTCCATCACCTGCTCGCATGATGTAAGCATGGAAGATTTCGACATCGCTATTATCGGTGTCGGGGAAGAACGAAACGCTTTCAACAATGCAGGGTGTTCTTTGGCTCCCGATCAGGTCCGCAAATATTTATACCGGCTTGCCGGATTCAAATCCAAAACAAGGATAGTCGATTTGGGGAACCTGAAGCTGGGAAACACCACCAACGATACATATTTCGCCTTAAGCTCCATCATTGAGGAATTAATCAAACAAAATGTACTCCCGCTCATCATAGGCGGCAGCCAGGATTTGACCTATGCGAATTTCATGGCTTACAAGAACCTGGAACAAACGGTGAACCTGGTTACGGTCGACTCCCGTTTTAACCTGGGAGATGCCGATCAGGAGATCGATTCAAACAATTTCTTGTCCAAGATCATTCTCTACCAGCCGAATTTTCTGTTCAATTACAGCAATATCGGTTACCAGACTTATTTCATTGATAAAGATGAAATCGAGCTTATGTCCAAATTGTATTTCGACATTTACCGGTTGGGACAGGTACAGCAAAATATCGAGGAAGTAGAGCCCATTGTGCGAAACGCGGATATCCTGAGTTTCGATGTAAGTGCCATTCGTCAAAGTGAAGCCCCGGCCAACAACAATGCATCCCCAAACGGTTTTTATGGAGAACAAGCCTGTCAGATTGCCCGGTATGCGGGACTGAGCGACAAACTAACGTCAATCGGGTTTTATGAGGTCAATCCCGAATTTGACCAGAACGGGCAAACCGCACACAGTGTAGCCCAGATGATCTGGTATTTTATGGATGGCTACAACAACCGGAAAAAGGATTTTCCCGTAGGAAGCCGCAAAAACTACGTTAAGTACATGGTTAATATTCAGGACGGCGACAAGGAGGTTGTCTTCTACAAAAGCGACAAGAGTGACCGATGGTGGATGGATGTCCCTTATCCTTCACATAAAAAAATCAAGTATGAGCGGCATTTACTTATCCCATGTTCCTATCTGGATTACCAAACTGCCTGCGAAAATGAAATCCCGAATCGATGGTGGCAAACTTTTCAAAAATTGTCTTGATATTTTTAAAATTTAATTAAATAATCAACAACTAAAAGTTAAAAAAGTTTTTGGTTAGTATTTTTTTTTATTTATCTTAGCCGACTAATGAATGCAGAAATGCGTTAATTTTACATGAAAATTTAAACTTTTATGAGGAAATTTATTGTTTCTACTCTTATTGTATTTGCTGGGGTTTCAGCTTATTCTCAGCAAGATGCACAGTTTACACAGAACATGTTCAACAAGCTTGGTGTAAACCCCGGTTCTGCCGGACACAACGGTGGTATTTGTGGTACTATCCTGACCCGATCCCAGTGGATGGGCTTCGACGGAAGGCCTCAAACGCACCTGTTTAGCGCTGACGCATTGATATTCAACAAACACGGTATCGGCCTTACTTTGTTTCAGGACAAATTAGGAATCGAGAGCAACTTCGTTGGTAAGTTAGCTTATTCTTACCACCTGATGTTAGGTCCTGGTACACTGGGAATCGGCGCGGAAGTTGGAGTGATCAATAAATCATACGGTGATAATTTTGTTGCTATTGACAATTATTTAAATGACCCTTCTATTCCAAATGCCAGCACTTCTGCTATGACATTTGATGCCGGTTTCGGTTTGTATTATCACATTAAAGACAAAATGTACGTAGGTATTTCTACGTTGCACATCCCTCAAACCGAACTGAAAGATGTTGCTGCTAATGGCCCTCCTGGATCAGCAGGTGCATTAAGCTACGCTCAGTCCCGTCACTACTACGTTATGGCCGGATACGACTGGGATATCAGAAAAGATCAGATGTGGATTCTTAAGCCGTCTATTTTAGCAAAAACCGATGCTGCCTCTACGCAGTTAGACGCGAACGCCATCATTTTATACAATAAATTGGTTTGGGGAGGCGTTTCCTATAGAGTACAAGACGCCGTTGCCGCACTTGCCGGAGTTGATTTCACAAAAGTTAGTCCTTCTCTGAAAGGACTGAAACTTGGGGTTTCGTATGACGTAACCACATCCGCTTTGGGCGACCACAGTAGCGGTAGTTTAGAGTTTATGTTAAAATATTGTACTAACATTGTGAGCCCTCCAACAAGAGAGGTATATCACTCAGTAAGATTTTTATAAGATTAAGTAACTTTATACATAAAATTACGTAATAAGCAATCTGCTCAATAATTTTAACAGGCAGATAATCACCTGAAAAGGTGAGTTTTTACAAAAGAAGGAGGTAATTATGAAACGAGTATTAATTTTATTAGCTGTAGTTGTTCTCTACTCATGTAGTAAGCAGAACGGCGAGTTAATCGGAGTGCAGGGAAGGGAGGAATGGTATCAACCGGATCCTTTCGGCATGCTCTTTATTCCAATGGGAAGTTATAACATGGGACCGTCCGATCAGGATGTGCCGTATGCTTTGACCGCCCAATCCAAAACAGTATCTGTTCAGGCCTTTTATATGGATCAGACTGAAATCTCAAACAATGAGTACCGTCAGTTCGTTTTCCATGTAAGAGATTCGATTGCACGAAGAATTCTTGGTGAAGAAGTAGATGAAGAGTACTACCTGATCTCTACCAATGAGTTTGACGAGGAGTTGGATCCGCCTGTTATCGATTGGTATGCCAAATTAAAGTGGTCCGATCCTAAGAACCCGGACATCCGTGAAGCCCTGGAGCCTATGTATTATTCTCCGGGTGAACGTTTCATGAGAAGAAGAGAATTTGACACCCGTAAATTCCAATACACTTACTATTGGATTGACTACAGAAGAGCCGCTAAACGGTCAAGCCGTGACGCCTTAACTGCCGGTGAAGGAGAACGTCATAAATTCTCTATCGATCGTTCTAAATTTATCATGAGAGATGTGATCAATGTTTATCCTGACACCTTAGCATGGATTCATGATTTTACTTACTCGTTTAATGAGCCTATGACTCAGAACTACTTCTGGCATCCGGCTTATGATGATTATCCTGTAGTTGGTGTATCCTGGAAACAAGCAACTGCATTCTGTATCTGGAGAACCATGTTAATGAATGATTTCTTAAGAGATAACGGAAGCACCATGGTGAATGATTTCCGTCTTCCGACAGAATCTGAGTGGGAATATGCCGCAAGAGGTGGCCTCGATTTGAGCCCGTACCCATGGGGTGGTCCTTACATCAGAAACAGCAGAGGATGTTTCCTGGGGAACTTTAAACCGATGCGAGGAAACTACATCGACGACGGAGGGTTCCATACGGTTAAGATCAATTCTTACAACCCGAATGATTACGGCTTGTACTGTATGGCCGGTAACGTGGCGGAATGGACCAGCAATGCCTTTGATGAGTCTGCTTACAATTTTGCTCATGACCTTAATCCGGATTATTTATACGATGCCAAGGATGAAGATCCTGAGGTGCTGAAAAGAAAAGTAATTCGAGGAGGATCCTGGAAAGATATCGGGTATTACCTGCAAACCAGTACAAGAACCTATGAATACCAGGATACCGCTAAATGCTATATCGGATTCCGATGTGTTCAAACATACTTAGGTAGATCTAAGGATGATAACTTATAAAAATCGTAATTAACAACCTATCTATATTTATTAACTTTAAAACTAAAAATTATGGGATTTGTAGAATTTTTATTTGAGACGAAAAAAGGTAAAACGATCATGGGGATGCTCTACGGAATTGGAGCGGCAGTCGTGATTGTAGGAGCTTTGTTTAAAATTATGCACTGGCCTGGTGCGGGTCTGATGCTTATCGTAGGTTTGAGTACGGAAGCCCTGATCTTCGTGGTTTCTGCATTTGAGCCACAACACTTACCGTTGGACTGGACATTAGCTTACCCTGAGTTGGCTGGTATGGACGATGAGCACGGTGGACACGGTAAACCGAAAGGAAGTGCCGTAGAGCAATTAGACACCATGTTAGAAGACGCTAAGATCGATTCTCAATTGATCGACAGCTTAGGTCAAGGTTTAAGAAGCTTAAGCACCAACGCTAATAAATTATCTGAGATTTCAGACGCATCCGTTGCAACAAACGAATATGCTGAAAGCTTAAAAACAGCTTCATCTAAAGTAAGCTCTTTAGCTGATGATTATGCAAAAGCATCTGAATCATTAGCCGTATTGAACGAAGCAGCTAACAGCGGTGCAAGCACAGGAGAGCAAATGCAAAAAATGGCTTCTACATTGGAAGCTTTGAACCAGTCTTATGCTTCTCAATTACAAGGTTCTCAGCAACAAGCTGAAACCATGCAGGCGATGTATGCCGGTATTACTGCTCTGATGACTAACCTTTCTGATTCAGTAGAAGATACTAAGCGATACAAAGAGAACATTGCAGAACTGTCAACTAACTTAACAGCATTAAACAACATATATGGTAATATGTTGACTGCGATGAAGTCATAACTAATCTTTTGTTTAACTAATTTAAAATTTTTGAATTATGAGTGGAGGCGATTTACCACCAAGGCAGAAGATGATTGGTATGATGTACCTTGTATTGACTGCCTTATTGGCGATGAACGTAGCGAAATCAATTTTGGATGCTTTCGTTAAAATTAATACCGGTATCCAAAACACAACTGTATCTTTCGATGCTAGTAACAGTATATTATACCAGGCTTTTGATAAAGCAAGAGCAGAAAGCCCTGCCGCAGCCAAATGGGCTGACAAGGCTGATCAGGTAAAGAAAATGTCTAACGACATGTACAATCACATTCAATCTTTAAAGAGTAAATTGATTGAGATTACCGATAAAAAAACTCCGGAAGAAGCGGATACCATTAACATGATCCGGGTAGATGCAAAAGACAACTATGACGAGCCTACTCGTATTATGGGTCTTGCAGAACCTGGTCACCCGACAAAAGTTCCGGGACTGGAAGAATTCAGTGGAATAACATTAAGAGAAAAGTTAACTTCTTTTAAATCTGGTTTAGTTAGCATCTTTGAAGATAAAGATGTAGAAGCTGAGATTGGTAAAAAACTGGCTTATCTTGAAACGAAAGAAATGAAGAATGATGATGGAAACATGGACTCCTGGGAGACCGGTATGTTCTACCACATTCCATTAGCCGCTGTTGTGACCATGTTATCTAAAATCCAGTCGGATGTTCGAACAGCTGAAGCAGAAGTTATTGCCAAACTGTATGAGCGTATCGATGCCGGAGGAGTATCATTCAACGCTGTACAAGGTATGGCTGTATTGCCAAAAGCTTACATCATGAGCGGTGATACCTTCCGTGCCAGTGTATTTACAGCTGCTTATGACGACAGGGTTACACCTGAGATTTACATCACAAAGACTCCGTATGATACTGCTGCCGCTTTGGAAGTGGAAAAAACCGGAAAATTTGATATCAATGCCATTATGAAAGGCCAAAAAGGTACTTCATGGAAAGATGGTGATTGGTACCAAATGGATGAGAAAGACATCGCTGCCGGTAAAGGTAATCTGAAAGTGGTTGAAGGAGTTGGTGTACACGATTGGGGTGGAATCATCAAATTGAACACCAAGAAAGGACCAAAAGTTTATCCGTTCAAGAGTAGTTTCGAGGTTGGAAAACCTTCACTGGCTATCTCTGCTGATAAGATGAACGTGTTCTACATGGGTGTTGACAACCCGGTTTCCATCTCTGCACCGATGCCTAAATTTACCGCATCTGCTCCTGGTCTGACCAAATCCGGTCAAGGTTGGGTAATGCGTCCTAAATCTCCTGGTAACGTAACCATTTCCGTTACGGGTGAGGATGAGACTACCGGTAAAAAAGTACCTCTTGGTAAAGCCGAGTTCCGGGTAAAACGTATCCCTACTCCGGTAGCTTACATTGCCGGTAAAACAGGAACGGTTGTATTATCCAAGTCCGAATTGGGAGACGGTGTAATCAAAGCCGAGCTGGAAGGTTTCGTATTTGACCTTCAGGTGAAGTGTAAGTCTTTCGAGATCGGTACTACCGTAAACGGTGACTATAAGAGTGTGAAATGTACAGGTAACCGAATGAACGACAAGGCTAAGGCTATGGTTAAATCCGGTGCCCGTAACCAACGTTTCTACCTGGAAAAAATGGCTGTGACCATGCCTGACGGCAGAACCGTTGAAATGGGTAACATGACCGTTAAATTGAAATAATAATATCCATATACAATTAATAAGAAAAAGGAGGATATGATGAAAACACAACTTAAACGAATACTACTCGGTCTGGCTTTGGTCGGACTGTTTATCCCGAGTATTCAGGCACAAAAGGTGCTTGATAAACCTTGGATCAAGGAGAATACTCCTACCCGAAGAGTAGTTCCTTACACTCATGTACGTGAAGCCGATGTGATGTGGCACAGACGAGTGTGGAGAACGATAGACCTGCGTGAAAAAATCAATCATCCTCTGTATTACCCGATTCAGGAGATCGAAGACCGTAAGAGTTTGTTCGATGTGATCAAATTCGGTATCGAGGAAGGTACCATTACGGCTTACGATGAAACAAGCGATGAGTTTGAATTGCCATTAACCAAAGCAGAAGTTATGCAAGGTATTTTAAGATACCCGGAGGTTAAGGAGCAATACGATGAATACGGGGATGTGATGGAAGGATTTGCCGATACCATCTGGCAGGATTACTCTTCACAGGATATTGTTTCCTACCGTTTAAAAGAGGATTGGTTCTTTGATAATGAGCGTTCTATCATGGACGTGAGAATCATGGGAATCTGTCCGGTTCGTTTGGAGTTTGATGAGAACATGAACGTAAAAGGTAAAGTACCTATGTTCTGGGTATATTTCCCTGAGTGTCGTTATGTGTTCGCCAACTTCGACGTGTTTAATCGTCAGAACGACGCGGAAAGAAGAACGTTTGATGACATCTTCTGGAAGCGAATGTTTAATAGCTACGCTTACAAGCGCTCAAATGTTTATGATAGGAATAACAGAGCCTATTTGCAGGGAATTGACCTGCTTTTGGAAGCTGAGCAAATCAAGGATGACATTTTCATCATGGAACATGATTTATGGCATTTCTAAAATTTTATAATCCCAAAAAAAGCCTCACGTTGTGAGGCTTTTTTTTTTGCTCACTCTTCCAGTGTTGTTTCTTTGAGGTGATTCCGGTAGGCGGTAAATAACTTGGATTTGGAAACAAATCCGACGTACTTTCCTTCTTCCACTACAGGAAGATTCCACGCATTGGTTTTCGTAAACTTATCCACCACCACATCCATGTTATCTTTTAAAGAAATCAGATCCTGAGGCTCTACCATCAGAGAGCTCACTTTTACTTCGTCGTACATCTCGGCATTAAACATGATCTCACGGATGTCATTCAGTTCGATCATCCCCTGAAAGCTTCCCGCATCATCTACAACCGGAAACAGGTTCCGTGAAGATTGAGCAATAATCTGAACCAGATCGCCCAGATTAGCATTAATGTGGACCGTATTGAAATCCTTTTCAATCTGAGTATGAAGATCCATCTGAGTAAGTACGGTCTTATCCTTATCTCTGGTAATCAGCTCACCCCGCTTGGCCAGTTGCATGTTGTAGATGGAATGCGGCACAAAATACTTGGAGGTGAGGTAGGCAATAGCAGCCGTAATCATAAGTGGAATGATCAATTCGTAGCCACTGGTGATCTCAGCGATCAGGAACAGGGCTGTTAACGGAGCATGTAAAACACCGGCTATGAGGCCTCCCATTCCGACCAGGGTGAAGTTACTTTCGGAAATACTGCTCCACCCGAAAAAATTGATGCTTTTCGCAAATACGAACCCTCCTGTTGCACCGACAAACAACGACGGAGCAAAGACCCCTCCTACACCACCGGCGCCAAATGTCAGTCCCGAAGCGATCACTTTGAAGAACATGAGAATGAATATCAGACCGATCATCAGCAATACATTGTCCTTTTGCCCGTAGAACATGCTGTTGTTAACGATGCTGCTGTAGTTTCCTGAAAAAAGCATCTTGATGGTTTGGAATCCCTCACCGTAAAGCGGCGGAATGAAAAAGATCAATACTCCAAGCAATGATCCACCGATCAGAAGCCGGATAAAAGGATTCTTAAAACGAGCGAACGCATCCTCGATGAACCAGAACATCTTATTAAAATAAACCGAGATAAGACCTGTAAAAACACCTAATAAGATGTAAAACGGCACATCCCCGGCTAAAAACGGATCTCTGATCTGAATGTCAAACAACACATTGTCGCCCAGCATCATTCTCGATGTGATGGCGGCGGATACGGAAGCCATGAGGAACGGAATGATCGAGGCAATGCTCAGGTCAAACATAAAAACTTCCAACGCGAATACCAATGCGGCAATGGGAGCGTTGAATATGCCGGACATGGCTCCGGCGGCACCGCAACCAATGAGCAAGGTGATGGTTTTATAGTCCAGCTTCAGAAACCGCCCGACATTGGAGCCAATAGCACCGCTTGTTGACACCGTGGGGCCTTCCAGTCCGACAGAACCTCCGAACCCGACCGTTAACGCACTGGTAACAACAGAGGCATACAAGCTGAATGATTTGATGATGCTGTTCTTCTTGGAGATGGCATATAATACTCCCGGAATTCCATGACCTACTTGCCTTCGGATCAGGTATTTAATGATGAGCACGGTTAGCAACAGGCCCACTAATGGGAAGACAAAATAGAGGTAATTATGAAGATCCTGACTGAATCCTTTGGTAACCAATTTTTGGATAAAGTGGACTGAGTTCTTGATGATTACTGCAGCTGCACCTGACAACAGGCCCACAACAAGGCTCAAAAACAACACAAAATGCTTTTGCTGGATGTGTTTGATCCGCCAAATTAGAAATCGATTAAGCCAACTTTTAGCCACTCCTTACTGAATTATATGAACATCTCTTTGAGGGAAAGGGATCTGGATACCTTCTTCCTTAAATTTAGCGTTGATAGCAAATCGAAGTTCACTTTTAACGAGCTCGGTTTGCCAGGTGTCCTCAATCCAAAAAAGCAGCTGAAACACCAGTGAGGAGTCTCCAAAATCGTTAAAAAACACCTGCGATTCAGGTGTTTTAGACACCTTGGGATTGGCTGCTGCGCATGCCAGCAAAATGGTTCGGACTTTTTCAACATCCGTACCATAAGCTACGCCTACAGAAACATTAAAACGGGATATTTTATTGTTTGCCGACCAATTGATTACTTTTTCATTTACAATTTTAGAATTCGGGATTACCATATAGACCCCGTCAAGTGTTTTAATTTGAGACGTTCTCATGTTTATTTGTGTGACCGATCCGACCAATCCATCCATTTCAAGAATATCGCCGACACTGACATTACCTTCAAATAAAATGACGATGCCTGAGATCAGATCTTTAAAAACATCCTGCAAAGCAAACCCGATTCCCAGTCCAAGTGCAGCGAAAACTCCGAATATGACTGACAGATCTATCCCTAAACTCTCAACTGCGATAATAACACTAATGGTATAAATGATATACCGGAATATTTGGCTTACCGATTTGGCCCTGCCGACATCAATAATTCCTTTTTTACTTAGTTTGTTTTTGATGATGGTATTAACGGCCGAAACTAAAAATCGGGCTACGGCAAATATCAGCAGTATGAGTAACAGGTCGAGTACGGAAATTTTATAGTTGTTGATATCAACTAAATTAAACTCCAGTATATTTTCAAACCATTTTTTCATAAAGCAATAATCGAAGTTACCAACTTAATCAGGATTATCAAAACTTAACTATTTGTCGGTATAAAGTCCGGCGGCCTGTTTGGCGGAAACCGTAATGCCTTTGATGAAGGACGAGCTGAATCCGTTGTGCTCCATTTCGTTTAATCCGGCAATGGTACATCCTTTCGGAGAGGTTACTTTGTCAATTTCATCTTCCGGATGGGATTGGTTAGCAATAAGCAGGCTTGCCGCTCCTTTCGCTGTTTGTGCGGCCATCTTTAACGCTTCACTGGCATGGAAATCAATTTCGTTCCCTCCCTGGGATGCTGCCCGGATTGCTCTTAAGAAAAAGGCTATTCCGCAAGCACATAAAGCAGTAGCCGAAGTCATCTGTTCTTCATTGATCACGACCGTTTCGCCTACCAGTTCAAACAAATCCTGCACTTCAGAAATATATTCCTGATAAGCAGGGATGGTACTCAGGCAGGTCATGGATTCCCGGATCGCAATAGCAGTATTCGGCATGGCCCTTACAACAGGGATTGTGTTCCCGACAGTGGACTGGATTTGTGCAATCTTAACCCCCGAGACCAGCGAAATGATCAAATGATTCGGAGTTAATGATCCCGCTATCTGTTGCAGTACCTCATCTAATTTTTGTGGTAGCACGGCCAGTACGATCAGGCTTGCCTGATTCACTGCTTCTGCATTATCTGTAGTAACTGAAAAGCCGGCTTCCTCAAAGGGAGCTAGCTTTGACCGGGTTCGACGGGTTAAGATAAAATCTGTCGTTTGATAATTTCCGGAATCAATCAGTCCTTTCACGAAGGATTGTCCCAAGTTGCCTGTTCCGATAACTGCGATCTTTTTCATGCTCATTCGAATTAGGCGGCAAAAGTAGAAATGATAATTGACTAAATTTGGTAATCACGAATCTATTTTGATATGTTTAACTTATTTAAGCCAAAGACGTTATATCTCAGATTATACACCAATTGTATTGAGCTTCATTACATAGAAGGGAACAGGAGTATACGGCGGAATTCACTGCGCCCTTTTTCGAATGAAAGACTATTGTTGGCTGATTACTTAGTATTTGAAGCATTTTTATCCTCGTTGATATTAGAATTGTTGCGAGTAAACAAACTACCTACTTCTAGAATGGTCATTCAACCGATGGAAAAAATCGAAGGTGGGATTGCCGAAATTGAAAAAAGGGCATTCCTTGATTCATGTGAACATGCTGGTGCAAGAATGGCTATAATATGCGACCAGAGGGAACTATTGACTAATGAAAGGGTTATTTCTTTACTAGAAACTATTAAGTAGTTTTCAATGCATGATCAATGTCTTGAATAATATCCTCCACATGCTCCAATCCCACCGAGATCCGGATCAATCCTGGCAGGATTCCGGCTTCCAATCTTTCTTCTTCACTCAATTTGGAATGCGTTGTTGATGCGGGATGGGTAGCTATGGATCGGGTATCACCCAGATTGGCCGTTAAGGAAAGCATCTGCAAACGATCCAGAAATCGTTTTCCTTGTTCTACACCGCCTTTCACCACAAAAGTGACAATCCCTCCCCCCGCTTTCATTTGTTTTTTGGCCACTTCATATTTAGGATGTGACGGTAAGAAAGGGTATTTCACCAACTCTACTTCCGGATGTTTTTCCAGCCATTGAGCCAGCCGGAGTGCATTATCGCAGTGCCTGTCCATCCTCACGGCCAGTGTTTCCAGGCTTTTGGAGATCACCCAGGCATTGAAGGGCGACAAAGCCGGACCCGAATGGCGTGCAAAAGCCTGAATCTCGTCGATCAGCCTTTGTTTACCGGCAATCAGTCCGCCCAGCACACGTCCTTGTCCGTCGAGGTACTTGGTTGCGGAATGGATCACCAGGTCGGCGCCGAAACGGATCGGTTGCTGCAGGTAGGGTGTCGCAAAACAATTATCAACCACCAACAGGAGCTGGTGTGCCTGACTGAATTGGCCCAGCCATTCCAGGTCGATGATGTCGACACCCGGATTGGTTGGGGTTTCCACAAAGACCAGTTTCGTATTTTCCCGGACAGCATCTTGCCACTTTTCAGTTTCATGAATATCGACATACGTGAAATCGATACCCCATTTTGGTAAGATCTTCGTTAAAATGGTGTGAGAAGATCCGAATATGGAGCGGCAGGCCAGCACATGGTCACCTTGTTTCAACAAAGCTCCAAACGAAGTGAACACGGCCGCCATACCGGTAGCTGTGGCCCATCCGGCTTCGGCGCCTTCGAGGCGCCTGATCTTATCGATCAGTTCCGTTGTATTCGGATTGGAAAACCGGCTGTAGATATTCCCTTCAATCTCATCGGAGAAAAGGGCCCGCATTTGTTCCGCATCGTCGAATACAAAGCTTGACGTGAGGTGGAGCGGTGTTGCATGTTCGTTGAATTGCGAACGTTCCGTTTGCGTTCGTATGGCTATTGTTTCGAAGTTTTTCATGGTTGATGTTTTACCGTCGTTGCGAATGACGCACTAATTAATGGTGTATGTTGTTTTTATGGTTATTTCATTGTTTAAACTCAAGGCTACGGAACAATACTTGTTTAATGTTAAGTCAATGGCCTTTTCTACTTTTTCGGGATCCAGGGTTCCCTTCAATATAAAATGAAGATGAATGGTCTTGAATGCCTTTGGCGGTTCTTCATGCCGGGTAGCTGTTGCTTCCACCTGATAATCGACCAATACCTGACGTTGTTTTTTCAGGATCAACCCCAGGTCGATACTTGCACAGCCGGCCAGGCCCATCAATACCAATTGCATGGGTCGCACTCCTGCTCCTTCTCCGCCGATCTCCGGGTTGGCATCGATCTGCACTTTGATCTGCTCTTCATTTTCGGCTTCGTAATGGAATGCCTTATTTTTTCTGTT
>JAGQZT010000105.1 GCA_020435335.1 Flavobacteriales bacterium | reverse complement strand
CTTCTTTTCCATGTCGTTCAGGCCGCCAAACGGATCGAGGATCTTCCCGTAATTACTTTTGTTGAGCCCGATGGCCAATGCATTGATGGTGAAGTCTCGTCTGTTCTGGTCGTCTTCCAGTGTGCCGTCTTCCACGATGGGTTTTCTCGAATCGCGGTTGTATGATTCTTTTCGGGCACCCACAAACTCAATCTCATAGTCCTGATATTTCAACATGGCCGTACCGAAGTTTTTAAATACCGACACTTTGGTGTTCCTGCCGATCCGTTCGGCAACGGCTTTGGCCAGAGCAATTCCGGAACCGATCGTTACCACGTCAACGTCCTTACACGGGCGGTTGAGAATGATATCCCGTACATAGCCTCCGATCACATAAGCATCGACGTGCATTTCGTCGGCAGCTTCTTCAATAATTCTGAAAATAGGATGTTGAATGTGTTTTTCCATCAATGCAAAAGTAGGAACTTCTTATTTACGGATGACGGCAATTTCACCTTTCAATCCGATTTTAAGGATGGAAGAGGAACTGTGCGTACCCGAATCAAACTGCGGATCAACCACGTAATCGACACCGGATTTGATTTCCTCACTAATTTCAGTGAATAGAGCCGGACTGGGTTCGTTGGAGATGTTTGCCGAAGTGGAGATAATCGCCTTGTTGAATCGATGTGCCAGTTGGTGGGCAAAACCATTCCGGATCAATCGGATACCGATGCTGCCGTCTTCTGCCACTGCATTTCGGGCAATATTTCGGGCTTTCGGATAGATCATGGTAGTTGGTTTGTCCGATAGATCAATAATGTCCCAGGCGATTTCGGGAATTTCCACAACAAAACGCTGAAGCATGGCGTCCGTACTCACAATGGAGATCAGGCTTTTGGCATCGCTTCGTTTTTTCAGGGCATAGATCTTGGCAACCGCTTCTTCATTGGTCGCATCACAACCGATTCCCCAGATGGTATCGGTCGGGTAGAGGATGAGTCCTCCTTGCTTTAAAACTTCCAGGCATTGATCCAGTTCTTCTTTCATGCTTTCTCAAATTTGGCAATGGCCTCCACGTGGGCTGTGTGAGGGAATTGATCCACTAAGCTCAATTTTTGAAGCTTGTACCCGGCTTCCGATAGAATTTCAATGTCCCGGGCCTGAGTGGAAGGGTTGCAGCTTACATACACTAAATGCGGGGCATTCAATTCAATTACCCGTTTCAACGCCTTTCCGGAAATTCCGGCTCGCGGCGGATCGAGGATGATCGTATGAATCTTATTCTGATAATCCGGATATTCATACAGAAATTTATTCACGTCGGCAGCGTAGAACGTCACATTCTCAATCTGATTTTTTTTGGCATTTTCTCTGGCATTTTCAATGGCATCTTCAACAATATCGACACCAATTACACGGCTGCCGGTCCTGGATGCAATGATCTGACCGATGGTTCCTGTTCCGCAGAAAAGATCCATCACCACCTGATCGGGTTGAACATCGCCTTCCAAAGCGTAAGCAATGGTCTTTTGGTATAACAGTTCGGCACATTTCGGATTGGTCTGGAAGAAACTCTGCATGCTGATCTCGAAGTTTAATCCCAGGAGTTCTTCTTCAATGACCGGTTTCCCGGTCAGAACGGTCTCATCGCCTAAACGTGATTGGGCATTATCGCCGATGTCATTGTTCACCGTGTGTAGGAGTCCGGCAAGCCGCTCGCCAAACAAATCGGACATGAATGCTGTGAATGCTCCAAAATCAAATTGATCCATGTTGGTGTCGCTGGTTACCAGCTTAATGAGTAACTGATTGGTCTCGAAACTCTTACGCACGACCAAATACCTGAAAAAACCCTCTTTTCGTGGCGGATGCCAGGCAGGGAGACCGGAAGCTTCGCAAAATTTGCGAATATCCTTCAGCTTGTTTTCGAATTCGGCATCGAACATTCCGGAATCTTTTTCCAGGTTTTCAACAATCCACCAGGTTCCCCGCTTTTTAAATCCAAGAGCAAACCCGTCAAATTCTTCCTGTTTTTCCACGTTGTAACCAATGGCACTAAACGAGTACTCCATTTTATTACGGTAATGCCAGATCGAAGGTGATTCGATGTATTCGTCAAATAAATCCTCAATGTTTTCAATATGTCCGATGCGTTTGTAAATGTTCAGACAGCCATCCTGCTTAAACGATTTCTGGATATCAATGGGCAAATTAATGTATGGTGCTCCTGAAATCGGTTGAAATTCAGAGGGTTGTTCAAGAGATGATGATTCCAGAATATCCATGAGCTTGCATTCGGCATGCCGTTTACGTTTGGTAACCACACGAGCCCTCACCAGTTGTCCGGTAAATGTATTGGGCACGAATACCACAAACTGGCCACCCGCTGTCTCGATTTTGGCAATGCCTTTACCGCCGAATGCCACGTCGGTAATTCTGATTTCCAGTATGCTGCCTTTTTTCAGTGAAGTAATTTCCATATCTTGAATTGACTGGCAAATTTAGATGTTTTAATTATATTTGTGAAAGGATGATTTCTCTCCGTTTAGCAAAAGTTCTTTTTGCGTGAATGAGGAAAGGATGGCAACTCTCCGTGATGAGTTTCAGATTCACTTATTGTTTAACTAAATTTGAAAAAATTATGGAAACTATGACGAAACAAGCGTTAACTTCTGAACAATTAATTGAAATGGAGAACCGGTACGGTGCTCATAACTATCATCCGCTTCCTGTTGTATTGGCTAAAGGCGAAGGCGTCTATGTCTGGGATGTTGAAGGAAAAAAATATTATGATTTTCTTTCGGCATATTCGGCTGTTAACCAGGGACATTGTCATCCGAAAATCGTGAAAGCTTTAACGGATCAGGCTCAAACCTTATGTTTGACTTCCAGGGCTTTTTACAACAATGTGCTAGGTGTTTATGAGCAGTATGTAACTGATTATTTCGGTTTCGATAAGGTACTACCAATGAATTCAGGAGCAGAAGCTGTGGAAACAGCCCTTAAATTAACCCGTAAATGGGCTTATGAAAAGAAAGGCATTGCAGAGAATCAAGCGAAGATCATCGTTTGTGAAAATAACTTCCACGGAAGGACGACTACCATCATTTCGTTCAGTAACGATCCGGTAGCGCGTAAGCATTTCGGACCGTACACGGAAGGATTTATCCGGATTCCGTACAATGATATTGAAGCGCTGGAGCAGGCTTTGGCGGATAAAAACGTAGCCGGATTCCTGGTAGAGCCGATTCAAGGGGAGGCAGGTGTTTATGTGCCGGATGAAGGGTACCTGGCAGAAGCACGTGAGCTGTGTCAGGCAGCCGGCGTGTTGTTCGTGGCTGATGAAGTGCAAACAGGAATAGCCAGAACAGGTAAGCTTTTGGCCTGTGATCATGAAGAGGTAAGGCCCGATGTACTCATCTTAGGGAAAGCCATCTCAGGAGGGGTTTACCCGGTTTCAGCGGTTTTGGCCGACAACGAGATCATGGAAGTGATCCATCCGGGGGAACATGGTTCTACTTTTGGAGGAAATCCGATTGCCGCTCAGGTGGCCATTGCCGCTTTAGAGGTGATCGAAGAGGAGCGACTGGCAGAAAATGCCGAACATTTAGGGAACATCTTCCGTGCTGAGATCAACAAACTGGTTCAGGAGTCTGATCTGGTAACCTTAGTGAGGGGGAAAGGATTGCTCAATGCGATTGTGATTAACGATACCGAAGACAGTTCCACGGCCTGGGATATATGTGTGCAGTTGAAGGAGAACGGTTTGCTCGCAAAACCAACGCATGGTAACATCATTCGGTTTGCACCGCCGTTGGTGATGAATGAAGAACAATTGATGGATTGTGTATCCATTATCCGAAAAACGATTCTGGAATTTAAGAAGTAAGCATAAAAAAAGCCGTTCAACTGAACGGCTTTTTTATTGGATTTGCATGTGATTAATGCTTGTCATTCTCTTTCCGCGGAGCAATAGCCTCATTTTTTGTAGCAGCCTTTGGCGCATTTTCTTTGATTAGTTTTTGCTTGGTATGACTCTCCTGTGTAGGCTGTACCGATCTGTCAACTTTCGTTGCTGTTGTCGTTTTCTCTAACATTTGAGGAGCTTCAAGTTTATTTACGACTGTCGTGGTAGATGTATTCCCTTCCTTTTTTACCATTTTGTTTGCTTTGGCATTGGTTTGGGCAAATCCGCCGATCGATAATAATAAAGCGGCTCCGAGTAAGGTTGTGTTTATGATCGTCTTTTTCATGGCGCTTGGTTTTAAAGTTTGTAGTATCTTTTCAAATACTGTACCAAAGATATTAAAAAAGGCCGGATAAACCGGCCTTTGTATCAGGGATGAATTGATTTAAGCTTCAACACCGCTCACGCTCGGTCCGGCATTCACCAATGCTTTTCCGGCTTCGTTGTCCGTGTACTTCTCAAAATTCTTTACGAACAGATTAGCCAGCTTAGTCGCTTTGGCTGTCCATTCATCGGCATTCTGATAGGTATCTCTCGGATCGAGGATGTTGCTTTGAACACCAGGCAATGCAGTAGGTACTTCCAGATTAAAGATCGGAATGATCTTCGTTTCCGCTTTCTCGATGGAACCATCCAGAATCGCATTGATAATTCCTCGGGTATCTTTAATGGAAATCCGTTTGCCGGTTCCGTTCCATCCGGTGTTTACCAGATAGGCTTCGGCACCGTGTGCTTCCATTTTTTTAACGAGTTCCTGCGCGTATTTCACAGGGTGCAGCGATAAGAATGCAGCCCCGAAGCATGCCGAGAACGTAGGAGTAGGTTCGGTAACCCCTCTTTCGGTACCGGCCAATTTTGCCGTAAATCCGGATAAGAAATGGTATTTGGTTTGTTCAGGAGTTAATTTGGAAACCGGAGGCAGGGTTCCGAAAGCATCGGCAGACAGGAAGATCACTTTCTTGGCATGACCAGCCTTGGATACCGGTTTAACAATGTTGTCGATGTGATAGATCGGATAAGAAACACGGGTGTTTTCTGTAACCGAATTGTCAGTGAAGTCGATTTTACCGTTGGCATCCACCGTTACGTTCTCCAGAAGGGCGTCCCTGCGAATGGCGTTGTAAATCTCAGGCTCGGAATCTTTGTCCAGGTTGATGGTTTTTGCATAGCAACCTCCTTCGAAATTGAATACACCGTCATCGTCCCAGCCATGCTCGTCGTCACCGATTAATTGTCTGCTCGAATCTGTAGAAAGCGTTGTTTTTCCGGTTCCGGATAACCCGAAGAAAACAGCCGTATCACCGTCTGCACCTACGTTAGCCGAACAGTGCATGGAAGCGATTCCACGGAGTGGCAGGTAGTAGTTCATCATGGAGAACATGCCTTTTTTCATTTCTCCTCCATACCAGGTTCCGCCAATCAGTTGCATTTTCTCGGTCAGGTTAAATACAACAAAGTTTTCCGAATTCAGACCATGTTCTTTCCAGTTCGGGTTGGTTGTTTTGGAACCGTTCATAATAATGAAATCAGGCTCGCCGAAATTTTTCAGTTCTTCTTCTGTCGGACGAATAAACATATTCTTCACGAAGTGAGCCTGCCAGGCGACTTCAACAATGAAACGAACTTTTAAACGTGTATCCTCATTCGCTCCACAGAAAGCGTCAACCACGTAAAGCTTATTGCCTGATAATTGTTTTGTAACTGTTGATTTCAGGTCATTCCATACTTCCTGTGTGGTCGGTTTATTGTCGTTTGGTGCCTGCGGGGAATTCCACCATACGGTATCACGGGTTACATCGTCCATAACGATGTATTTGTCTTTTGGAGATCGGCCGGTAAAAATTCCGGTCATTACGTTAACGGCTCCTAACTCAGATTCCTGGCCTTTATCATAGCCGGTCAGATTAGGATCCATCTCATCGTTGTACAGCGATTCATAACTTGGGTTGTACACGAGTTCTTTTACGTCGGTTATTCCTAAATCATTCAGCGATTTAATGATTGATTCTTCACGAAGTTCCATGGTGTTTTGTTTATATTCCCTAACTAAAGTTACTTTTTATCGATACGATTAAAACCTTGAAAAGGCTTATCTTATTGTGCTCAACAAAGGTCTGATTACTATTGAAATTTACAAGAAATGGATTTATCTTTTATGAACAGCTTTTTTGTTGAGTGAAACGAATACAATGTCTGAACTGCCAACAATAGCTTTTACCTCCGAGATAAATTCTTTTTTCTGGGCTGTTGATAAGTTTTCGAAATCGAAATGGTAATCCACTTCACCTTCTCGTCCCCAGCCAACCTTGTCTACGTTTAGAGTAAGTCCGTGTTTTTCGTTGAAAGCAGTCATGTATTCATCAATTTTCGGCTTCACTACACGATCGGTTCCGGCGCCTTTACTGATAAAGGAAATAATCATGTCGTATGTGCCTTCTTCAGGTTGAGCAGCGGGTTTGGAATTAGCCGGTTCAATCCGATCGGCACCCATGGCGCCGGACTGCGATGATTTACAGGCAAATAAACTTGTTGAAGCGATCATAATAGCGAGCAATATCTTTTTCATAACATTCAGTTTTAGAGACCTTTCGACAAATAGCTTGCCAAATTGGAACTACAAAATAAGAAAATCTGGCTAAATTATTGATTCCTTGTTTTTACATTTTTATTAACGACTTATTTGAGTAAATTCGTCAACATAAATTTCAAGAACATGAAAAAGTCATTTGCATTCATCTTAATTGGCTTTGTTGCCCTGACTGCAGCTGCGCAGAAAGCAGATATTACACTCGAAGATATTTGGCGGGATTATAAATTCTATTCCAGATCCATCGGAGGACTTCGGTCCATGAACGATGGAATTCATTACACTTCGCTCGATCGTGATGGAAACGCCGTTTCGCTGGTTAAACATTCTTACACGGATGCCCAAAAAGCAGAGAAGCTGGTTGATGGCAACGAGCTGAAGTACAATGATAAACCGATCGCAATCGGTGACTACAGTTTCAGCGCCGATGAGAAGAAGTTGTTGATCGTCACGGAAGAAGAATCGATTTACCGGTATTCATCCAAAGCTGTTTATTATGTGTACGATTTGTCCGGCAAAAAACTCGAAAAACTACACGACGGCGACAAACAAATGTATGCCACGTTCTCTCCGCAGGCAGGTCAGGTTGCCTTTGTGAAGGAAAACAACATGTTTTATAAGGATTTGGAATCCGGAAATACAGTTCAAATTACAACCGACGGAGAAAAAAATAAAATCATCAACGGCGCATCCGATTGGGTGTATGAGGAAGAACTGGAGTTGGTTCAGGCCTTCGATTGGTCGCCCGACGGAAAAAAAATTGCGTTCTTCCGTTTCGATGAGAGCCAGGTGAAGGAATGGCTGATGAAAATGTATGGAGATCTTTATCCGGAAGAAGTCCGGTTTAAGTACCCGAAAGCAGGAGAGGAAAACTCCAAAGTGGATGTATTCATCTATCACCTCGACAACAAAAAACTCGTAAAAGCCAATATTCCCGATGCGTACGAATACATCTCCCGCATCAACTGGACCAACGATTCTGAAAAACTGGCTCTTCAAACGCTGAACAGGCATCAGAACAGCCTGCAAATCTATTTAGCCGATGTAACTACCGGTGAAAGTCAGTCCATTTACAAAGAAGACAACGAGAAATACATTGATGTTCCGACCACGGAGTTCCTGGCAACGAAAGATCAGTTCCTGATCACCAGCGAAAAGGACGGGTTCAACCACATTTACCTGTACGATATCACCGGAAAACTTATCAATCAGGTTACCAAAGGAAACTGGGATGTGACTGATTTCTACGGCGTGGATGAGAAGACCGGTCTGGTGTACTACCAATCAGCCGAAGTATCACCCATGCAGCGCCATGTGTACAGCATCAAGCTGAATGGCTCCGGGAAAAAACAACTCAGCACCAAAAGCGGGCATAACGATGCCACATTCAGCAGTACGTTCAAGTACTTCATCAATTACAACACGGATGCCAATTCGCCGCATTTTATTACACTTAAAGATAATGCAGGCAAAGAGAAGCGGGTGTTGGTGGATAATGCCGATCTGAGAAAACGCATGGACGAAGTGAATATCTCCAAGAAAGAATTCCTGACCGTGAAAGTAAACGGAGAAGAACTCAATGCCTGGATGATCAAGCCGAAGGGTTTCGATCCGGCGAAAAAGTATCCGCTGTTCATGTTTGTTTATGGCGGTCCGGGATCGCAAACCGTCGAAGACAGCTGGGGAAGCTTCAATTATTTCTGGTTTCAGCACCTGGCCGGGTTAGGTTACATGGTAGTTTCGGTAGATAACCGCGGAACAGGAGCCAGGGGAGAAGCGTTTAAGAAAGTGACCTACAAACAACTGGGTAAATACGAAACGGAAGATCAGATTGCTGCGGCGAAGTATTTTGCTACCTTACCGTATATCGACGGAAGCCGCATCGGTATTTTCGGATGGAGTTATGGTGGTTACATGTCGTCGTTGTGCCTGACCAAAGGAGCGGATGTGTTTAAAACAGCCATTGCGGTAGCTCCCGTAACCAACTGGAGGTATTACGATAACATCTACACCGAGCGTTACATGCAAACCCCGCAGGAGAATGCCGACGGTTACGACACCAACTCGCCGATCAACCATGTGGAGAAAATGAAAGGAAAATACCTGCTGGTTCATGGTATGGCCGACGATAACGTACATTTTCAGAATGCCACGGAAATGACCAATGCGTTGATCAATGCCAACAAGCAGTACGAGATGTTCTTCTACCCGAATAAGAACCACGGGATTTATGGGGGGAATGCCAGGCTCCATCTATATTACCTGATGACCAATTTCATCAAGGAAAATTTATAAACTCATTTTTATACCTTTGTAAGTCTATCAAAAAATAAATTTATGTCAACATCAACGATACAACGTAAAGAAATATTAGGTCATCCGACCGGATTATTCATTCTGTTCTTTACCGAAATGTGGGAACGTTTTTCCTATTACGGAATGCGTGCTATTTTAACATTGTACATGTACACTTCGGTAGCGGACGATAACCCTGGACTTGGTTGGGAAGAAGGCTTTGCCTTATCGATTTATGGTTGGTACACCATGGCAGTTTACGTAATGTCTATTCCCGGTGGTATTTTGGCTGACCGCTGGTTAGGCCAAAAGAAAACAGTTATGCTGGGAGGTTTACTGCTTTGTTTAGGTCACGGGGTATTAGCAATTGATGCAACTTGGGCATTTACTGCCGGTTTAGTACTGATTGTATTGGGTGTAGGAGGACTTAAACCGAACATTTCCACCATGGTGGGTGGCTTATACGAACAAGGCGATGTGAGGAGAGATAAAGGGTTTACTATTTTTTACATTGGAATCAATGTAGGCGCTTTCCTGGCATCACTGGTAGTTGGTGGAGTTGGAGAAATCTATGGATGGCATTATGGATTCGGATTGGCGGGTATCGGAATGGTGTTGG
Source organism: Flavobacteriales bacterium (assembly GCA_020435335.1). Classification (GTDB taxonomy): domain Bacteria; phylum Bacteroidota; class Bacteroidia; order Flavobacteriales_E; family Vicingaceae. The sequence continues at coordinate 7,034 of JAGQZT010000105.1, read as the reverse complement.
GCCAGCTGGTGTTTATGTTGGGCCAGAAGCACCTGAAAGGAGTGGGAGAATCCTTAAAAGACAGAAAAGCCGGAGGAGAAAATGTAGATGCTCCGTTAACTAAAATTGAGAAGGACAGGATGGCTGTACTATTTCTTTCATTCCTGATCATTATCGTCTTTTGGGGAGCCTTTGAACAGGCCGGAGGACTTATGAATATTTATACAAACGAAAAAGTAGATCGATTGCTTGGAAATTGGGAGGTCCCGACATCCTGGTTCCAGTCCTTGAATCCTTTCTTCATCATTACTTTAGGAACATTGGTGGCTGGCTTTTGGGCGGCACGTCACCTTAAAGGGAAGGAAGCATCTACGCTGTTGAAAATGGCTGTCGGAACCATTATTATGGGATTGGGATTCCTTTTGATGTCAGGCGCATCTTTACAGGCTGAGGAAGCAGGAAAGGCAGGAATGTATTGGCTGTTCGGAGCATATTTACTTCACACCATTGGGGAATTGTGCGCTTCGCCTACGGCATTATCTTTTATTACCAAACTTGCGCCAGCTAAATATGCTTCATTAATGATGGGGGCGTATTTTGCAGCCACCGGATTCGGAAATAAAGTCGCCGGATTAGTTGGTGAATCTGCAGAAGGGGCAGGAGAGTTGCAGGTGTTTACCGGAATATTCATTTTTACAGCAATCTTCGGAACCTTGTTGTTGGTCTTCCTAAAGAAATTAAAAGCACTGACCCATGGCGCTGAAGACCTTAAGAAAACGGAGCACCACGACGAAGCAGAAGGATTTGAACTGGCAGATAAAGAGGCTTAGTATATGAATTCATCGAACAGCGAATTTTTTAAATCGAATATTCTCGGTCACCCTTCGGGATTATTTGTGTTGTTTTTTACCGAAATGTGGGAGCGTTTTTCCTATTATGGAATGCGTGCCCTCTTGGTGATGTTCTTTACGGCCTCATTGATGGATGAAGGCTGGGGATGGCCCCGGGAACATGCATTTGCTATTTTTGGTACATACACGGCTCTTGTATACCTCTCCACCATGTTAGGAGGGTATTTTGCCGATAAGATCATTGGTTACCGATGGGCTGTAGTAGTTGGTGCTATTCTTATGACCCTGGGACATGGTTCCATGGCACTGGAAACTCAATTCTTTACCTATACCGGATTGACCTTGCTGGTTTTCGGAAGCGGGTTTTTCAAACCCAATATGACTTCAATAATCTCAGAGATGTATCAGGATAAACCGGAGAAAAAAGATGGTGCTTATACCATTTTTTATATGGGTGTGAATGCCGGTGCTTTTCTGGGAATTGGGTTGTGTGGTTATCTGGGCGAAACGGTTGGCTGGAGTATAGGGTTCGGGTTGGCAGGTATTTTTATGGCCTTTGGAACCTTGCAGTTTTGGCTGGCACAAAACATTTTCGGAAATGTAGGGAAGGTTCCTGAGAAACTGAAGAAAGAAGATAAAGCGAAGAATAACATAGAAGTGAAAGAGGGCAGGAGCGTGTGGTTTTCACCCATTCAGTTGGTAACGATCCTGATCATTATTGCGGCAAGCCTCATCTGGATCATTAATGATCCGGTATCCATTATTTCTGAAGGGGCGTACGATGTATTTAACTTCACATTATTCGGAATGCAGGGAGGAAATTTTGTGATTGTATCGTGTGTAATCATCTTCTTGATACTGACCATCTACCGGCTTTCGAAATATGCCAAAATGGTCAGGGAAAAATTAATTGCCGTCTGGTTCTTTGCCTTGCTGACCATTTTCTTTTGGGCCATTTTTGAACAAGCTCCCGGATCACTGACCATTTTTGCCAGAGATTACACCGATCGGGTGTTGACCGGTAGTTCGGGACTGATCTTTAAAATCATCAATTCAGCAGTATTTTTGGTTTCCCTAGGAGTCATTACCTGGGTGCTGTTTAAATTGTTTGCCCAAACCTTTAAAAAATACGCGTTATCTAATGTTATTCTGGGAGCAAGTTTTGTCATTGTCTGGGGAATTACCATCTGGATGTTGTACAACGAATTTCAAAAAGAAAGTACGGAGGTACCAGCTTCCTGGTTTGGTATTTTAAACTCTTTATTCATCATCACATTTGCCCCTTTGTTCTCGAAATGGTGGGAAAGCCCGAAGTACAACCCGAATGCCAATATGAAATTTGGCATTGGCATGGGACTCCTGGCATTAGGGATGGCTTTTGTGGCCTTCGGAGCCATGGGGATTGATCCCGGTGCCGAAACGGCATCGGTAAGCATGATTTGGTTAATTATGGTTTACTTATTCCATACGCTGGGAGAACTGTGTATCTCCCCGATCGGATTGTCTTACGTGAGTAAATTGGTGCCGGCAAAAATGATTGCCTTCATGTACGGAATCTGGTACCTGGCCATAGCAATAGGAAACAAGTTGGCTCATAAATTTGGTGAGAATATCGATAAAATAGCCGAAGAAAATGGAATCAGTTACTTTTTTTGGATATTAACTTTCGTCGCGCTAGGCATGGGAATAATATCCGTTTTAGCGACTCCTTTTATCAAAAAACTCATGCATGGCGTAAAATAATACGTAATTTGGTATGGAATTTGGTTTTATCTTCTTAAAATCTAACTTATGAAAAAGCTACATATATTAATTGTTACCCTCATCATGACCGCTACGGCTGCATTCGCCCAAAACGGCGTGCTGGCCAATGGCGAACCTTATAAAGCCCATGCCGAAGGCTGGTTGGTAGACATCAACGAAGCCTACGAAATATCTCAAAAGACCGGCAAACCGATCATGGCGAACTTTACCGGAAGCGACTGGTGCGGATGGTGTAAGAAACTGAAAGCCGAAGTGTTCGACAAACCGGAATTCAAAACCTGGGCTGACAAGCATGTCGTGTTGGTGGAACTCGATTTCCCAAGACGATTTAAACTGCCGGAAAACATCCAGCAACAGAACTACGGACTGGCACAAGCGTTTAAAGTAACCGGTTACCCAACCATCTGGGTGTTCAACCTGAGCAAAGACGATAAAGGCCAGTTCTCGATCAGTGCCCTCGGCAAGACCGGCTACGTTTCCGGAGGGGTTCAACCCTTTACCGGCGGTGTAGATGCCATGCTGAAGCAAGCGGATGCGAATTGATTTTTTATACACTTATCATATGAAAAAGGAGTCCATTCGGACTCCTTTTTCTATTAACAAATGTTTTAAACCCCAAACCCGTAGAACTCACGTCGGCCGTTTTCGTAGAGGCCTTCGATGAGGATGCCGCCCTTGCTGCTTTCGATGGTCTTGATCAGGTCGTCCACATCCTCGATCGGATGCTGGTTGATCTTCGTGATGATGAAGCCCTCCCGAACACCGACACGCTGTAATTTGCCGTTGTAGAGTTCTTCCACCTTCACACCGTTGTTCACTTTGAGCTTTTTCAGTTCGATCTTGCTCGGCTCTGTGAATTTAGCGCCCAGCTGCTTCAGGATCTGATTGGATTCTTTGGCAACCAGTTCTTCATTGCCTTCCATGTTCTTCAGTGTTACCGCCACATCCAGTTCTTCATCTTCGCGTTGAACCATGATGTTCACCTTGTCGCCCGGACGGAACTGGCTGATTTGTTCCTGCAACTCGGCTACATCGTGGATGTCCTTGTTGCCGATTTTCTTGATGATGTCTCCGGCCTTGATACCGGCTTTGGCTGCCGATCCTTTTTCGGTGGTTCCGTTAATGTACACCCCGTTCAGGTCGTCGGTACCGATTTGCCTGGCCAGTTCGTCGCTGATGTTGCTGATGCTCACACCGATAAAGGCACGCTGTACGGTTCCGAATTCTTTCAGGTCGCTCACCACTTTTTTCACAATGTTTACCGGTATGGCAAAGGAGTAGCCGGTATAGGAACCGGTGTTGGACTGGATGGCCGAATTGATGCCGATCAGTTCGCCGGTACTGGCAACTAAAGCTCCTCCTGAATTTCCGGGGTTCACGGCTGCATCGGTCTGAATAAAGGATTCGACGGCTGCCGTACCGCTGTATGGATCGTTCTTCAGGATGTTGATGTCACGTCCCTTAGCACTGACAATTCCCGCTGTAACGGTCGACGTGAGGTTATAAGGGTTTCCGACGGCCAGCACCCATTGACCGATGTTCACGTCGTCGGAGTTTCCGAATTTGATGTAGGGTAGGTGTTCGTCGTCAATTTTAAGCAAAGCCAGATCGGTGTTGGGGTCGGTTCCGACCACTTCGGCATCGTAAGTCTTTTTGTTGTTTAATGTTACATGGATGTTTTCGGCATTTTCGATCACGTGGTTGTTCGTTACGATGTAGCCGTTATCGGAGATGATCACACCCGAACCGGAAGATTGAACCAACTGCTGTTGCTGTTGGTAGCGATCACCGTAAAAGAACTGGTGAAATGGATCTACAGGACGGTTCACCATCACTTCGGTTTTTACGTGTACCACGGAATTCACGGAGAGCTGGGCAGCCAGTTCAAGGCTGGTCCGGTTGGTCATGTCCATTTTATTGCTTGTTAAATGGTTGGCTGGCAAAGGAGATTCGCTAACGGTTACAATCGTCGGTTTTTCGATCACCTTATACACGATTAAAGCGGATAATCCACTGGCAATAGCTACAGCTATTGTAAAGGCAAAGAATTTAATTCCATTTTTCATAGCTCAAAAATTTTAAGTTCTACCATACAAAATTCAGTAGGAAAACGAAAAACGGATTCTAAATGTTTTTTAAAATCTGTTAAAAGATGTTAATGCTTAAGCCTTTGTTTTTGAGGCTTCCAGCCACAGTGGGTCTTTGCTGACCGGATCGGCAACGATAGAAACGGGCTCCTGAGTGACCGGATGAATGAACTCAATTTTCCGGGCATGCAGGGAGATGGAGGCATCCGGATTGGAACGTGGGAAACCGTATTTCAGATCACCCTTGATCGGGCAACCGATGGTGGACAACTGTACGCGAATCTGATGATGTCTGCCCGTGATCGGCAGGATTTCCAGGAGAAAATAATTGTTGAAACTATGAATGAGGGTATAAGTCAGCTCCGCTTTTTTAGCGCCTTTAAAATCATGATCGAAGGCCATGGATTTATTCTTCTCGTGGTTCTTGCGCAGGTAGTGGATGAGATGGTCCGATGGTTTAGGAGGTTGATTCTTCACGATGGCCCAATAGGTTTTCTGAATGGTCTTGTCATGAAACAACTTGTTCATGCGAGTCAACGCTTTACTGGTCTTCGTGAAGACCACGATACCACTGGTCGGGCGATCGAGCCGGTGCGGGGAGCCCAGAAAGACCTCGCCCGGTTTGTCGTATTTTTCTTTCAGGAAACGTTTTACTTTATCGATGAGCGGTTCATCGCCCGTCCGGTCGCCCTGAACGATCTCTCCGGCCATCTTATTGACCACGATCAGGTGGTTGTCTTCATAAAGTATTTCAAAAGCTTCAGGATTCGACATGGATTACTGGTCTGATGCATTAGCAGGAGGGGAGAAGATAACCCTGATGTTGCGTTCGATCTCCGGTTTATATTTGTTCCGTCCCTGAACGTTGAGTTCTTTTTTGAATGTTCCTTGTCCGGGAACCTCAACATTCATCACATATTTGTTGGGGGGCAGGATCATCAGGTAACTACCTTTTTTGCTATTCACCTCGTAGATGCCATAGAGGTCGCCACCGGTTTTGGTGAACACCTCAATGGAGAGCGGTGTGTTGTAGGTGTTGGAATCAGCATCCAGCACAAATCCCTTTATCGTTGTAAATTGAGGATCCGTATCCATAAAATTAACGCGATAGATATCCAATCCGCCTTCGGTGTCATTACGATAGGCCGAAACATAGGCGTATTTACCGCTACCCGAAAAACTGATGCTCAGGTTATCGTCGGGCGTGTTTAACGGGTAACCGACATTCACCGGTTTTTCGAACTCCATGGCATTCAGGTCGATCCGGGCTTTAAATAAGTCGAAACCACCAATGGAATTGTGTCCTTTGGAAGCAAAGTATAACATACTGCCTTCGTCTTCGATGGTTGGGTAGCATTCGTCGTAAGGTGTGTTGATGTTGCTACCTAAATTGGTCGGGTTTCCCCATTTCCCATTCGGCAATTTTTTGCAGGCATATAGATCTTGTCCGCCTTGTCCGCCCGGACGGTCACTGGAGAAGATCAGGTAATTTCCGTCATTGGTAAGTGTTCCTGAAAGCTGCAGGCTGCTGCTCAGGTTGATGTCTTTGTTGTCAATTTTTTCCGCTTTTTTAAAGGATTTTTTACCTCGTTCGGCGATTTGCAGGTTGTTCTTGGATTGGGGGTTGTTTACGTAGAAAACGAGGTAATTTCCGTTTTCCGAAATTCCGACACTCTGCTCATTTCCATAGGAGTTGGGAGAACCGATGGAATGTGCTTTTTTCCATTTACCGTATTTGTATCCGGAAACGTAAATGTCGGCCGGATAGTAATTTTCCAGATCATAAATGCGGCCGGTAGTCCCTTCCCGGCGGGTGGAGAAGAACATTTCGCTTTCGTCGGGAATAATAAAAGGCAGATAATCGTCACCGGCGGAGTTGAGCATGTTATCTATTTTCTCGTAGGTAATGTTGAGTGGATTTTTTACCAGAATTTTGGCATTCTGGCACATTTGGATGTTCCGTTCGGCTTCGGTCTTTAATGTCGGCTCATTCCCTTCGTTCAGGTATTTCTTGTAGAGGTCGATGGCTTTATCATATCGGTTTTCCAGGTGGTAGGCCTTAGCCAGATGATACCACACCTCTTTATCGGTTCCCGTTTTTTTTGCCAGGGCTTCCAGCATTTTAATGGCATCGTCCCGCTCGTAGGTATAAACCATACAGACGGCCAGGTAGTATTTGTTCTTTTCGTTGGTCAGGTCTTTTTTGTACTGTTCGCGATACAGTTCTTTGGCTCGTTTATAGTTCCCGTTGGAAAACATTTTGGAAGCACTCTCCGAGTTTTCGTAATGCAATTTCTGAGCACGGGCAGGTGCAGTAAGTAAGAATGGAATGAAAAATAAGATCAAAGCGATT
>JAGQZT010000104.1 GCA_020435335.1 Flavobacteriales bacterium | reverse complement strand
ATCCGCCGGTAGAGATCGATCTGAATCAACCGATGGAAGAACAATTGAAGATCTTGTCGCAATACCCGATCAAAACGCGGTTGAACCTGAAGGGAACCTTGATCGTTGCGCGTGACATTGCTCACGCGAAGATCAAAGAGATGCTGGATGCCGGAAAACCGATGCCGGAATACTTCAAGAACCATCCGATCTATTATGCCGGTCCTGCTAAAACACCAGAAGGGATGCCTTCGGGAAGTTTCGGTCCGACCACGGCAGGACGTATGGATCCTTATGTAGATGAGTTCCAGTCGCACGGAGGCTCTATGATCATGCTGGCAAAAGGGAACCGTTCAGCTGTGGTGAGAGATGCCTGCAAGAAATACGGCGGATTCTATTTAGGGTCTATCGGCGGGCCTGCGGCTATCCTGGCAAAGACCAATATTAAGTCGGTTGAGGTGGTTGATTTTGAAGAATTAGGAATGGAGGCTGTGAGAAAGATCGAAGTGGAAAACTTCCCGGCATTTATCATTTGCGACGATAAGGGCAACGATTTTTTTGAATCAATATAGTGGAGTTAATTAATAATTTTATACTTTTACTCAGTAAACAAACTAAAAACAAAAGAACATGGTAGCTTTAGGATTTATACTTTTCTTCGTTATTTTCTTCATGGCAATGTGGTTATTGGTATTCTTATTTACCGTAGTTGTGCCGGGTTCTATCAAGTTGTTTTTGTTGAACAAGTTCGGTCCGACATGGGCTAAGAAATTAGCCGGGCTCGAAGTAGAAGAATAATCAGAGTAATTCCAGTACATTTTCGGGTGGTCTTCCCAGTACCGCTTTATTTCCTTTTACCACAATCGGTCTTTCGATCAGTTTCGGATATTTGATCATGGCATTGATCCAATCCTCTTCCGACAGGCTTTTGCCTTTGAAGTTTTCTTTGTAATCGGCTTCTCCTTTACGGATGATTGCTTCTGCAGGGAGGTTTAACTTATGTAGGAGTTCTTTCAATTCACTTTTGGTCGGGATGGTGTCGAGGTATTCGATAATTTCAACATCGGTTCCCTTTTCCCGGATCAGAGCCAGGGTTTGTCTGCTTTTGCTGCAGCGAGGGTTGTGGTAAATTTTCATGAGCGTATTGATTTAATAAAGGTTAATGGCTCTTACCGAATTCCATCAGGTAAGCTTTCAGGAATCCGTCCAGTTCGCCGTTCAGGACTTTGTCGGGATCGTTTACCGTAAAGTTGGTACGATGATCCTTTACCCGTCTGTCGTCAAGTACGTAGCTTCTGATTTGAGAACCCCATTCGATTTTCATTTTACTGTCTTCGATCTCGGCACGGCTTTCCATGCGTTTGCGGAGTTCAATCTCGTACAATTGTGATTTCAGGAGTTGCAGGGCCTTTTCTTTGTTACCTAATTGGGAGCGGGTTTCGGTATTTTCGATGATGATGCCGGAAGGAGCGTGTCTTAAACGAACGCCGGTCTCTACCTTGTTCACGTTCTGACCACCGGCGCCACCGGATCGGAATGTGTCCCAGGTAATGTCCGCCGGATTGATCTCGATCTCGATGCTGTCGTCAACCAGCGGATAAACATAAACGGAAACAAAGGAAGTCATTCGTTTTCCCTGGGCGTTATACGGACTTACCCGAACCAGTCGGTGAACACCGTTTTCGCCTTTCAGGTAACCGAATGCAAATTCACCTTCAATCTCAATGGTAACGGTTTTAATTCCGGCTACATCACCGGCCTGATAGTCGAGTGTTTCCAGCTTGTAGCCATTTTTATCGGCCCACATTTTATACATCCGGAGCAACATGGAGGCCCAGTCACAGCTTTCGGTACCACCGGCACCCGCCGTAATTTGCAGCACGGCACTCAGGGAGTCCTCTTCCGAACTCAGCATGTTTTTAAATTCCAGTTCTTCGATTTGTTCCACGGCCAGCTCGTACTGATTGTCCAGCTCTTCTTCCGTTGCTTCCCCTTCCTTGCAGAAGTCGTACAGAACCTGTAAATCATCAATGGCGGATGCCACTTCGTCGTAGCCATCGGTCCAGACTTTGATGTTTCTGACCGTTTTAAGTTGCTTTTCTGCTTCTTTTGGATTATCCCAGAAATTCGGATCCTGGGTTTTTTGTTCCTCTTCTTCTAATTGAATTCGTTTGGCATCAATGTCAAAGATACCCCCTTAACGCAGCCAGGCGATCATCTAGGGATTTTACTTGATCTAGTGTAATCATGTCACAAAAGTAACATTCTGCAACCTTATAAAAGAAGGTAAGTGGTAAAATAATTTTAATTTAGAGCTGGATATAGTAACTTGACTTTTTTAAAGCAATTGACCGATGAAAATTTATACCAAGACCGGTGATCAGGGTGAAACTTCCTTATTTGGAGGGAAACGGGTTCCGAAATATGACATCCGAATAGAAGCTTATGGAACAGTAGATGAGCTTAATTCTTACATTGGATTGATCCGTGATCAGGAAATGGATGATCAGGTTATTGATCTTTTACTTCAGGTTCAGGACCGGTTATTTACTTTGGGGTCCATATTGGCTACGGAACCGGGCAACACGAAGGTTAAGGTGCCTGAACTCTTTGAGTCGGATGTGGAGCAACTGGAGCAGGCAATTGATGCCATGAACGAACAATTGCCGGCAATGCGGTCGTTTATCTTACCCGGAGGGCACACCACCGTATCATTCTGTCATATAGCTCGTTGTGTCTGCCGGAGAGCTGAACGGCTGGTGATTCATTTATCCGATCTGGAACCAGTAAATCCACTTACGTATAAGTACCTGAACAGGTTATCCGACTATTTATTTGTACTGGCTCGAAAACTATCGGCCGACCTCAAGGCGAACGAGGTGCCCTGGAAGCCTCGCATGTAGCTGTAAATCAGAAAAATACATCTCGATTTAAGATATTAACAATTGTTTATTTTTTTTTGTTGCACAAGTAAACAAAAAATCTACTTTTGCGTAAAGTTTAAACAAATTACTAAATACTTAAACTATGTACTGGACTTTAGAATTAGCTTCTCACTTAGAAGATGCCCCTTGGCCAGCAGCAAAGGACGAATTAATAGATTACGCGATCAGAACCGGAGCACCTTTAGAGGTTGTAGAAAACCTTCAACAATTGGAAGATGAAGATGAGGTTTATGATTCTATTGAAGAGATTTGGCCAGATTATCCCACGAAAGAAGATTTCTTCTTCAACGAGGATGAGTATTAATCAATACGACAACAACAATAAAGCGACTGAATTTCAGTCGCTTTTTTTTTTAGAAATAAATCGCAATGATCTGGCAGAGGATGCCGAGTGCGAAACCGGCATAGATCTGAGCTTGCGAATGAGCTTTCAGGATCAGCCGGGAAGAACCGACCAGTCCGGCAACCAGTAAAGCGATAAGAATAAACGGGGTAACATATACCTCCAGCAGGATGGAGATGCAGATCAAAGCTCCGATGAGTCCGCCGATGCCGATCATGTGGGCACTGATCTTCCATTTGATGTTGATCACGAAAGCCAGGATCACGGAAAGCGTGGCTCCGATGATGAAGTTGAAGATAATGGGAGGAATCGGAACCCGTTTCAGCATATACAGGGTGAAGATGTAAAAGATGATCGTAAAAGCATAGGGGATAACCCGTTCTTTTTGAGTTTCCATTTCGAGGCTGTTGATGAATTTCCGTTGCAACAGAAACAAGGTGATCAAAAACGGGATAACAAACGTGCTGACACCCACCAGAATTATGATGGCTTTTTTCAGGTCGAAGGGAATGGCGTAGTTTACGTAAGATTCCGTATTGAAAATAATGAATAGCCCAATGATTGGCATCAATAAAGGATGAAACAGGATGGAAATGATCTTAGCGGTTAATTTCATGCAGGTGCTACAGTTCTTTTCTTAAACGTGCAACCGGAATGTTCAATTGTTCGCGGTATTTGGCTACGGTTCTTCTGGCAATGTTGTACCCTTTGTCGTTCAATAATTGGGATAATTTATCATCCGTTAGCGGTCTTCGCTTGTTTTCTTCATCGATCGCATCCTGCAGGATTTTCTTCACTTCCCGGGTTGAAACTTCTTCGCCGCTGTCGGTACTCAAAGATTCCGAGAAAAAGGTCTTCAGCAGGAAAGTGCCGTAGGGTGTTTGTACGTATTTACTATTCACTACCCTTGAAATGGTGGAGATATCCAATTCTACTTCTTCGGCAATGTCTTTCAGGATCATGGGTTTGATCAGGGTCTCATCTCCTTCCAGAAAATAATCTTTTTGGTATTCCACAATGGCACTCATGGTAGAAAGTAAGGTGTGTTGCCGTTGTTTGATGGCATCGATAAACCATTTGGCGGAGTCCAGTTTTTGTTTGATGAACATCAGGGCATCCTTTTGCGATTGACTGGGTTTATCTTTTTGTGCTTTGTAGCCCTCCATCATCTCGGCGTACTGCCGGCTAACTTTCAGTTCGGGGGCATTTCTTCCGTTCAGGGTCAGGCTGATCTCCCCGTCATCTACGGTCAGGTTGAAGTCAGGTACAATATGCTGCACCACCTTGGAAGAATCGCTCAACGAATTTCCCGGTTTCGGATTCAGTTTTAAGATCTCATCCATCACCTCTTTCAGGTCTTCGTCGGCAATGTTCAATCCGTCGATGATCTTGTTGTAGTGCTTTTTGGTGAAGGCATCGAAGTAATTTTCAATCACTTCCACGGCATTACGCATGATCAGCGAATGATCATTTTTGCGCTTCAGCTGGATCAGCAAGCATTCCTGCAGGTCCCGGGCACCGACACCCGGCGGATCGAGATGCTGAATGATGGTGAGTATTTTTTTGATGTGAGTGGTGTCGGTTATCACATTTTGTGTGAATGCCAGATCGTCCACGATGGCATCAATTTCACGTCTCAGGTAACCGGCCTCATCGAGGCTTCCGATGAGGTGGAGCGCAATGGTGTGGTCATCATCTTCCAGGTTGAACAGGGTAAGTTGTGCCTCCAGAAGCTCCTGAAAAGTAGCACCACCGCTTAGGGGAACCTGCTTTTCATCGTCGTCTTTACTGTGATTGTTGATGTTTAGTTTATAAGAAGGGGTATCGTCGTCGCCCAGGTAATCGTCAAAATTGAACTCTTTCTCCGCTTCACTGATCTCTTCCCTTCCGAAATCATCTTCCTGTTCGATGTCCAGGTCATCTTCTTCATCTTTTCCTTCATCCAGCGCCGGATTACTTTCCAATTCTTCTTTGATGCGTTGTTCCAGGGCAACAGTGGGTAATTGCAACAATTTCATCAACTGAATTTGTTGCGGAGATAATTTCTGTTGAAGTTTAAAACTTAGCGATTGTTTTAAGGCCATATCTTAGCGTTTGTGTGTCTCAAAGATAAGAAAGGAGCCGTTAACTTTATAGTTTATTGAAAAACTTCATAACATCTTTTTGATGCGATTTGCTAACGGGAATGTTCTGGCGGCCGATAAGCAGGGAATCTTTATTAAACGCTTCCACTTTGTTGAAATTTACAATGTAAGACCGGTGTGTGCGAATAAAGGAAGGATGAGCCTGATTGTTCTGAAAATGATTCAGGTTTGTCGATAAGGTGTACTCCTTGTCGGCCGTATGGATGGTGCAGTAACTACCGTCTGCCGCAATGTAGGTAACATCATCAACATTTACTTTCGTATAGTAGTCGCCGCTTTTTACAAAGAAGGCATCATTTGCCGGTTGGCGGTTCGGGGTCAGGATGTTTTCGTTATTCTTGTTGAAAGCAATTTCAATGGCAATGGCCAGGTCACGTTTATTGTACGGCTTACTGATGAATGCATGTGGAGCGGTTTTAAGTGCCCGGCTCACCGTAGTTGTATCTGTGTTGGCGGTGAGGTAAATTACCGGAATGTTTGCATTTTGCTGTATGTGTTTTGCTGTTTCGATGCCATCTTGGTCCCCTCTGATCTGAATGTCCATTAAGATGATCTGAGGTTTGTTTTCAGCAACGGCGTTCAGGCATTCTTCACTTGAAATGGCGATGCCCGTTATCTCAAAACCATAGTCTTCGAGATCGGCAGCAATCTCTTCCGCCACCAATACCTCATCCTCTACAATTAATACTTTAACAGCCATATTAAGTTATAATTTTAAAGTGTGTCACCTTTATTTCGTAGCCCGTACCCGTTTGATCCAGTATTCTTAACTCGCCACCCAACTGACGAATCAATGAATGTACGAGTTTCAATCCGAATGAATCTGCTGATGAGGGTTGTTTTTCTGCTCCGGTTCCGTTGTCAGCAACGATCAGGGTCAGGTGATCACTTTCGTGAGATAAACTTACGGTTAATTCCGGGTTCGGGATGGATGTATACGCATATTTTAAGGCATTTACCACCAGTTCGTTAATGATGAGTCCCAATGGAACAGCGCTGTCAACATCCAGTTTAAGGTGTGATAAATTCACCTTCAGGTTGAATTTTTCCGGATCATATCCGAAACTGTTCAACAGGCCTTCGATCAGTTGGGAGGTGTAATCATCCATATCCACACCGGCATAATTTTCATGCTGGTAGAGTAGTTTGTGGATCAGCCCCATGGATTTTACACGTTCTTTCCCTTCAGAAATAGCTGCTTTGGTAGAAGCATCCTTAATGTTCCGCTCTTGCAGGCTAAGTAAGCTGGAAATGACCTGGAGGTTGTTTTTTACACGGTGATGGATCTCACCAAGCAACAGCTCGTTTTCTTTGTTTTTTTCTTCAATGAGCAGCTTTTGTTTGCGTGTCACTTTTAGTTTGTTGATGGTAATTATGGTGAAAATGATCACGATTAACAGGCCTATGGAACCAAACCAAATGATCACGACCTGTTTCCGTTTTTCCGCTCCCTGCAGTGCCATTTCCTTCTCGTGTGCGGCCTGGGTCAGGGCATCTTTTTTAGCGAATTCATATTCCATGTTTTTTTCAATCGTTGCCTTCTGGGTTTCGATGTTGTTGATACTGTCGCGTGTACTGATGAATAATTTGTATGATTCGAGGGCTTTTTTGGGTTCATTCAATTGCTCATAGAGGCGGTATAAGAGCTCAGATGCTTTAAGGGTATTGCGGGCGTTCTGGTCTGATAGAGCCAGTTGAAGTGCACGTTCACCGTGTTTGCGGGATTCCTTGAATTGACCCAGGTCGTAGTAAATGTGGGCTACGTTATTCAGGGTGTTCGACAGGCCTTTTACATCTTTGATTTCTTCCTGGATACCGATACTTTGCTCAAAATAGGCGAGGCTGGCATACACTTTTTTCTGAATGGAATCGGAATTTCCTTTCCCTGCTTCAAGTGCTTCGGCTTCCCGTTTTATAAGTGTTCCCAGGTTGTTCAGGCTTTCGGCTATTCCGCGCTGATCTCCGTTTTCCTGCCGGATGGACAAGCTGCGTAAATGGTAAATTTTGGATTGAGGGTAATCTTCCAGCTTGCCGTAGATGAAGCCTATGTTATTCAATGCCGCAGAGGTTTGCTGATGGTTCCCTAATTCCTCCCGGAGGCTTAAACTTTCTTTGAAATACTTTAAAGCATTCTGCAGGTCGTTCTGGCTGTTGTAGATAATCCCGATGTTGTTCAGGCAGGTGGCCTGTACATCCTTTTCCCCGATTTCGGTTAAAATGGCTAAAGCTTTGAAATATTGATCCAGGGCCTTTTTTACCTTTCCTTGTTCTGTGTATAGCAGTCCGAGATTGTTCAGACTTCCGGCATAAAATCCGGCAATCATCTTGTAGGATCTTCCTTTCGGTTTTTTCTCCCGAATTAGTTTCCCGGTATAGTCATGTATCCATTGGTTGTACTTGGGCCAAACGTTCATGTCCCAGCTTTTATTTACAATTTCATTGATGCAGTTGATCCTGATCGTATCTTCCTTCGCTTCGTGATAAACCTTCAGGCAGCTGTCGATAAACTGCTTGTCACTGGACTGGAGTTCCGATAATACAAGACTGTCAACCAAATAATAGGATTTGTCGGCAAAATTTTGATTAAAAGCCGGCTCGGAGGTTAGAAGTAGCAGTAAAACGATCCAGAAAAATTTCATTCACAAAAAGTTTGCGGCCGGTTACAAAGCTAATCAATCCATTTGCAAAAAGCCATGTATTTCTACGTATACAACCAGCTATTTTTGGATGAAAATAAAACGATTAAAATGAAAAAAACGGGACTAATTTTCTTATTCCAGGTAGTGATTACCGGGTCAGCACTTGCTCAAAGCGGAGTTCCGGATGCCACATTCGGCAGTTCGGGCATAACGATTACAGATATTAATGGAAATGATGATGCGGCACGCAACATGTTGCTTCAACCCGATGGAAAGATTATTGTTGGAGGTTACACGGACATCGGTACGGATGAAGATTTTTTACTGGTCAGGTATCTTGCTGACGGCTCATTGGATAATAGTTTTGGGACTTCCGGTAAGGTAATAACGCACATATCCGACGGGAATGATGTCATAAGAGGCTTAGCCTTACAAAGCGATGGGAAGATCATGGCTGTCGGTTATGCCGGCGTAACCAATGAATTCTTGTCCATTGTCCGGTATAATTCCAATGGAAGTCTGGATAATTCTTTTGCCGCTAACGGAATGGATTCCCTGTTGATTTATGATAATCCGGGATCGGATCGAACTGTGCCAAACGATGTGAAAATCCAAGCGGACGGGAAGATATTGGTTGCGGGGTTCACCAAAAATTCAGCGGGTGATCTGAACTGCATGGTGGTTCGGTATGATGCCAATGGTACGCTGGACGCAACATATGGTATCGGAGGAAAAGTAGTTACGCCTCTGGGTCCCGGAGAAGCTCAATGGGAGCACATCGCGATTCAACCGGACGGAAAAGTAGTTGTGGTAGGATACTACAACAACGGTGGTCCCAACAATACGATGGCCATTGCCCGGTACGATCAATTCGGTGGGCTGGATAATGGTTTTGCAAACAACGGCATTGCCGTACAGGCAGTTGCATCTGGCAACAATGAAGCTTATTCGGTAGTTATTCAACCCAACAATCACATTCTGGTTGGAGGAGTGGCGCCAAACGGGAATGATGTGGATTTTGTCTTGATACGACTGGAGGTGAATGGTGCTCTGGACAATACATTCGGATCCTCGGGAATCGTGATCACGGAACTGGGGAATAATGTAGATGATTACCTGACTCAGATCGAGTTGCAACCGGATGGGAAAATACTGGCTTGTGGCGCGTCGTTCAATACAACCAACGATCTGGCCCTGGTTCGGTATCAGGCTGATGGTTCTCTGGATACATCCTTCGGCCCCGGAAATAACGGGATTGTTACGGGGTCATATCCCGCAGCGGATGAAATCGCATTCGCCCTGTCGTTACAACCTGATGGAAAAGTTCTGCTGGCCGGCGGATATGATGGCGATGTATTCGTAACCCGGTACAACAATACCGCAGTAGGAATAGAAGAGTCAAAAGCAGGGTGGGATAACCAGCTTGTATATCCAAATCCGGCAAAAGATTACATTACACTTAATAGCCAGGATTATACCTTAAAACAGGTTGATTTCTATGCTGTTTCAGGGGAATTGATAAAACATGTTATTACCGGGTCAAAACGTTTGGCAATAGCCGATCTGCCGGCCGGCATATATCTTGTTCGGGTTGTCACATCCGAAAGCAGTAGCTGTATCAAATGGATCAAAGAATAAAAGAAATTAAATTTTACGTAGATGAAAAAAATTAATGCAAGCCTGCTGCTGTTATTTGCCCTTACACTAACAGCTTACGCAGGAGGAAAAGAGAAAGAAACGCTCAAAGAGCAAGTTGAAAAAAACAAACCGGTTCAGGTAATCTTTAGTTTGGGAGAAATCGTTGATGAGGATGATGAGAAACGATTGAAGGCAACCGATCCGAAGGCAAAAACTGCAATAAGGACAGCTATTCCGGATGATTTTGTAAGTGATGGGATCAGGCAGAAAGTGGTTCAATTGTTAAATGACGGGATGCAGGTAGGAAGTGCCTTTGTAGAAGGTGATGCTACTACATTGCCCGTATCAGACAACCCGAAGCAGCACCGGATAGATCTCGATAAGTTGGAAGACGGTTTGTATGTGATCATTGATGTAAAGGGGCAATACAGCCGGTTTTTAGACGGGCAAACCAATGAAGCCACTCATCGGATGGAGATCGACGCCCACCTGTTCGTTTATGAAGTCTCCGGAGGGAAGGCGAATAAGATCAAGCTTAACATGGGAATGGGAGTCTTGCTGGGAGAAGGCAAGGCAGCTGCAGTGAAAGCCGGTTCAAAAGGAGATTTGGCATACATGGAAGCTAATTTTCCGGCTTCGAGCGTGCTGGAAGATTACAAAAGAACCATGTTTCAATTTACCGAAGATTTTGCCAAACGGATGTTGAAGAAACACGAGAAGGCTTTATCCAAAAGGTGAAGTGCAATAAAAAAGCCCGGGCTACCGGGCTTTTTTGATTAGCAATATTCGTTGAATGCTTCAGTCAGGTTTTCGGCGATCATTTCGGCCGGTCTGCCTTCAATGTGATGCCTTTCGATAAAATGAACCAGTTTCCCATCCTTAAAAAGAGCCATGCTCGGAGAAGATGGCGGGTAAGGCAGGGTGTATTTTCTGGCCTGCGCAACGGCTTCTCCGTCAACGCCCGCAAAAACGGTCGCGATGCGATCAGGTTTTTTATCATTGGTAATGGCAATCTTAGCAGCCGGCCTTGCATTGGCAGCAGCACAGCCACAAACTGAATTGATCACGACAAAAGTAGTCCCCTGAGCGGTGATGGCTTCATCAACTTGATCAGGAGTTATCAGGTCTTTAAATCCTACCGATGTCAACTCTTCTTTCATCGGGGCAACTAATTCTGGTGGATACATATGTTGTAAATTTTAAATGAATATCTGCCGACAAAGTTACGCATATTAGTCGCGCTTTTTCTCAAAAAACTGACGGATTAATGCAGCGCTTTCATCAGCCATGATTCCATGTACAATTTCGGTTTTGGGATGCAATACCGGTTCGGTCAGTCTCGAAAACCCCCTCTTATCATCAGAGGCACCGTAAACAACTTTTTTTAATTGTGTCCAGTAGCTGGCTCCCGCACACATCACACAAGGTTCGAGTGTTACATATAAGCTGCATTCATTGAGGTATTTGCCGCCCAAATAATCAGTTGCCGAAGTAAATGCGAGCATTTCGGCATGTGCCGTTACATCGTTCAGCCTCTCGGTCATGTTGTGGGCCCGGGCAATAATCCGGTTGTTGCACACGATCACGGCTCCAACAGGGACTTCGTCTTCGTCAAATGCTTTTTGAGCTTCCTTAAAAGCTTCCTTCATGAAATGTTCGTCGGAGTTTACCGTAAGCATCAGGCAACGGAATTTTTTTTCATGGTTATGATGGACCAGACAATGTACATGGCACCGATCAAAGGAATGGCCGCGATGTTGATCAAAAACATCAGTATAGCCCACAATCCGATAAAAGTGAATCGGATTTCATTGCCTTTCCACTTCAGGTTCTTGAATTTCAGGGAGAACATCGGGACGTTTGCAACCATCATGAACGACAAGAAAATGGTTAATCCTGTTATGAATGCCGGGCTGGAAATCAGGTTGAAGATTGCTTCATTGGCAGGAAGCAGCATGGGGAGATCCGGATACAGATAAATCAAAACAATGTAAATGTAGAACGAAGCATTGGCAGGTGTCGCCAATCCGTAGAAACTGGTGGTTTGCCGGGTGTCAATGTTGAATTTGGCCAAACGGAAGGCCGACATAATCGGAATCAGGAAGGCTATATACGACAACCAGGAAATATCCGAAAATAAAGCCGTTGGATACGTTTCCTGAAGGAGTTGAATGTATTTATAGGTCAATATACCGGGCGCCACACCAAAGGCAACCATATCAACCAAAGAATCCAGCTGCTCTCCGAGCGGATTGGATACTTTGAGCAATCGGGCAGAAAAGCCATCAAAGAAATCGCAAAAACAACTCCCGATTAGTAAATAACAAGCCAAATCCATTTTGCCCTCGAAAATCAGGGGGATGGACCAGCTCGCCAAAATAAGGCTGGTTGTAGTGATGAGATTTGGAATGTGCTTTTTCATGCCAGGTTAAAACAAAGGTAATTAATTATGCGACGTGGTAAAAACATGCTATTTTTTTATTTCTAAAAAACAATAAATGCTTCCGATTGGAGTTGAAGGATAACGTTAAAGCAATATATTTGAATCTATTTATCAGAAATTAGTTAATTTTCCTTCCTCCTTACCATGAGAAGTCTTTTACTGGCCATAACACTCCTTACATCTGCTGTGCTCTCTGCTCAAAGCGCAAGAAAGTACAGTAACGAGTTCTTGGCGATAGGTGTGGGAGCACGGGCTCTCGGGATGTCCAATTCGTATGTGACCACGGTAAACGATGTTACTTCCGGATACTGGAATCCTGCCGGACTGACGCAGGTTTCGACTGATTTTCAGATCGGCCTGATGCATGCCGAATACTTTGCAGGGATCGCTAAATACGATTACGGAGGGTTTGCGGCTAATATCGATAGCGCCAGTGCTTTCGGATTCTCCATCATCCGTTTTGGTGTGGATGACATTCCGAATACCACACAGTTGATCGATGCCGACGGGAATGTGGATTACGACCGGATCAGTTCGTTTTCCGTAGCGGATTATGCTTTCATGTTTTCCTATGCCAGAAAAGCCAAATTAAAAGGACTGAGCTATGGTGCCAATGTGAAAATCATATATCGTGATGTGGGTGATTTTGCAAGTGCCTGGGGGTTCGGATTGGATGCGGGAGCACAGTATTTTCATAAAGGCTGGAAAATGGGGCTGATGGTGCGTGATGTGACATCCACGTTCAACGCCTGGAGTTTTTCGCTCTCCCAGGAGACCATCGATGTGTTTACAGCTACCGGCAACGAAATCCCGGAAAATTCCATCGAAGTGACCTTGCCGAAGGCCATTCTCGGAATAGGACGGGAAGTGAAGATCAGCAACAAGTTCAACCTGCTCGGCGAACTGGATTTTGATTTCTCCACAGATGGAAAAAGAAACGTCCTGATCAGTGGTGATCCGGTAAGTATCGATCCGCACATGGGACTGGAACTGGGCTTCAACAAGATGATCTTTCTTAGAGCCGGTGTAGGAAACATTCAAAAAGTAACGGACATCCTGAAAAACGATAAGTATACCTACCAGCCGAACTTCGGTGTAGGCATTCAATTTAAAGGGATAGCGCTTGATTATGCCTTCTCGGACATTGGGGATCAATCGGACGCGTTGTATTCCAATATTTTTTCACTAAGGTTTGACATTAAAAAACAAGTTCATACCCAGGAACGATTCAATTAACCTTAATCTCCTTTTTCAATCCTGAATTATTGAGGTAAAATGCATACCTTTATACGTTTAATTACGTATTGGTTTATAGGTGTTTAATCTACAGATAACACAAAAATTATCGAATAAACGTGAGCCCGTATAACAAACAAATAAAACGCTTTTGCAAGTATTTCTTGCTGTTCTTGTTTTCAGCCGATTTGATGTTTGCATATGCTCAACCTTACGGGAACGAATGGATCAATTACTCTCAGCAGTATTACAAGTTTAAAGTTGCTGAAACCGGAATCTATCGTTTGGACTCGGCAACACTGGCAGCGTCAGGCATTCCTGTGGGTTCGATAGACCCGAGAAACATGCAGATTTTTGCTCGCGGACAGGAAATCCCGTTGTATGTTAACGGAGAGAATGACGGTGTTTTCAACGGTTCGGATTTCATTGAATTTTACGGGCAGCACAACGACGGGTGGTTTGACGAGCCGCTTTATGGCAATGCCGCCAAGCATCCCAATCCGTATTACAGCCTTTTTAATGATACCATTTATTATTACCTGACCTGGAATAACTCGACCAGCAACAACCGCTTTGTACTGGAAACAGACACCAGCTATTCCAGCTTCACTCCGGTAAGCTACTTTACCAAGGAAGTGGTTCAGTATTATACCATAGGCCAGTTAACCGGAGGTGCTTACAGGTATTACGACGGAAAAACCCAAAATATCGGAGGTACTGCCGTTACCTTATTCGACTTCCATGAAACGGAAGGGTGGTTTGATAATTATTACTTGCTGGGAGCGAATAAAACGAAATCCATCCCTACTCCCAATGCATATACTTTGGCTTCCGGTGCTACCTTGAATGCCGTTGTGTTAGGTCAGTCGGATTACAGCGGTATTTCTTCCGGCGACCAACACCTGAGGGTAACGCTCGGGCCGAACCAGCTTGACACCATTTTTGAAGGCTATCAGAAAATTGATGTCCGGATGGATATTCCCATCAATGATCTCGGCGCAGCAAACACATCGGTTAATTTTGAAAGTGTAAATGACCTGGGGTCCGGTGCGGCCCGTCAGGCAATTTCCTACATAACCATCACATATCCGCATACACTTGATCTGGAAGGGCTTTCAACGTTTGATCAGTTTGACATTGACAATCACCCGACCGAAGCCAAATCCTACATGGTATTCAGTAACTTCAACGGTGCAGGAACACCGATCTTTTACGACCTTTCCAACAACAAAAGAATAGCCGTTACTGTCGCCGGATCCAGTTATAAGTGCCTTGTTCCCAATGGTGCTGTTTCCGAAAAACGATGTTATTTGAGCTCGGATGCCCAGGTATTGGCAGTTGGAGGGCTAACCCCTGTTGAGGGAACTGGCACCTTTACCGATTATATCTCGATGGCCATCGATACGGCATTTGTGATCATTACTCACCCTTCACTGATGGCCGAAGCCAACGATTATGCTACCCACCGTATGTCAGGGCCGGGAAATAACCCTCAAAATCCGGTTCTGTTCAACATCAACGAATTGTACGATCAGTTTGCCTACGGTGTCGAAAAACACCCGTATGCAATCCGTGGATTCATGGATTACATCACCGACAACTGGCCTTCCATGCCTAACTATTTGTTTTTGCTGGGTAAATCTGTTGAGATGAGTGAGTCACGCAAAGATTCTGCTAACTTTCATAATAACCTGATCCCATCTTATGGAATTCCATGTTCGGATAACAGACTCACGGCCGGATTGAATGGTACGTTCTACGAACCCCTGGTTCCTACCGGCCGATTAGCAGCCAATAACGGGTTAGAGGTCTCACAATATCTGGATAAAGTTATTGACCACGAAAATCCGAATCCGATTACCGGAACGATCAGTGATAACTGGATGAAAAGGATTTTGCATTTCGGTGGCGGATCTACCTCCGGAGAGCAACAATCTTTCGCCAATTACCTGAACGGGTATAAAACCATCATTGAAGACACCTTGTTCGGAGGAAACGTAAACTCCTATTTTAAAAATTCCACCGCTCCGATCCAAACCACTATTTCGGACTCCATTAAAAACTTCATCGGACAAGGTGTCGCTTTGATGACCTTTTTCGGCCATGCTTCAGCTACCGGTGGTTTCGACCAGAATATTGACAATCCTTCCAATTGGCCGAATCAAAACGGCAGGTATCCGTTCTTACTCGGGTTGGGATGTTACGCAGGAGATATTCATATTGCTTCGGCAAACAGTACCAGTGAGGAGTATGTTATGATTCCCAACCAGGGAGTAATCGCCTACCTTTCGCCTGTCGATCTTGGATATTCAGCTACACTGGGTGCTTATGCAACCGAATTCTATAAACAGGTTTCCTACAAAGATTATCATGGCAGCATTGGAAAACATATCGTAAAAGCGATCAAAAGCACTCAAAATACGTCATTAGGGGTTGAAGAGTTTAGAAACTCTACGGCGTTGAACATTACCTTACACGGTGACCCCTCATTAAAGCTGAATACGTTTGACCGGCCTGATTTTATGATCAATGCCAGTACCGTTACCTTTTCACCGGCAGTAGTTACTTCCGACCTGGATTCATTCGATGTCGATGTGCTGGTTACCAACCTGGGCAAAGCAGTGGGTGATACGATCATATTGGAACTGGTCCGGGATTTTCCCGATCAGAATTTTGTAGATACCATTTATACAAAAAGTTTTTCAGCAACCCGCTACCAGGAAACCTATTCGTTCCGGTTGCCCGTAGATGTTGTCCGCGGACTGGGCATGAACAATTTTACAGTTACCATTGATGCCATCAACGCAGTTGATGAAAGCTTTGAAAATAATAACACGGTCACAAAATCACTCAATATACTTTCCGGGGAGATCGTACCTATTTATCCTTATGAGTTTATGATTGTCGGTGACCAGGGGGTTACGTTGAGTGCCTCAACAGCCTTCCCGTTCGAACCGGCCAAGAACTACCTTTTTGAGCTGGATACAACGGATTATTTTAACAGTCCGATCACCCAAAACACAGTCGTAAACAGTGCCGGAGGCATTGTTTCCTGGACTCCGGCTCTATTGCAAAACATGCCTGATAGTACGGTCTATTTCTGGCGGGTTGGAAAAGATTCGGTAGATGCTTCAGGTTACAGCTGGAGGTATCGTTCTTTTCAATACATCCGAAACAGAGGAGGCTGGCAGCAGGATCATTTTTTCCAGTTTGAAAATGATGATTATCAATTCGTTAAACACAACAGACCCACCCGAAAATTTGATTTTGTAAACGACCTGAAAGAACTGGAAGTTTATACTTATGGCAAGGCAGACTGGAGTGAGTTGAATAAAATTGCCTACTATATCGATGGAGACAGGATGGGGAAGAATGGTTATGGGGTCAATACTGCCGTACACATTGCCGTACTCGATTCCGTGACCCTCGAACCCTGGTCGGCCGTTGAGCGTCCTTTTTATGGTCATGCAAATTCTTCAGCGGCATTTATTGGTAGTGCTCAGGAACATTTCTTTATATTTCGACATACGGCCAGTCAAATGGCAGCACTGGAAACTTTCATTAAAGACTCCATCCCTTCAGGAAACCACGTTCTGATGTGGTCCTGGTACATTGTGAGCCTGAGCTCGTTCAGCGCTCCTTTTACGACCGGTTTGCGCACAGAGTTCTCCAACATCGGAGCCACACAGTTGTCAACTATACCTGATCTCTACCCATTCATCTTGTATCATCAGAAAGGCAATGTAGGATCAACCATTGAAGTAGTCGGCGATTCCATCGATCAAAAAGACCTGGAGTTGAAAAATACACTCATTACCAGCGCCAATTACGGCAATGTTTTTTCGCAGTTGCTCGGGCCTGCGGTAAGTTGGGATTCGTTGTCCTGGCGAATGTCTGCTCTCGAAACTCCTTCTTCCAGAGATAGCTCGGTACTCAATGTGATTGGCGTAGATGCCAGCGGAAATCAAACGCTCTTGATTGCCGACCTTCCGACTGATTCAGGTGATATCCGCATTGCCAATACGATTAATGCTGCACAATATCCCTATTTGAGATTAAATGCCCATCTTACCGATGATTCCCTGCTAACAGCACCTCAACTTGATCGCTGGCAGGTAATCTTCAGCGATGTGCCGGAAGCAGCACTCGATCCCAAAATTCATTTTGTCCTGTCGAACGATACGGTTCAGGAAGGGGAAGATATTACCCTGGAAATAGCCGTAAAGAATATCAGTAAGTTTGATATGGATAGCCTGCTGATTTCCTTTGCCGTTTTAGATAAGAACAACCAGACCAATTACCTGCCATACGCCCGGCAAAAACCATTGCTCTCGGATAGTGTGCTCATTGCGAAGATTACGTTTTCGACATCTTCATTCCCGGGCTTGAATACTTTACTGGTAGATGTCAATCCTAACAATGACCAACTGGAAAAATACCACTTCAACAATGTTGCCCAGATTCCGTTTTACGCTGTTCACGACGACATTAACCCGCTGCTCGATGTAACCTTTGATGGAATTCACATTCTGGATGGAGATATCGTTTCGCCCGAAGCGGAAATTGTGATCGAATTGACGGATGAGAATAAATTTCTGTTGCTCGACGATACGGCCGATTATGCCATTTACATCACCAACCCTGCCGGCACGGAGAAACGCATTTATTTTACTGAAAACGGGCAACAGCGCATGCAGTTTATTCCGGCTTCATTGCCCAAAAACAATTCCAAGATCATCCTGCAAGGGGATTTTCCGGTAGATGGCATGTATAAGTTAAGGGTGCAGGCCAGCGATAAGGCCAATAACAATTCCGGTGATCTGGATTACATCATCAATTATGAAGTGATCAATGCTTCTACCATTACCAATGTCTTGAATTACCCCAATCCGTTTACTACATCCACCCGGTTTATCTTTACCCTTACAGGAAGCGAAATCCCGGATATTTTTAAAATTCAGATCATGACCATTACCGGGAAGGTAGTCAGGGAAATCCATAAAGACGAACTGGGGCCTATCCATATCGGGAGAAATGTTACCGAGTTTGCCTGGGATGGTACCGATACGTTTGGTGACAGGCTGGCAAACGGGGTTTATTTGTATCATGTGATCACACAAATTAATTCACAGGAAATCGATCATAGAGACACGTCCGCCGACGGGTACTTTAAGAAAGGTTTTGGTAAAATGGTTCTGTTCAGGTAATGCGCTATTTAAGTCTTCTTGTATTGTTTGCCCTGTCAGTTGGTGCTTATTCCCAGGTAGAAATAGATGCCAGTGCCGTAGATACCACCACGGAAACGGAACGCTACATCGATTATTCGGATCAATTGCTGATCAAAGTGATGTCCGTCGTTAAGCAGAATAACCTGGAACTGGTCAACACGTCCAGCAGCCAGTACCTGTTGCTTAGCCCGGCCAACATTTCCAGTCTGGGTTTTGGATTCAACTACAAATGGTTGGGATTGGCTGTAGCATTCGGACTCCCGGCAAAATCCGGAGAGGAAGATATTTATGTAAAAACTACCCGCTTCGATGGTCAGTTGAACGTGTACAGCAAGAAATTTGTGATCGATGCTTTTGCCCAACAATATAGGGGTTTCTATGTGAAGAATCCGGCTCAGCTTACCGAATGGAATGAAACTTTTTTCCCGAAGAGGGATTCGATGCAAACCTTTTCGATGGGGATAGGCGGCTACTACGTCTTTAACCACGACAAATTTTCGTACAAGGCAGCTTATGTCAGAAATGCCGTGCAAAAGAAAAGCGCCGGTAGCTTTTTGCTGGGAGGGTTCTATAACATCGATTACGCCGGATTTGAAGATGGTGCCAAACATGCTTTCGTGCCGGGGTACTTCCCCACGGAAGTGCAGGATACGTTCGACATCAATTCCTATTCGTCGCGGAGTTACGGCATCACTTTCGGATATACCCATACATTCGTGATCTTTAAAAGATTCTTTTTCAATATTAGCCTGGTTCCCGGCCTGGGTTCCAGCGACCTCGTCGTGTATGATAAATTGAAAGGCCGGGTGGTGGAAAGGAAAGGGGCTGCGCGTTTTATCGGTCGCACGGCATTTGGATATGAAAACAAGTATTTCATCCTGGGGTTGACTACCTACACGACCACGGGAACACTTACCTACGAGAACCTGGAAATCAAACCCAGCACCAGTAACGTCAAGTTTTTTATCGCCAGGCGTTTCAACGTCAGAAAGAAGCAATAGCACTTCCTTCAGATACCTCCACTACAATAAAAGCTAACATTTTGCTGTTTACAATTTAGATCGGGGCATTTTAGATTGGCTTCCCCATAGTTGTATTTTAGCTTGATATTGAAATATTTAAGAACATGTTGAAGAATTTTTTATTGCAAATGACGATTGACGGCTCAGCCGCAACCAAGGTAGCCGAAGAAGTTGTCCCGACAGAAAAAACAATCAGTTTATGGGAGTTGGTGAGTTCGGGAGGAATAGGTGGAGCTGTGATCATGTTCACCTTGCTGGCGCTTTCCATCATTGCCGTTTATATTATCATTGAACGGTATCTGGCGATCAAAAAAGCAGGGAAGGAAGATACGAACCTGATGAATCAGATCAAAGATCATATTCTGGATGGAAAGATCGATGCAGCTAAAATGGTCTGTAAATCCAATAATTCACCTGTAGCCCGTATGATGGAGAAAGGAATCTCACGGATCGGAAAGCCTTTACAGGATATTGGAACGGCAGTGGAAACAACCGGAAAACTCGAGTTGAACAAATTGGAGAAGAACCTGTCGACCTTAGCGACCATTTCGGGAGCGGCTCCTATGATCGGATTCCTGGGAACCGTAATCGGGATGATCCTCGTGTTTCATGAAATGGCAACCGGTGGCGGAGGGGTTGATCTGGACACCTTGTCGGAAGGTATTTTTACGGCCATGATGACTACCGTTGCCGGATTGATAGTCGGAATTATTGCCTACATCGGATACAATACGCTGGTGGCCAAAGTTGAGAAAATCGTTTTCGTGATGGAAGCCCGGACTACGGAATTCCTTGACATCTTACATGAACCGGCAGTATAATGGCTATTCGATCTAAAAATAAGGTAAGCAGTAATTTCAACATGTCGAGCATGACCGACATCGTTTTCCTGTTGCTGGTGTTTTTTATCATCGCCTCAACCCTGATCAGCCCGAATGCGTTGGAGGTGGTGCTTCCCAAAGCCGATCCGAAGATCAAACCCCAAAAGCAAACGGTTAATGTGAGCATTACGGAAGACCTGAAATACTATGTCAACAAGGATGAAGTTACTAAAGAAGACATTGAAGGCCGCCTGTTGGCTGAAGTAGAAGGAGAAGAAGATCCGGGCATCATCTTGCGTGCTGAAAAATCGGTGCCGATCGAAAGTGTGGTGATCATTATGGATATCGCCAACCGGAATAAATTAAAACTGGTACTGGCTACTTCTTCCAAATAAATTGTGGAATTATCCGCGTTGTTGCATCTATTCAAACAAATGGAACTCGTACAAAATAAAGATAGCAGAAAAGCACTGATCGGAGCCTTGTTGTTCCTGATCATGATCCTGCTGTTGTTGTTTTTCGTGAACCTGCATTATCAGGATCCGCCGCCACCGAATGAAAGCGCGATGTTGATCGACTTCGGTCAAAGCGGAGGGGGAAGCCCTTCGGAAGATTCCGAAAACACCGAAGATGCATCCGGCAGCAGTTCGAATGAATCACAGGTTTCGGAAACCAATGCCAGCCAGGAAAACGTGCAGACCCAAACACACACCGAAACGGTAGAAATGAATGCGTCGGCCAATGAGAACAACACACAGGAAACACAACAAACGGTTAGCAATGAGTTGAATGAAGCTCTGAATGCGTTGAACAATGCGAATAGCAACCAGAACAACAACAGCAATTCGAATGAGGGGAATAATTCTAACAGCAACGGGGATGGGAATACAACCGGAAACAATACCGGTCCGAGCGACGGGATCGGATACAGCCTTGGAAATGGCCGAGGGAAAGTGAGCTTTAAAAAACCCGATAATCCGACGCAAGAAGACGGTAAAGTGGTGGTTGAGATTTGGGTTGACCGAGATGGGAAGGTTGTGGATGCCAAACCCGGAGCGAGAGGATCGACCACAACGAACCCGGTTCTGTATCAAAAAGCCAAAGAAGCCGCTTTAGAAGCCAAATTCAAAAGAGACCCCGATGCTCCTGTGATCCAAAAAGGAACCATGACTTTCGTATTTATCTTGAATTAATGGATTACTCGCAAACGCTTGAATATCTGTTTAAGCAACTCCCGATGTATCAGCGGGTCGGACAGGCAGCCTATAAGACCGATTTAACCAATACACTACAACTTTGTGAGATCCTGGAACACCCGGAAACCGGATTCAGATCGATTCATGTGGCCGGCACGAACGGGAAAGGATCTACGTCGCACATGCTGGCATCAGTTTTACAGCAGGCAGGTTATCGGGTTGGCCTTTATACCTCTCCTCATTTAAAGGACTTCAGAGAACGAATCAAGATCAATGGAGAAATGATTCCGGAAGACGAAGTGATTCGGTTCGTGGAGCAGTTCAGGCATGAATTTGAGGCGATCCAGTTGTCTTTTTTCGAATGGACAGTAGGTTTGGCATTTCATTATTTTACCCGGGAAAAGGTCGACATTGCAGTCATAGAGACCGGTATGGGTGGAAGATTGGATTCGACCAATGTGGTTGTTCCGGAGGTGAGTGTCATTACCAACATCGGATACGATCATACGCAGTTTCTGGGTGATACGTTGGAGAAGATTGCGGGTGAGAAGGCAGGGATCATCAAACCGGGCGTTCCGGTCATCATCGGGGAGGAGCAAGCCGAAACAAAGGCGGTATTTACTTCGAAAGCGCAGGCCAAGGGGTGTTCCATTCAATTTGCATCCCGGCTGGAAACAGGATATGAAACGGATTTAAAAGGGTTTTATCAGCGATCCAACATCAAAACGGTTGTTGCTACGTTAAACCAAATGAAGACTCTGGGCTGGAAGATTCCTGACGAGGCCATCCGGATCGGGCTTACTCGTGTTGTGGCCAATACCGGCTTAATGGGCCGGTGGCAGCAAATAGGAACCAGACCTAAGATTATTTGTGATACAGGGCATAATGAATCCGGTATCCGGATGATTGTGGATCAACTCAATCAAGAGGACTATCAGCGGTTAAGAATGGTTTTTGGGGCTGTTAATGATAAAGCCATTGATCAGGTATTGGCCTTGTTACCTTTAAATGCGGATTACTATTTCTGTAAGGCCGATTTACCGAGAGCACTTGATGCCGGAGAGCTTCAAAAACAGGCTGCTGGGTTTCAGCTGTCGGGCAGGGTTTATCCCAGTGTTAAAGCGGCGTTTGAAGCGGCCAGAGAGGAGTCCTCGGAAGATGATCTGATCTTTGTCGGGGGGAGCACCTTTGTGGTGGCAGAGGTATTGTAGGGCAATAAAAAAAGGCTCAACTGAGTTGAACCTTTTTTTAATCTGATGAGAGTATGGATTACTCAGCAGCTTCTTCAGTAGCTTCTTCAGTAGCTTCCTCAGTAGCTTCTTCAGTAGCTTCTTCAGTAGCAGCTTCTTCAGTAGCAGCTTCTTCAACAGCTTCATCCATAGCTTCTTCCATTCCTTCGAACATTTCTTCCATTGCAGCAGCAGCTTCTTCAGCAGCTTTAGCTTTTTCTTCCTCAGATGGTCCGCAAGCAACTAAAGAAAAGATACCTGCTACCATTAATAATGATAATAATTTTTTCATTTTGATTAATTTATAGGTTATTGATTATTTACAAGTTTATTCTTCGTGAGCTTCCTCAGTAGCTTCTTCAGTAGCTTCACCTTCAGCGTGAGCATGACATGCTTCAGTACATGTGTGTCCTTTTTCTCCACATTTTTTGTGGCACTCTTCAGGAGTACATTTTTCGTTGCAAACGTGCTCAGCCATTTCTGTAGCCTCTTCAGCAGCTTCGGCTTCCATGCTTTCATCCATTTCGCCCATCATCTCTTCTACCATAGCAGCAGCTTCTTCAGCAGCTTTGGCTTTTTCTTCTTCAGATGGTCCGCAAGCAACCAAACTAAAGATACCGGCTACCATTAATAATGCTAATAATTTTTTCATGTTTTCTAGAGTTAGTCCTAATTAAGGCACAAATATATTATAATATATTAAAATTCACAACTATGAATAAAAAACTTATTGTTCTGAATATAAGGTAAATAGCAAAGTTTCCCCTACGGCGCCTATTGTAGACTTGTCAATAACATCCATATTATCGTTGTGTGTGTGCCAACTTGGATGGAAATTTCCGGTAAATCGGTCGTGGTGAATGATGTCGATGCTTGGAATTCCGGCGATTTCATTTACGAACTTATGGTCATCCACGCCAACAAAATAAGTTTCTTTGGAAACGAAATAGTTGCCGTAACCCAATTGTTTGGCGTTCGACCATACTTTTTGGAGAATTTGAGGCGCATAATTCCTTGAAATGCTTTCATGTGTAAAGTAGGCGTTGGCAGATCCAACCATGTCCAATAAAATGCCATAATCGGCTTTATAGTCCGGTTTATGCCGATTTCTTGCCCAATATTGTGAACCCAGACACCAGGTTTCAGAGTTGTTTTCGATGACCATGCCGGAAGAGGGTTGTCCGTAGTCTTCCGCATCGAAAAAGATGATATCAACACCGATTTCGGGTTTGTGGATGCTGATTTGACGGGCTACTTCCAGTAAGATGCCTACGCCGCTTGCTCCATCGTTAGCGCCTAAAATAGGTTGGGTCATGTCTTTGTTGTCCTGGTCGGCAAAAGGCCTGCTGTCCCAATGGGCAAAGAGCAGCACCCGCTTGGTTTTTTCGGGTTTATACTCGCCGATAATGTTCTTGATGGTAATGGTCTTGTTGTTAAAAGTTCTGGATTTTCCTTCCTGGATGTTTGCGATCCAGCCAAATGAAGCGAGTTTCTTCTGAAGAAAAGAAGCGCATTTGCCGTGAGCCTCATTGTTGGGGAAGCGCGGGCCGAAATCCACTTGTTGTTGAATGTAAGTGTATGCAGAGTCTTTATTGAATTCAGGACGTTCAATTTCCGGAGTATGAACCACGTTGGGTTCCGTTTTGGTCTTCTTCTTTTTCTCGTGATCATTCTCACAAGCAAAAAGTAGCAGGAGTATAGTGAAATAAATTAGTTTAGTCTTCATATTCCCAGGTTGAAGATTCTTTACTGTCTTTAATGGAGATGTGCAGCTTTTTCAATTCATCGCGAATGAAATCGGCTGTTGCCCAGTCTTTATTTTGTTTGGACTGATTTCTGAGATCCAGCACGATGTGCATCACGTCATCCAGTAATGTTACATTTGATTCACCGGCATCATCTTCATCTTTTAATCCGAGAATATCAAAAACAAAGTCCTGATAATGAGTTCTCAGCCGATCGAGATCAGGCTGGTTCAGGGTGTTTTTGCCATCGGCAACACTGTTGATCATTTTTACGCCATCAAACAGATGAGCAATAGTAACCGGTGTATTGAAGTCGTCGTTCATACTGTTCCGGCAATCACCGATCAGTTTATTGACATCAACGCTTGACGAATCCGATGCCCGGATGTTGTCCAATGTCTTTATGGCAGCCATCAGCCGTTTATATCCTTTCTCGGCGGCGAGTAATGCCTCGTTTGAAAAATCAACGGTGCTCCGGTAGTTGGCCTGCAGAAAGAAAAAACGGGTTGTCATGGCTGAATAACCTTTGTCTAAAAGCGGGTGACTACCTGAAATCAGTTCATGAGGAAGAAAAGAATTATCCAGCGACTTACTCATCTTGGTGCCGTTTACGGTGAGCATGTTGCCGTGCATCCAGTATTTAACAGGGTTTACGCCATCGGCTCCAACCGATTGTGCAATCTCACACTCGTGGTGAGGGAATTTCAAGTCCATACCGCCACCGTGAATATCGAATTCTTTTCCGAGGTATTTGGTACTCATTACGGAGCACTCCAGGTGCCACCCGGGCACGCCTTCACCCCAGGGAGAATTCCATTTCATAATGGTTTCCGGGCTGGCTTTTTTCCAGATGGCGAAATCGGCGAAGAAACGCTTTTCATCTCCGCCTTCCAGGTTTTCCCGGGTTTGTTCGAGTTGTTCTTCAATTTTTCTTCCGGAAAGTTCACCGTACTTATGTTGCTCAGCGTATTTTTTTACGTCGAAATACACGGAGCCGTTTACGATGTATGCATAACCGTTGTCAAGAATACGCTGTACCATTTCGATTTGTTCCACAATGTGTCCGGTAGCAGTAGGTTCAATGCTCGGTGGAATCAAATTGAAGGCAGCAATTGTATCATGGAAGCCATTGGTGTATTTCTGGACGATCTCCATGGGTTCGAGTTTTTCCAGTTTGGCCCGTTTTTCTATCCGGTCTTCCCCTTCGGCAGCATCACCCAGCAGGTGGCCTACGTCGGTGATGTTGCGAACATACCGTACTTTATAGCCAAGGTAGCTCAGGTAGCGGAACACCACGTCAAAGGTGAGGAAGGTACGTACATTTCCCAGGTGAACATCACTGTATACGGTAGGCCCGCAGGTGTACAGTCCCACGAAGGGCGGGTTGAGGGGTTTAAACGCTTCCTTTTTGCCGGAAAGGCTGTTGTAGATGTACAGTGGTGATGTCGTATTGTCCATGTTCAACGATTATTTTGTAAAGGTAACATCCTTCTTTCAATAAAATAAAAAAACCCAATCCTAATTTAAGAATTGGGTTTTATTAACTAGTTGAATTTCTTATTCTGCCGGAAGCGGAGCGTCTCCGATGTATCTTCCGTCTTTGAATTGTTTGATCTGCGTTAAGATACCGTTTCCGTTGTAGATGTATTGTTTTCCTTCCATTAAACGGTATTTTTCAAAGTAGCCGTCTTTGGATATCTGACGGTCGGCATTATACATTTTGTATTTACCGTCGCCTTTAAAGTCGCCGGAGTTTACGTATTCGTCTTTGCTAACGGTAACCACTTCAACCACACCTTCAGGGCCTTTGTCTTTGATCGGTGTTTTAGGTTCGTAAACTTTGGTGTTGGCCGGATCAATTTTGCCGTCAACGAACGATTTTTCGGCTTTAACGGATCCGTCTTCATAGAATTCTTTCACAAACTCTTCTTTACCGGCTTTGATGTCAGCTTCGATCATCACCTGACCGTTCTCATAGTAGTAAACCTGTTTTCCGTCGCGTTTTCCGGTGCTGTTGAAAGCAAACTCCTGTGAAACCTGACCGTTTTCGTAATAACGTTTGAATGATTCGGTATTTCGGTTGTTTTTCCAGGTTCCTTCCTCTTCAACCTGACCATTTTCGTAGAATGTTTTGTAGGAACCGTTTGGACGGCTGTTTACGTATTCGATTTCGCTTTGGGTTTTACCACTGGGGTAGAACTTGGTCCATAAGCCTTGTTTTCGGCTGTCCTGGTAATTTCCTTGTTCAACAACCTGATCCGGTTGGTAGTCAGGAAGTCTTTTCATTCTTCCGAAAATTTTCCAGAATCCTTGTTTTAGGTTATTTTCATCGATCCGGTTAATGGTATCTCCTTCGGAAATTTCAAATGTAGGCAGGCTTTGCCCAACACTGATGCTACAAATGAATACAGGGATAAAAAGGTAAAGTATTTTTTTCATTCTACTCATGGCTTAATTCAGAAAATAAATATAAAAAAATTCAACTATCTGCGTTCTTCTTTTTAGCCTAAACTTGCTATTTCCTCGACAAATCTACTGGTTTATACGCTAATAAAAAAAAAAGGTTGCCAGCTTTTATGCTTTATCTTCATTTAGCAAGTTTCGTTCCAAATTGGTGAGCATGGTCCGGCAGAGTGCGGACAGGTCGTAACCGGCTCTCCAACCCCAGTCATTTCGGGCATGTGAGTCGTCGATCGATTGTGGCCATGAGTCGGCAATTTGTTGCCTGTAGTCGGGAACATAATTTATTTTGAAGTCGGAAAAATAGTTGGATATTTCTTCTGAAATTTCTTTTGGAGAAAAACTTATACCTGCGATGTTGTAACTGGAGCGAATTTTAATTTTATCGGAATCGGCTTTCATGATGTTGATGGTTGCCTTGATCGCATCTTCCATATACATCATGGGCAGGGTTGTGTTTTCGGATAGGAAACAGGTGTAATTTTTGGATAAAATAGCCTGGTGAAAAATGTCTACCGCGTAGTCTGTTGTACCGCCACCGGGTAATGACTTGTAGCCGATCAATCCGGGGTAGCGGATGCTTCTCACATCGACCCCAAACTTTTTATGATAATACTCGCACCATCTTTCGCCCGCCTGTTTGCTGATGCCATAAACCGTGGAGGGTTCCATAACGGTGAACTGCGGTGTATTTTGCCGGGGGGTAGTCGGACCAAAAACGGCGATGGAGCTTGGCCAGAACACTTTTTTGATCAGCCCTTCCTTAGCCAGGTTAAGCACGTTGAAGAGGCTGTTCATATTCAGTTCCCAGGCAAATTCCGGATTTTTTTCAGCGGTAGCCGAAAGCAGGGCGGCTAATAAATAGACATCTTCCACATGGTGTTTTCTGATAATCTCTTCGAGGCGATTCTTATCCAGAGCATCTAAAATCTCAAACGGACCGTCCTGTTCAGCCTGACCTTCCCGGATGTCGGAAGCAATTACATTTTCGCTACCGTATTCTTTTCTTAACTCCTCTACCAGTTCGGTGCCGATCTGGCCGGATGAACCAACGACTAAGATTTTTCCTTGCATACCTATACCTTATTAAGTTAGCGTAAAGGTAGCTATTTGTTCATGAAATTAATAGCCGGAGGATTGATTTTTATGATTCTGGAATAAAAGTTCAAAGAAGGGAAACAGAGCAGTACTTTATTTCAAGTTCACCTGGAAAAGCCGTCGACTATTTGACCTTTTCTACGCGGATGATCTTTACAGGGCATGCTTTTGCCGCATTTACATTGGCTTCGTATTCATCGTCTCCGGCCAGGGCGGT
>JAGQZT010000103.1 GCA_020435335.1 Flavobacteriales bacterium | reverse complement strand
CCGGATGGCCAGCTCTTCAATCATGTATTCCTCCGTTTTGCCCTGGATGTCAGCCATTAATTTGTTGAGGGAGCCGGACACATCACTTTGATCGACCTTAAAGTCATATCCGAACTTTCTGACAAAATTAGAAAGGGTAAGCAGCTTTTCCGGATTGGGTTCGTCATGCACGCGGTACACAAATGTTTTAGGTTTCTTATGCCGTTCTGTACTACCTATGAATTCAGCCACACGTCTGTTTGCCAGCAACATGAACTCCTCAATCAGTTTGTTGGAGTCTTTACTTTCCTTAAAATAGACGCCAACAGGATTTCCTTTTTCATCGAGATTGAATTTAACCTCAATCCGGTCAAAAGCAATCGATCCTTTTTTGAAACGCTCTTTACGCAAGGTCTTGGCCAAACGATCAAGCGTAAGAATCTCTTCTACATAGTCTCCTTCCTTTTTTTCGATGCGTTCCTGAGCTTCTTCGTAGGTAAACCTCCGGTCGGAAAAAATGACGGTTCGTCCGAACCATTCATTCACCAAAACGGCCTTATCCGTTAATTCGAAAACAGCCGAAAAGCACAACTTGGTTTCGTGAGGCCTTAGCGAACATGCCTGGTTCGAAAGCACTTCCGGCAACATAGGAACGACACGATCGACCAGGTAAACCGACGTGGCCCGTTTAAAGGCTTCCTGATCCAGAATGGTTCCTGGTTGCACATAGTGCGAAACATCGGCAATGTGAATACCAACCTCCCAATTACCGTTCTTCAGCTTTTTCAACGACAAGGCATCGTCAAAGTCCTTGGCATCCTCCGGATCGATCGTAAAGGTGGTTACCGCCCTGAAATCCCGGCGTAATTTGATCTCTTCGGGAGTAACATCAATGGCCAGTTTGGCAGCATCTTTCTCCACTTTTGCCGGAAACTCATAAGGTAAGCCGTATTCGGCAAGGATGGCATGCATTTCCGTGTCGTGCTCTCCCGGCCTGCCCAGCACCTGGATAATTTTCCCGAAAGGGTTCTTGCGCTCCAGCGGCCAGTCGGTCATTTGTGCCACAACTTTATCTCCGTCCTTGGCATTGTTCAATTTCTCATTGGATATAAAGATGTCGACAGGCATTCGGGGGTTGTCGGGAACTACGAAACTGAAGTTCTTCGATTTTTCCAGAATACCGACAAATTCCGTTTGCGCCCGCTCGATGATTTCCACCACTTCGCCTTCCGGTTTTTTAGACAGTTTACTGCTAAAAATATTCACCTTAACCCGATCCCCGTGCAGAGCCGTATTGGTGTGTTTCGGAGCAATGTAAACGTCAGAATCACCTTCGTCAAGTACAATGTAAGCAGCACCCCGGGAGGTCATGTCTACCCGGCCCTCTATAAAATGTTCGGATCCTTTCAGGCGATATTTCCCCCGTTGGCTTTCATACAGTTTACCCTGATCTACCAGGTCGTCCAATATGGCAACAATAAGCTTCTTGTTGGAAATGTCCTTGAACCCGAAGGCTTTGGCAATCTGCTTGTAGTTGAAAGCATGGGTTGGATTCTGATCAAAGATGGAAATGATCTGGCGAAGAAGATCGTGCTTAAACGCACCGCTTTTCATTCTTTTTTTCTTGGAAGATTTTTTCTTCGCCATAAATGGAGATTCTGTCGTTAAAATTAACAATAAAAGTATCAGATAAGTTTCAAATGATACAAAGCAGCCAGGATACTTATCAACTATTTTTTCAATGGGTATTTTTAGCTAATTTTAACAGCTGTTTAAAATACGAACTATGATCAAAAGATATTTATCCATGGCGTTGTTGATTACTCCGGCGCTATCACTACTGGCTCAGCAGAACGAGCTGGCTGTTTTTATTCAGGAGAAAAAAACAGAAAATTTCATCATGTATAAATCTGATAATCCGCTTACTGCCGATCAGTTAATCCGTTTCTATAAAAATGAATTGGGATTAAGTACACAGGATGAACTGCAATTGGCTACAAAAACGGTCGATCAGCTGGACTTTACACATTACCGTTACCAGCAATATTCCAATGGTATTGAAGTGTATGGTGCACAGTATCTGGTGCACGAAAAGTTGGGAACCGTTCGATCTTCCAACGGGAAGCCGGTAGGCGGTATTGCTACGGCTCAAGCCGGTATTTCTGCTGATCAGGCTCTTCAGAACGCACTTGATTTTGTAGGGGCAAAAACGTATATGTGGGAGCTGAGCGAAGAGGAACAACTGCTGAAGCGGATTAAGGAGGATGCTCATGCCAGCTATTTCCCGAAATCTAAGTTGGTTTATTTCGATAAGTATTTCACAGCCATAGGATCGAACTACAGACTGGCCTACCAGTTTGAGATTTATGCCAAGTCACCCTTGTCCAAGAAAGATGTTTTTGTGGATGCTATGACCGGACAAATCCTGCATGCCATCGATAAGATCCATACCACCGAAGTAACCGGTTCTGCCAACACAAAATATGCCGGGGTACAATCCATTCAAACGGATTCGGTTGCCAGTAACTCGTACCGGCTCCGGGAATTTGCCCGGGGTGGCGGAATCGAAACATACAACATGTTGCAGGGCACTAATTATGGCGCTGCGGTTGATTTTACTGATACTGACAACATCTGGAACAATGTAAATATCCAACAGGATGAGGCGGCTACCGACGCACATTGGGCGGCTGAAATGACTTACGATTACTACATGTTGAAACACGGAAGAAACAGCTTTGATAATGCAGGTACGAAATTATTGAGCTATGTTCATTATGATGCCAACTACTCGAATGCTTTCTGGGACGGTGTAAGGATGTCTTACGGCGATGGCGACGGTACCAACTATACGGCTTTAACCAGCCTTGATGTCGGCGGACATGAGATTACACACGGTGTAACGGAGTACTCAGCGAACCTGGTTTATCAAAACGAATCGGGAGCACTAAACGAATCTTTCTCCGATATCTTCGGTACGGCAATTGAATTTTATGCCGATCCCGGAAACGGTGATTGGTTTATTGGTGAAGATTTTGACATCAACGGAAACGGTTTCCGTTCCATGTCCGATCCGAATTCCGTAGGCGATCCGGATACCTATCTGGGGAATAACTGGGAGTTTACAGCTGTCGATAACGGAGGTGTTCATACCAACTCAAGCGTTCAAAACTACTGGTTTTACTTGTTGTCGGTTGGCGGAAGCGGTACTAACGACAATAACGATTCTTACAACGTAACCGGGATCGGAATGGATTCCGCAGCGGCCATTGCTTACCGTAACCTAACCGTTTACCTGACTCAGTCTTCTGAGTACTGGGATGCGCGGGTGGGTGCCATCCAGGCTGCCGAAGACCTTTACGGAACCTGCTCCAATGCAGTAATTGAAACGTCCAAAGCATGGGCAGCCGTAGGTGTCGGATTCCCCATCGAAGACAATGATCTGATGCTGATCAGTATTGAATCTCCGGCTACGGCCTGTGGGTTAACCAACGCCGAAAATGTAACGGTTAAGATCAGAAACAACGGTTGCCTCGTCGATCTCATGACCGGTGATACCATCGATGTTTATTACAAGGTCGATGCAAATCCGGTGGTCATGGAAACCATTACACTGGCTTCCAATTTCAATGCGGGAGATACGTTAACATACACGTTTACAACTCCAGCTGATTTATCGACCATCGGGATGCATACGGTTAGCTCGTGGGTGAGCTATCACCTCGATCCGCAATTGGTTAATGACAGCATTTCCGGGCTGCAAATTGAGAACAAAGTGCAGCAGAATGTGGATATGGCTATGCTGGGTGTGATTTCTCCGGAATCCGGATGCCACCTTTCAGCTTCGGAATCCGTAACCGTAGCGGTTCAATTCCTGGGGTGTGATTCGCTGCCGCAAGGCACGAACGTTGGCGTGGCTTATCAGCTGAATGGCGGAACCATCGTTTCGGAAACCATCGTGTTGCCAAATACCTTGTTTGCAGAAGATACACTAAACTACACCTTTACCGGAACGGCAAATTTCAGCACAAATGGCTTACATACCATTGACGCCTGGACGGCCTACGGTCTTGATAACATGAATACCAACGATACGTTACTGGGAACAATCATCAAACACCCGTTCCCTCTGTTTGAAACCGATACGGTTACTTTTGAGAACAATACGGCTGTACTGGACACGATGATCCTTACCGACAACATTGAATCAAGCGCATCTGTTTCCAATGCATCGGCCGTCGGTAATTATGCCCTTCGTTTAACCGGTGGCGATCCGTTGAATTCGGGAATCATTCCGGATCTGGATTCAAATAATTTCTGGGGAAAAAACATGGAGTTCGCAGCCTTTGCCAAGTTCTGTGTGGACGCTTCCAGCATGTCTGCCGTGTACATGCAGTTCGACCTGCGACAAACTTTGTCTATGGTTTACAATTTTCAATTCGGGCAACCCGTACCGGAAGCAAGTAGCTTACGTGTAACGGTGAATGGTACGCAGGTGAGTAACAATTACCATCCGGTTACGGAATCCAGTGATCCGTTTACGAAAAGAGGAATCGATTTGAGTGCCTATGCCGGAACCCAGTTTGAAGTGGTTTTCGAGAGTCGCATGGGCTTCAGTAAAGCTGCCGATCCGTTGGCTCTGATCGGCTCTGAAGGGGATAATGCCTACATCGACAACGTATTGTTTACGCAAACACCGGTACCTGTCGGACAGGAAGAACTGGCGGTTACGGAATTACTGGAGTACTATCCGAACCCTACCGAAGGGTTACTGAATTTCACTTTTAATGCTGCTCAAAACGAAAACCTGGCCGTTGCGGTGTATGATGTACTGGGTAATCTTGTTCAGCAGACTAAAAAGAACATCATGA
Source organism: Flavobacteriales bacterium (assembly GCA_020435335.1). Lineage (GTDB taxonomy): Bacteria > Bacteroidota > Bacteroidia > Flavobacteriales_E > Vicingaceae. The sequence goes on along the minus strand of JAGQZT010000103.1, from coordinate 31,398 downwards.
ACGGAGTAAACAGATTCCAGCTTGACCTGACAGATCAATCCAAAGGAGTCTATTTCGTGAAATTACAATCAGCCGGACTTAATAAAACGGTTCGGGTAGTAAAACAATAACAGACCGGATTATTCCTTCAGCAATTTGTAATGGAAGATCTTCCGGTCTTCGGTTATGAGCTGAAGGAGATAAATCCCTTCAGGTAATGTGCCCAGGTATAACTCTTCTGAGAATGGTCCGGACCACATGAGTTGGCCGGAACTGTTCATCAGGCGCATGTTTAGGATTGATTTTTCCCGCAGATCGTGCAGGTTGAGCTTGTCGCGAAACGGATTCGGATAAGGGAAGAGCCCTTGATTTTCGAAAGCAACAGGGAGTATCTCATTCGCCATAAAGATCCACACGTTTTTAAACAGGGAGTCTGCTGCATTTCCGATGTTTATGGCCGGCCATACCACCACGATATTGCCTCCGAGTTTATAGCTGTTCGCAAAATTGTAGATTTCATTGTAGCTGATGCTCGAGGTATCGCCAAGCCCGAAATTGACCACATTCGAAAAACCGACCGTGTCGATGTCGATAATACCTGTTCCGGTATCTACGGCTGCCATCAGCCAGATCGTTCCCGTAAATGGAGTGGCACTCTTATTTTGAACCCGTATGGTGTGGTTATAGTTGTCGTTAATCATGATGGAATCCGGTAACGACCCCAGGTTAAAGGCGGCCGTATCAATACCGATACTTTGAGATTGACCTGCTTTTACCAGAATCATCAGGAACAGCATGAAGAGGATGTAGTGCAGTTTTTTCATAGCAATGGATTTACAATTTTAAAATTACATGAAACTATATTATAAAGAATAATTATTTTTATAAAATCTTACGCGTTCAAAAACAAATAAATGATTAGGTTGTACGACATCGTAGCGGCATTATCGAAAGAAGAGAACAGAAATGTTACCTTGTTTCTGAACCGGACCAATGCACATGATCAAAGAAAAGATACGGCCTTATTCGACTATATCCGTAAAAACAAAGGAGCGGTAATTGAAGAGGAAATACTCCTGAAGCTTTATGGGAATGCCGGCGAGAAAAATGCGTTTTACCGGCTAAAGAACAGGCTTGCCCATGAAGTTAATAAGAGCTTGTTGCAGCTTCATGCGGATAAGAATCCCTACAATGAGGTAGTCAACCTGTTCCTGCTTTCCAGGATATTTGCCTCGAAAGAAGCATTTGACATCAGTTATCAGTACTTGAAAAATGCAGAGAAAAAAGCCGTATCCGGCGAGTTTTATGATTTGCTGGACCTCATTTACAGCGACCTGATCAAATTATCCCAGGAAAGTCTGGATTATAATCCGATCCGATACATTGAACAACGAAAGGCCAACCATAAAGTGTTGCATGCCCTTCAGGAAATTGATGATATGCTGGCAGCGTTGATGTACCGGATCAAGATTTCCCAGAATTACTCCAAAGCCAATTTTCAGTTTACGGAACTCTTTCAAAAAACGATCGATGAGTTTGTAAACGACAAGGAAATCCGGAAGAGTACCCGTTTGCAATTGAAAATTTACCACTCCATCAGCCGGATTTTGCTTCAGCAAAGGGATTACACTTCCCTCGAGGATTACCTGAAATTAACTTACAACGACTTCATCAATAGGAAGCTGTTCACGAAAGACAATCACGATTCGAAACTGCAAATGCTCACCTACCTGGTCAATGCGCTCTTTAAAAACAACCGGATTCATGAATCGTTGCAGGTTACTGAAGAGCTGTACGCTGCCATGCACGAATACGAAGGCATGTTATATAACAAGTACCTGTTTTACTATTACAATTCGCAGGTAATCAACTACCAGGTTACGGATAAGCCTAAGGCGATAGAGGTATTACTCGAGGCCAAGACGAAACCGGAAATTCAAAACCTGTCGTTCTACACGGTTTTCGTCTACCTGAACCTGGCGGTATTGTATTTCGATACGGGACATTACAGGAATGCCCGGACTAATCTGGCCAAGCTGAAAATGTCGGACACCTTTCCCAAGATGGATGAGGTTTTCCGCCTGAAAGTGACTATTTTTGAGCTGCTCACCTTCTATGAAATCGGCGATATCGATCTGTTCGATTACCAGCTGCAGTCCCTTCGGAAAGAATTTAAAACCAGCCTGGCTGATCCGCTCTATGAACGGGAGGTGAAATTCATTTCCATTGTAGCAGGTATGGATCAATTCACCCGGGAGGAACTGAAACGGGAAGCACTGGAATTTCAGGTATTGAGCGATTCGTCAACCCGGCAGAAAAATGACAACGACATCATCGACTACAATGAGTGGCTTGTGAAAAAGACAAAGCAAAAGAGGCCGTGATCTCCTCTTTTGCTTATAAAGGCTAGTGGTTTACTATGATTTTGTGGGTTTGGATTGCCTCGCCGGCAACAATTTTTACCAGGTAAATACCATTGGGAACTGCTGAACTGTCCCAGCTGTAGCGATTCATGCCCGGATTTGCCACTTCGTTTGCAATGGTGCCCACAGTTTTTCCAAGCAGATCCGTTACCCGGATGTCTATGGCGAGGGCAGCATCCAGTTCGAGCTCCAGGGTTAGTGTTTCCTGAACCGGATTGGGGTAAAGCGTTAATGCCTTGTTTTGTAGGGGTTCCGGAGTTCCTACTGTACAGGTATAACCTGCCGTGATCAATGCCTGGGAAATCAGGTTGTATCGTGTTCTGATCAGCGTTTTTAGAGCGGGAACGTTAGTCAGGCTGAATGCACTGTAATTGTAATAACCAAACTCCAATCCGTTGTCAAAATCCGCATTGCTGGCCATTTTTCGGTTGTCGTTATATACGGCCTGCTGGATTTGAGCTTTCCACTGATCAATTTTAGCGTAAAGGTTGTTCGTGTCGCATACCAATTGAGAAAGCTCGCACATGGCATCCAGGTAATCGTTTTTTAGAACCGGGAAGTCGTTCAGTTTGGAAGCGATGCAACCACCGGTTATCGAATTGGGAAACATCGGATAAGTGGATGCCTGGTAATTGTTGGTCTCCCAGAGGCCGAAAGAAGCATTAAAATCCCAGGGAGTAACCTGCCATTTGTTGGCCAGGGAATCAAACACGTAAATCTGGTTTCCTTTTAAACTGATGTAGGAGTCGAAGTTCATAAGGTAGACATTCACGGCCTGATACCGGAAAAAGTCCTTCAGGTTGAGGTAATTCGGAACGGTATCCATGTATTGGCCGTTAGGCGTATTGTTGGCCTTGTCCAGCATGCTGATGAAGTTTGGCCATGCCGTATTCGGGTCTCCGTTCGAAAACTCGTATCGGGGCCAGAAATTTCCCGGATCGTCCACGTCGTACTCCGAAATGGCTGATCCGTGATAGCACATGTCGCCAAAATCCAACGATTCTATGGCGTCGGAACTGCGGTTGCCGAATTGGTGCTTGTACATTTCATCCTTCCCCTCCACCAGGGTGTATAACCCCCAGTACACGTTGTTGATGTAAACTTTTGCGAAGGCCGTCCGTAGTGAAAACAGCCCCATTTCTTCACAAATGTCATAGGTGAGTTTTTCCCTGAGCATGGTGGGATCCTGAAAGTTCATGTGTAAGGTAAACTCCTTGATGCCGTCGTAGTATTTCCCCAGCACGTACTTGTTGGTTTTTACTTTGATGGCATACTTGTGTGTGGAAGGATATTGTGAGATGTTCCCTTTACGTTTCATGCCGATGCTGTCAACCGTGTTGCCGTCAATAATAACATTCAGCATCTGGTAATCTTTGGTGGTGAACCAGAAGTTGGTATCGGCATTTTCGAAACGGATTTCGTGCAAAAACGCATCGTCGAATATGTTATCGCCGGGGATCTGTGCATTCACTTGGAATGCACAGCCCAGGGATAGAAAAAACAAGATCTTTCTCATGGTCGATTAGTGGTTAATGATCACTTTTTTGAAGTTCGAAGCCTGACCGGTTTTTACGTGAAGTAAATAGATGCCGTTGGTCATTTCGCCGGTGTTCCACATTATGGTATGATGACCCTGGGATAGCATCTCCTGGCTGATCATGGCTACCTGGTTGCCCAGTAGGTCGTAAGCTACGATCTCTGTTGAAACAGCTTCCATTAGCTCAACCTCAATGTACAGGTGATCTTGAGCAGGGTTCGGATAAGCTTCAAAACCGGAAAGGATTTTCAATTCATCTTCAATTCCGGTAGTTCCCGGTGCAATCACATTGATGGTAAATCCACCTGGTTTTAAGACAATTCCTCCGGAAAAGATCGAATCGCAGTAAGTGCTTGTGCAGTTGTTGATGCTGTCGTATACTGTCAGACACAATTCATAAGGGCCGGATCCGCTGTAGGTGTAGCTCGGATAGGCCAGGGTAGACGAGTTTCCGTCGCCGAAAGTCCAGTAGTACGATAAAAAGTTGCCTGTAGAGTTGTTCACCACAATCACGTTGCCCGGGTTCATGCTGTCCGGATAAACAATGAAACCGGCCTGGCAGGCTACAGGGTTTGAAATACCCGAAACTACAATGGTTTGAACAGACAGGTCGTAACAGTTGGAGTCCAGCATGTCAAAGGCATACAATTGAACAGCATAGGTTCCGTTAGCCTGGTAGGTGTGGGATGGACTCGTTGTACTTGACCAGGATCCGTCGCCGAAATTCCAGTAATAAGAAAGGTTGCTTCCGGTTGACTGGTTGGTGAATGAGAAATTACCGTTACCATTGTCTATGGAATTGAATGCAGCGTTAACATTGCAGGGTTGAGCTATATTGCAACTGATGTATACGGAATCGCATCGGGTGCAGCTATCAGCGGTTAAGCATAACCAATACCAGCCGTTGTTAGCGTACTGATGAACGGGGTTTTGTTGGGAAGAAAAATTGCCGTCGCCGAAGTCCCAGAAATACGTGCTTCCGAAATTATTGGCTGTAAAATGGGCATTACACAGGCTATCCATGGTAAAATTCGGGGCATTCATCTGACAGGATAAACCGGTTACTAAAACACTGTCGCAAAACGTACTCTGGCACTGACTGATGCTGTCGTAAATGTTCAGACAGATTTGATAGGCACCATTACTGGTGTAGGTGTGTGTAGCGTTGGTGTTGTAAGAACTGTTGCCGTCACCAAAGGTCCAGTAGTAAAACAGGAAATTACCGGTTGAGGTGTTGGTGAATGAAAAGTTCCCGGATCCATTATCCACGAAGGTGAATGAAGCCTGGCATTGTGCCTGCGCTTGTGTTGATCCGACTATTGAAGCGCCAACAATGAGCAGCACTGCAAGGAAGAGGTGTGTAATTGATTTTTTCATGACTTTAGGTTTTAATTTCTGAGACAAATATCTTCCGACTGAATCGTCTAAGAAAACCAAAAACCTAAAAATCTTACGCGTTCAAAAAATCTAAGGTTCGAATTCTGCCAGTTTTTTGTACACTTCCTGGTGCAGGTCGGTGAGTTCTTTAGGAGCATAGTATTGATGATCGCCCCAAACGATCTTATTCATGGAGGTGGTACCGATTCGCACTTCGATGTAATTGGAGATGTTACCGGGGTGGTTGATGTCGATGCCTTCCAATCCGAGTTTATCGATCTTTTCCATGAAGTAGGTTAGGTCCTCTTTCGACAGGTCTTTGTAATACACTTCCCGGTTGTATTTGAAGTCGTATTTAAACACCTTCCCATCCTCACCAAGGATGAATTCGTTATAATCACCCGTAAAGCCACCACCTTTTCCAAAAGCATACCGTTTTACCTGCTTATCGGGCTGATTGATGCTCTCGGATGAAACGCAGGAAAACAGGGTAATTAGGATGATGCTGAAAAAAGTGATCCTCATGTTGTGAAATTAAGATAAAACAGGCATCTACATACTAAAACCGTGCAAATTAAAGTTTAATAAGCATACTAACCTTAAAACTACTGCTATGAGCTACTACAAGAAAAACCAGCAAAAACTGGAGAAATTACGGGGTATTTTCTTCCAGATCGGTCTTATTGTTGCCGGAGGCTTTACCCTCTTAGCCTTCGAATGGACCTCCCCCAATTACATCCCGAATCTTCCGGAACCACCGATGATTGCTGTTGAAGATTGGGATTATCCGCCCATCATCCCGGAGAAGGAAAAGAAAGTTGAGCCGCCTAAAGTGAAACAACCGGAATTTAAATTACCTGATCCCGATAAGCTGGTGATCGGCGAAAAGGAACCGGAAAAAGAACCTGAGAAGCAACCTGAAAAAAAGCAACCCGAGTTTGATCCAGGTAAATGGAAGGAAGTAGAACCTGTTGATCCGGAACCTGTAGAACTTCCGGTTTTAATCGCGGGAGTTATGCCGCATTTTAAAGAGTGTGCAGACTTAAAAGAAGAGGAAAGAAAAGCGTGTACTCAGGAAAAAATGTACGAACACTTCAGTAAAAACACCAAAGTTCCCGAAAGTGTTAAAATGATCGGCCAGGCTACTTATAAGGTCTATGTTTACTTTGAAGTGAACAAGAAAGGAGAGATTGTTAATGTTCAGGTGATGGATGATAAGAAAAACGAGATACCAAAGGAATTACAGCGAGTTGCTTTTAATGCTGTAAAATCATTACCCCAATTAAATCCAGGTAAAAACCACGGGAAAGAAGTAAGTGTGAAATATACCGTACCGTTTAAGTTTACGGTGAAGTAAATAAAAACCGGGCAATGCCCGGTTTTTTTATAAGCTCTTGGTTCTTCCGCCGTCAACGGGAACATTTACCCCATTGATGTAGGCCGCTGAAGGGGAGGCCAGGAAAGCTACGGCGTACGCTACTTCCTCGGGTTGGGCTATGCGTTTCATCGGCACTTCGTTTTCCATACCCATCAGGATTTCTTCTACCGATTTTCCGGTTTTTTGCGATTTGGTTTCCATGATCGATTTTAGGCGAACGGTATTGGTCGCTCCGGGAAGTACATTGTTTACGGTAATGCCGTAAGCTCCCAGTTCATTGGCCATGGTCTTGCTCCAGTTGGCCACGGCTCCGCGTACGGTATTGGAAACACCCAGGCCGTTCAGCGGTTGTTTCACGGAAGTTGAGATGATGTTGATGATCCGGCCGTAGCCACTTGCCTTCATGCCGTCTTTTACAGCCTGTACCAGAATGTGATTGCAGATCAGGTGATTTGAAAAGGCGTGTAAAAATTCATCGGTCTTGGCATCCTCGATCGGCCCGCCCGCCGGTCCGCCGGTATTGTTCACCAAAATGTTGATGTTTACATCGTTCAGGCTGATGTATTCTTCCACCACCAGTTTTAAATGAGACGGCACCGAAAAATCGGCCCGAATGTAGTGATGTTCTTGTCCTTTGGAAGTATCCAGTTCCTGCTTTACCTCATGCAGTTTGACTTCGTTTCTGGCAATTAGGATGATGTTGGCCCCCATTTGAGCCAATTCCTGAGCAACGGATTTACCGATACCCTGTGTACTACCACATACGATGGCATTTTTTCCGGTTAGATCTAAATTCATGATGAAAGTAATTAGTCTAACAAATGTAGCTTTATTTTACTAATAATCTAAAGCCATTTCCATGAACATTTATGATTTCGATCATGGGATCCTTACGGAGGTGCTTGCGTAATTTGGTAATGAAAACATCCATGCTCCGGGTGGTGAAATAATTATGGTCTCCCCAGATTTTATTCAGAGCCACTTCCCGGGTTACCACTTCATTGCTGTTCTGGCACAGCAGCTCCAGTAATTTGGCTTCTTTGGGCGATAGTTTTTGTTGTTCATCATCCAAGGTCAGAACCCGCGTATTGACGTCAAACTGATAGTTTCCGATGCGGAATGATTTCAGGTCGGGTTCCGGCTGGGTTTTCCGGTTCAGGATGGCTTTGAGCTTTAACAACAGTACTTCCGTATCGAAAGGTTTGGTCATGTAATCGTCGGCACCGATCTGGTACCCTTCGATCATGTCGTGTTTTTGGGTTTTGGCTGTTAAAAACAAGATCGGAGTCTGTACATCAAATTTTCGGATTTCACGGGCCAGGGTAAAGCCGTCCATTTCGGGCATCATCACATCAAAAATGCACAGGTCGAAAGGGTGTTGCCGGAAGCTGTTTAATGCCAGTTTGCCGTTTACGCAATGTGTTACGGCATAAGCATTCAATTCCAGGTAGTTCTTTAGCACCGTACCGAAATTTTCCTCATCTTCAACCAGCAATATGTGTTTTTTTTCTTTCACGCCCGTGTCGGGATTTTAATGGTTACCGTACTGCCTTCATTTAATTTGCTGGTTACCGAAATGGTACCGCCATGAGCCGCCACAATGGCTTTAACATAGCTCAGCCCGATCCCAAACCCTTTGATGGAATGGATGTTGCCACTTTGTACCCGGTAAAATTTATCGAAGATCTTTTTCTGAGTTTCTTTACTCATCCCGATGCCGTTGTCCGTTACTGAAAACACGAGGGTTCCGTCTTGTTCTTCGATTAAGCAGGTAATTTTTGATTCATCCCGCCGGTATTTGATGGCATTGTCGAGCAGGTTGCATACCACATTTTCGAGGTGGGTCTCATCGGCGGTGATCGTACTTTTACTTAACCGGTTGATCACCTGATAACTTACATGGGCATCATCCAGTTGCAACTTCATGCGGTTGTGAATCCGGTTCAGAAAGTCATCCACCTCAAAGGAAGCCTTTTCGAGTTGCAGCTCGTTCTTCTCGGCCAGTGACGTATTCAGCACGCTCTCTACTTGTTTATTCATGCGCTTGTTTTCCTTCCGGATGATGTCTGCGTAATAATTGATCTTTTCCTTGTTGTCGATGATCTGAGGATGGGTAATGGAATCGATGGCCAGTGAGATGGTAGAGATCGGGGTCTTGAATTCGTGGGTCATGTTGTTGATGAAGTCGTTTTTGATCTCGGAGATTTTTTTCTGTTTCAGCATGTAATGGATGGTAAAGGCAAAGGTAATGATGATGATTAACGTGAACAGGATGGAGGAAACGAGCATAAACCCCATGGAGCGTAAAATAAGCCGGTGCTTGTTCGATCCGAAGCTGATGGCCAGTTGTGCCGAATCACCGAACAGATGATGCTTGAACAAGCTCACTTTGATGGCATCTTCATCCGAGAAATCTTGGTCGGAAAATGCCGAAAGCAATTCCCCGTTATTGTAAACCGCATAGGAAAAAGGGGCTTCAATCCCGTAATCCGAGAGGTTTTTGGTAATCACGGCATCCAGATCGGCATGCTTTAATAAATGTTCTACCGGTTCATCAATGTCTTTAAACTCATTCACCATCTTGATCATCATCTTCCCCAATCGATTGGTAATCACAATGTTTTCTTCATTGCCGGCAAGTACCGAATCCTCATGGAGTAGTGTTTCGATGTTTTTCAGTTTATTGCTCAGGTCGATGGTTTGTGTATTGCCGTTTACACTGATCTTCATTTCCACACCTTTCCCGTTGTCATCGCTCGTGATATTATACTCGTAACTATTCTCTCCTGTTTTTTCGTCATCGCTTGTTACCTTACTCGTCCATTGCTTAATGGTTTTCACCTGGCGACCTGCAGAGTCGGTGGTTACCACCACCTCGGCCGTTTCATCACTAAGCTGCTTATGGATAAAATGAAAGGATTCTTCATCTTCCATGTCGGTGATGGCATGGTTCAGGGCTTCATTGACCAGCTGATTGAATTGCACTCGTTTTACCAGCAAGGCATTGTGGATCCAGTATACCTGTACCCAGATGATGCCGATCAGCGAGATCGTCATTAATGCAATGAGTGTATAAAACCGTTTTTGCTTCATAACAGGAACAAATTTAACGTTTCGGGGGCTCCGGACTTAAACTTTAACTTTTCCTTAACTTTCTTTAGGAGATCGTTAACAGTTATGCAGCGTAGCCTGGCCTAGATTTGCGTTAATCAATTTGTTCAATTAAAAACCGAGTTATGAAAAAACTAAAAACAATATTCATTCCCATCGCCGTGGTAGTCGGCACCATCGGGTTACTCTCCTTTACCACGCACATGCACAAGGGAGGAGATGATCAATGCAAAATTAAGATCATTAAGATTGTGGACGGCGTTAAAACCGAAATCGATTCCACTTTCGATTGCAACGAACACCTGAACTGGATCTCTTCCATTCATGGAATGGGGGCTTTGGAGAACCTGATCCACATGGTTCACCCCGATTCAATGGCTTTTCAATTTAGTTTTGATGTTGATGAAACAGATGAGAACGGCATGAAGCAGATTCGCATCAGCACGGACGATATGGACGAGGCGATGCAGTTTGATTTTCAGATTCTGGACGAGGAAGCCGGCAAGCTGAAAATGATCATCAACGGGAAAGAAATTGAAATGGATGCGGATGATATTCATGAGCATATGAAGAAACTTCACGAACACATGGGAGGAATCCATGAAAATACGGAAGATGTAGACATCACCATTGAAACCGATGGCGATGAAAAACACACGGTTCAGATCATGAAAACAGTTAAAGATGGCAAGGTAACCATCAAGAAAGTCGTTGACGGTGTGGAAACGGAAATTTCTGAGGATGAGCTGAAAGACCTGCACAACCAGCACCGCATGATGTTTATCGGGAAAGACGGGACGAAAGCGCACAAGGAAGTTACCGTAGACGTTCAGGTTGACGATACAGGCAAGAAAAGCAAGCAGGTGATGATCATGACGATGATCAGCACCGATGGAGACGATCAGAAGCAAATGCCCGAAGTACTTACGTCCGACTCCAGAAAAGAACTGGAAATGGAAAAAATCAACTTCAGTCCGAATCCGAACGACGGGAAATTTAACCTGAACTTTGAGCTGAGTAAAAAGGCACCGGTACAAATCCAGATCTTCGACATCCAGGGGAAAGAGGTGTACAACGAAAGCATCAAAAACTTTTCCGGAACCTACCAAAATGCCATCGACATCAGCGAACAAGGCAAAGGGATTTATTTCCTGCGCATCATCCAGGGGAATAAAGCGAATACCAACAAAATCGTGATCGATTAAGCTTGTAGATAGAAACGTCTGAAAGTTTAGTTAGTGCAAAAAACCCTGATGTATATCATCAGGGTTTTCTTTTTTTAGTCGTTCTACTTCCTTACTTTTAGGAAAAAATTTCAAGCTATGGATTTTAGTATGCCGTTCAATTTCAATCAATGGATTGAAGAAAATAAAGATAAATTGAAGCCACCCGTGGCCAATAAAAATATGTATCCGTTGGGTAAGGATTTCATCGTGATGGTCGTTGCCGGCCCGAATGCCCGTAAGGACTACCATTTTAATGAAACGGAAGAATTGTTCTACCAGCTGAAAGGCGATATCAACGTTCGCGTTCAGGTGGATGGTAAAGCTGTGGATGTGCCGATCAAAGAAGGAGAAATGTTCCTGTTGCCGGGCAATGTTCCACACTCTCCGGGAAGAACGGAAGGATCCATCGGACTGGTGATCGAACGGGTTCGTAAAGGGACTGACATGAAGGACGGCCTGATGTGGTTCTGCGACAAGTGCAATAACAAACTGTACGAAGAGCGTTTCCCGCTGGCAGATATCGAGAAAGACTTCCTGGCTGTGTTCAAACGGTTCTACAATTCGGAAGAGCTGAGAACCTGCGACAACTGCGGCCACGTGATGGAAACAGACCCGAAATTTACTGAAGAATAGTTTCAATGACTCCTCATCGTTCCAAACGCATCAACGGTCATGGGCATATTCTGCCCGAACCGCATCAGATCCCTCAGTTCATGAAGGACAAGAAACTGTTCTCCATCGATGAGGAAAAGAAGTTCATGTACCAGGGAAACTGGAAACGGCCGATTACCGATCCGAGTTTCTTCATCAAGGAAAAACTCGCCTGGATGGACAAATACCACATCGACCATGGGGTAATGCTCAACTTGTCCCAGATTTATTGCAATGGCTGGGATCGTCAAGATGCTAAAGATGCCATTACCTGGCAAAACGATTTCAATGCTTCCATTCAGCATGATTATCCGGATAAATTTACCTGCGGATTTGTGGTACAGGCGCTCTACATGGACGATGCCCTGGCCGAGATCGAACGGTGTGTCAACGAGCTAAACCTGAAATTGCTTTGCCTGCCAACGCATTACCTGAACAAAGATAAAGAATGGACCTCCATTGCCGATGAGTCGGTTTTCCCGATCTATGAGCTGGCCAACAAATACGGGCTCGCCATTGAGATCCATCCTTACGACGGGGAGAAAATGGTCAACCTGAAGGATCAGTACTGGCGCTTCCACCTGGTGTGGATGATGGCTCAATGTGCCGACACACTTCACCTGTATACCCTCAACGACATTGCCAATAAATTCCCGAACATCAGAACCTGTTTTGCCCATGGCTGCATGCTGGGAATCGCCAATTACGGCCGCCGACTGCAAGGGTACGACGGGCGCCCCGACCTCTTTAAAGGGGCTCAAAACCCACGAACTTCATTGGGCCACCCGAATTTGTTTTTCGACAGCCTGGTTCATGATTCGTATACCCTCGAACTGCTGAAACGAAGAGTCGGCACATCACAGATCATTGCCGGACTGGACGATCCGTATCCCTTGGGAGAGATGGAAGGCGTGGGAAGCTCCTTCCCCGGAAGGGTGATCGACTTTGCGGTGCAGGTGAACATTCTCACCCAGCGCGAAGCCGACGAGATTTGGCTCGATAATGTGTTGCGTTGGCTGGGGAAAGATGCGATTTAAAGTCTATATATTTTTATTTGTAGGTTGTTTTGGAATTCTAAAACTTCACGCTCAGACTAGTCCTGATAATGTGGTAAAATTCTACGCTTATTTTGGAGAAGGTCAGGCACAAGCATTAAAATCAGCGGTTAAATCCCTGGACACTTTTCTGGATCAGAACTTTAAAGGAAATGAAGAGGAACAAATCGTTGCTTTTTTAGAGTATATAAAAGAGGAACATGGTCCTGATTCGACCTGGAAATACAATACAACAAATGATAGTTTAATTATTTTCTCATTTGAGAAAAGTGGATTACGAAAAGAATTCTGGCTTTATGGGTATGAGATTGATACGCTAGTGGAAGATGAAAAAGTTTTAAATTTTTATCGCCCGGTTAATGCTGATTCACTAGAAATATATGATGTTGCTGAGGATCAATTGGAAGAAATTTTACTGGAATTAGAAAAATCATTAGAAGATTTCGATGACCTGGAACAGAACGATAGTCTTGTAAACTATCAAATCGAACAGGACAGCATTCGACATAGAGACATGAAAATAGAAAACTGGGAAAGTAAAATACCTTATGCATTGTATAAATTTAACGACGGAGACACATTAATTATGAACTATGTTGACGTTAAGCAACAAGTGGGTACTATATTAAGCTATTTACTTGCTGATGGGTTGTTACGTTCAGATCATAAAGGTTATCAGTCAGAGTTTTTTAAAATAATATTAGTGACAGAATTCTATTATTACGCAATGTTATCCAACTTATATAATCAAGGGGTAAACTTATACCCAAACGATTAATAAAGCATTTAACATCTTCTTAATTCACTTTCCGAAGCGATTCGCTACTTTTAGCAGATGGCAAAACGGATTTTGGTCATATTTTTTCTTTTTCTCAGCTCAATTATACAGGCTCAGGTAGTCAAAGATTCCTTGCCACAGCGAGAATTCAATCCCTATCGTTTTGCGGGTGTGTTGGGAGCCGGAACGGCTTTTTACGGAGGTACTTTAGCCAGCTTGTATACGGTTTGGTATCAGGATAATCACCGGACCGGTTTCCACTGGACGAACGACAATGCCGGATGGCTGCAGATCGATAAATACGGACATGCTTACACCTGCTATCTGTTCGGAAAACTGGGCATGCAATCCTTACGTTGGGCCGGGGTGAAAGACAAAAAAGCCGTCATCTACGGTGGCTCCTTCGGTTTTCTGTTTATGACCTCCGTGGAGATTCTCGATGCGCATTATGAAGAGTGGGGAGCGTCGCCGATGGATATGGTCGCTAATGCTTCAGGAGGTTTGTTGCTGGTAGGGCAGGAATTGGCATTTAAAAAACAGATCGTGACCTACAAATTCTCCTACCACCACACCGATCTGGCGCAGTATCGTCCCGGTGTTTTGGGAGGAACGGATTTTGAAAGGCTGGTGGAAGATTACAACGGGCAAACCTTTTGGCTGTCGACCAACATCCGGTCTATCTTCCCAAATAAAACCTGGATTCCTTCCTGGCTGAATATCGCTCCTGGGTATGGTGCCTACGGGATGCTGGCCGGCGAACAAAATCCGCTTTATGCCAGCGACGGAAATCTGTTGCCTCCGATCTTCCGGCAACGGAGCTATTATGTGTCGCTGGATATCGACTGGGACAAGATTCCGACCGAATCGAAGTTTCTAAAGTCGGTTTTCTTTTTCCTGAATTTCATCAAATTCCCCCTGCCAACCTATGAAGTGAACAGTTTCGGGGAAAGCAGGTTCCACGCATTTTATTTTTAATACACCACAAGCCGTTTGACCACTTTTTTCCCGGAAGCGGCAAACTGAACGAAGTAATTGCCGGCAGGCAGCCCGGAGACATTAATTTTTCCGCTGGATTCCGGTTGTTGAACATGGAGAACTTGTTTCCCGGTTACATGGGTTATGATGAGGTAATCTACCTGGTTGGCTTCCACGGTATATTCAAAATAGTCGGTGGTTCGGTTTGGGAATAGATTCACCCGGAGGTTGTTTTTGATTTCCTCGACGGAACTGCCCTGGTAGATGTCTCCGATTTCAATGTTGTCGATGATCCAGCCATCCTTGCCGGTTTGGTTACCGTCACTGAAAAAGTTAAACCGGACAATGAGCGAATCCGATACCATCTGTTTAACCGGAACCATCCAAATCCATTGAATAATGCTTGTTTTCCAACCGGATGTTCCCGTAAATCCGGGTTCGCCGTTCAGCAACGTATCGTTGTAGGTATACATGTTGTCCGAATTGATCAACGGATAATTATTGCTAAGGCTGGTTGAGTCGAATAGTACATTGTGAAAACTTTGTCCGCTGTCGTGCGATACGGTGATGTAACCTCCGTCGATCAACGAATCGGTTTCATACTTGTGATCGAATTTGATGTACATGTTGTAGGGAAAACCCGAACCGTCCCAGGCCCCGAAATGCAGGTCGAAGATGCTTAAATTAGAAGAGGAATACGGGTTAACGGTGTCGGTCATGATCGCATTGGGAAGTGATAGCGTCTGGCCGAAAAATGGCTTGTTGCTCGAACCGATCTGCCAGTCGTTGCTGGTATTGAACGTATCGATGGTCAGCCGGGTGCAATTTACTTCAAAGTTGCAACTGTCCTTAGGTTGTAACCCGTACCAACCGTAATCGATCTGGCCAAATGAAGTAAAAGAAAGCATGAATAACAGAAAAAAGGATAAAGTTTTCATGGGCAAGGGTTTATTGTACGCAATTTAACCTGTAGCGCAATCAATTGCAACTACCATTCACGGAACGGTTTATATTGTACGGGAACGTTATTCTTCTATCCACTTTAGGATGCTCTCATCGTTCGGCAGCACTTTGGGGTGGATCACCTTTACGAGGTGGCCATTGGCATCCAGCAGGTACTTTTGGAAATTCCAGGCTACTTCGGAATCTTCGAGTCCGTTCAGGCTCTTCTGAGTTAAGAATTGGTAGATTGCATGCATGTCGTCACCCTTCACGGAAATCTTGCTCATCATCGGAAATGTTACACCGTAGTTCTTCTGGCAGAAGGCAGCGATTTGTTCATCACTGCCCGGTTCCTGGGCTCCGAAATTGTTGGCCGGGAAACCTATGATCACAAAATTCTTATCCTTGTACTGCTCATAGATTTCCTGTAACTGTTCGTATTGAGGTGTGAGGCCACATTCGCTGGCGGTGTTCACCACCATGACCTTTTTTCCTTTTAAGGTACTGAAATCGAATTCCTTTCCGGAAAGGTCGGTTACTTTAAATTGATGAATGCTTTTGGTGTCCATATCTTGTGCATTTAGAATAGATGTTAAACTTAAAAACAGTACGAATAGTGATGTTTTCATAATCAGGATTTTGGATAAAGGTAAGCAATTAAAGTTCTTTCTGGTACCATACCACATCCAAAGCTTTGCCAAACTTGATCCCGATGTTTTTCAAACGGGCTGCCTGGTTATAGCCACACCTTTCGAACAATTTCATGCTGGCCGTATTCTCGGCGGTAATCACACCCAGTAAATTTTTGATATTCCGCTTTTTAGCTTCTTCTTCCAGAAACGCTAAAACGGCCGATCCGATGCCTTTTCGAATGAAATCCGGATGCAGGTAAAGCGTCACTTCGGCACTGATGTCGTATGCTTGCTTCGGCCTGAAACGGCTCAGGTAACAGAAGCCCGCCAACTGGCCGTCGTCCAGCACCACAAAAGAAGGGTAGCTGTCATTGTTCAGCGATAAGCTCAACGCCATCGACTCTGTAGTGACCGGTTCGAGGTGAAACGTAGCGGTACTGGTCTCCACATAATGGTTGTAGATGGCAGTGACCGCTTGCAGGTCTTTGTTTTCGATGCGTTCAAATTGCAAACTCATGCACCAAAAATAGCAGATTAAGGCAGAATATTCACAAAAACTTTTTGTCCGACGATCAATTTTTCTTCATCGGCTTTGTTGTTCAAATGTCCGTGTACCTTAACCGTGTTATCATCTTCAATGCGGTCGTTGATCAGATGAACGGTTCCCCGGATAGTATCATCCTGATGCGTCAGATAAAACGCCTGCTCTTGTTTCACTCGACCAATATCATTTCCGGAAACGTACATTTCCACGTGCAAATGCGACTGGTCCAGAATGGTAAAGAGGTGGGTATCCGGAGAAACTTTCGAGCCGTTTTTGATGTTGATCTGAACCACGGTACCATGGGTTTTGCTTCGGATCTGCAGTTTAAGCTGCTGGGCATCGATAAATCGCTCACTGCTAAAACCGATCGCATTCACTTCTTCCTTCAGCCCGAAATAAGCCGATTTGGCCACCTGGTAATCTTTTTCAATCAATTGAAAATCCTTGTCGGAAATCGCCTTGTTTTGGTACAGTGGCTGGTTTCTCTCATAACGTTGTTTTTGCCAGTCGTAATTTGCTTTTGCTGTTTGCAGTTCTTTTTGCAAACGGGCAAACTCAGGCGATTCGATCTCGGCGATCACTTCTCCTTGCTTCACGTGTTGCCCTTCCAAAATGGATAGTCCGACCACGTAGCCGGTTGTTTTGGCATATTCTTCATAGATCGCAAAGGGAGGAACATCTACGGTTCCGAAACATTCGATGTTTGCGCTGACCGGCACGGTTACCTTTTTTTCAACTTCGGGTGTTGGCGTAGTTTCCGGATGATCTTGCCCTTCCGGTTCGTTGGAATGGCATGAACTCAAAGCTAGAACGAATAGGCTGATGTATGCTAGATATTTCATAAGTCTTGGATTTAAAAATTAGTGGTTAAAAAACGGTATTTGATTACCGCCTGATTGTAATCGTTTATGATCTGCAATTCGCTGATGGCGCCATCGATGATGATGCTACTCATCTGTACAAATTCAAAGGCATTCAACTCCCCCAGATCATGTTTTTGTTTCAGCTGCGTGATGCCGAGGAGGTAATCACCCGGTTCGGATGTTTCTTCCGAAAGCCTTTCCCTGAGCAGGGCAATATGCTGTTTCATCACGATCCATTCGCTTTCGAGCTGGAGCTTTAGCTTTTGCTGTTGAGCTGTTGCTGCTTCCACTTCCAGCTGGTTTTGCATCAATGCTTTCTGTTTGCCTCCAAACACAAGGGGAATGCTCAACCCGGCTTTAAACCCCTGAAACCCTCGTTGCTTTTCCAGGGTCTGGTTGAAGTAGCCGATGTTCAGGCGAGGCTGATAATTGGAGCGGATTACCGCTTTCTGTTGTTCCAATTGTTGGATCAGCAGCTCATTTTCCAGGTACAAACTGTTACTGATCGAAGCATTGTCAGTAGACTTGAGAGCAGCCAAAACGGTGTCTTTGATGCTGACTTCCGGTAAGCCTGACAAGTATTTCAATTCCTGTTCGTGCCGGTTCAGTCCGGTAAAACAGGACTGCATCTTCTGGATCGTGCTGTTATTCAGTTGTTTAACGGCCAGGTAATCGGTGTAGCTGATCTCGTTGGCTTCATAAAGTGTTTGGTTATTCTTTTCAGCTTCCGAAAGGGTGTTGCTCACTTCATGCAATAACTGGTGAGCACGTTTGTAATACAACCAGTTGTAGTACATGGACGAAATGGTGTACACGACTTCCTGCTCGATGGTTTTCGAACGTTGGGAAGCGTATTGAACGCCCAGTGCCGCATAATCTTTCCGTTTCCTGATCGCCCAGGGAGCCCCGATGTCCTGCGTCACTTCCATGTAGGTGTCGTTGGTTCCGCTGTTGATCTGGCCATGCTGAACACCAATTTGAAGCGGTTCGATCACGTAAGCGTTTTTCTGCTCGCTTTCCCACTGGCGTTTTTCCAGTTCGGCAAGTTTCACCTCGATGTGGTTGACTTTAGCCGCAGTGATCAGCTCCTGTAATCCGGCACCATCCTGCGCCTGGCTTTTGGTGTTTAGACCCATGAAACCAATAAACAACACGATAACTGCCTTAACGGACGTGTTTGCTTTGAATTTCCTTTTTTCAATGAGGAAGTACAAGGCCGGTAAAACCAGCAGCGTGAGCAAGGTCGATGTGATCAGTCCGCCGATTACTACGGTAGCTAACGGCCGTTGTACTTCGGCTCCATTTGAGGTTGCCAGTGCCATGGGCAGGAAGCCCAGTGCCGCTACCAGTGCCGTCATTAAAACCGGTCGTAAGCGGGATGAAGAACCGGTTATGATCAATTCTTTCAATGAATCATGCGTTCCTGTTTTTTTCAGTCGGACGAATTCATTCACCAATACGATCCCGTTAAGGACGGCTACTCCGAAAAGGGCAATGAACCCGATGCCTCCCGAAATGCTGAACGGCAATCCCCTTAACCACAGGGCCAGAATACCGCCGATGGAGGCCAACGGCACCGCCATGAAAATAATGAGTGATTCCTTTAACGTTCCGAATGCAATGTAAAGCAGGAACAGGATCAGGAACAGGGCGATCGGAACGACTACCTGCAATCGTTTAATGGCATTTTGAAGGTTTTCAAATTGTCCGCCATATTTAATGGTATATCCCGGAGGCAGGGCCAACTTTACCGTGAGCACCTGCTGAATCTCTTCCACCAGTGAAGCAATATCCCGGTCCCGGACGTTCACGCCGATGGTGATGCGACGCTTGGCATCTTCCCTTGAGATCTGCATCGGAGCGACGGTCTCCTTAATGGTTGCCACCTGATTGAGTGAAATGGGTTGTCCCTCGGTGTTCATAACGTTTAATTTAGTTAAAGACAGGTTTTGAATGGACTTCGGATCCAGCCGCACTACCAGCTCGAAACTGCGTTCATTCTCATAAATGTGTCCGGTTGCTGTTCCGCCGTAAGCCGCTTTGATCGTGTTGTTCACATCGTCTACATTGACGTGGTAGAGTGCAACTTTAGGCCGGTCGATCACGATGCTCAACTGCTTCAGGCCGTCGGTCTGCTCCACTTTCACATCGCCCACTCCGGATACGTTTTCAATGGCCAGTGCTGCGTTGTCCGCCAAAGCTTTCAGGGTAGCCATGTCTTCCCCGAAAATCTGGATGGCGATGTCCGTCTTGGCGCCGGTCATCAGTTCGTTGAAACGCAGCTGAATGGGTTGGGTGAATTCAAACGAAGCGTCGGTAATCACATCCAGTTTTTCTTTCATTTTTTCGATCAGTTCTTCACGCGTGGAGGCATTTTCCCATTCGCCTTTTTCTTTGAGGATGATCATCACGTCGGCATCTTCGATGGCCATCGGATCGGTGGGCACTTCTGCTGTTCCGATCTTCGAAACCACATGCTTTACTTCCGGGAAGTTATCCTTGAGAATTTTTTCCGCCCGGGATGAAGTTGCAATGCTTTTGGTTAATGAACTTCCTGGTTCTACCGCCATCTGCATGGCCAGGTCACCTTCTTCCAGTGTCGGGATGAATTCCGACCCCATCGAACTGAAAATAACCCCTGCCGCCAGTAATCCGGCAAATGCAATTCCTAAAATCAATTTCGGTCGTTTCAGTGCAAATGTGAGGCTTGGGAGGTATCTGTTCTGAATGCGTTCAACGATCTTATCCGAAAATACCGGCTTACTTCTGATCTTGCGGTTCAGGAACATCGCCGATACCACCGGAACATAGGTAATGGATAACAGCAATGATCCCAGGATGGCGAAACTCACCGTTTGAGCCATGGGCAGGAAGGTCTTCCCTTCAATGCCCTCAAGTGTGAAAATCGGAACGAAGACCACTAAAATGATCAACACCCCGAAAGCTGCGGAGTTGTAGATCTGCCCGCTGGCCTCCTGGATTTCCATGTTCATCTGGAGCTTGGTCAGGGTCTTTCCTTTGTGCCTGCTGTGAAGAATATGCAATACCCCTTCTACAATGATGACCGCGCCGTCCACCACAATGCCGAAATCGATGGCGCCGAGCGACATCAGGTTAGCCGATACGCCCAGCAGGTTCATCAGGATCAGGGCAAATAACATGGACAAGGGAATAACCGATGAAACGATCAGTCCGGCCCTGAAATTACCCAGGAACAACACCAGGATGAAGATCACGATCAGCCCTCCTTCGATGAGGTTCTTCGTTACCGTGTTGATGGTTTTGCCAACCAGCACGGAACGGTCGAGGTACGGATAGATGGTAATGCCTTCAGGCAATGCCTGTTGAACCAGCTCCATGCGGTCGTGAACGTTCTCCACGGCATCGGACGAATTGGCTCCTTTTAGCATCAGGGTGATTCCGCCGACCACTTCGCCTTTCCCATCCATGGTCATGGCGCCGTAGCGTTTCGGGCTACCTAAGCGTACTGTTGCCACATCCCTCACCCGAACGGGCATTCCTTCATTCTTGATGATGATGTTCTCAATGTCGGTAAAGGTTTCGGCCCGGCCTTCCGAGCGGAGGTAAAAAGCATTTTCACCGGATTCGATGTAGCTCCCTCCGCTGTTGTTGTTGTTGGCTTGTAATGCAGCTTCCACTTCGTTGATGGTGGTATTGAAAGCCTTCAGTTGTTCGGGATGGACACTTACCTCGTATTGCTTAACGAGCCCGCCGAAGCTGCTAACCTCAATGATGCCCGGCATGCCGGCCAGTTGTCGTTTCACGATCCAATCCTGAATGGTTCGGATTTCCATGATGTCGTAAGCCGATTCGTAACCGGGCTCTACCTGTAACACGTATTGGTAGATCTCCCCGAGCCCCGTGGTAATGGGCATCATTTGCGGCGAGCCGAATTCGGACGGAATTTCATCCCGCGCAATGTCGAGCTGCTCCGAAACAAATTGCCGGGCACGCATGATGTCGACACCATCTTCAAAAACAATGGTAACCACCGAAAGTCCGTAACGTGAAATACTTCGTACTTCGGTTACATCCGGAATATTGGATACGGCCATTTCGATGGGAAAAGTGATGTACTTTTCCACCTCTTCAGCTGCCAGTGTGGCGGACGAAGTGACGACCTGTACCTGATTGTTGGTAATATCGGGAACGGCATCCACGGCAATGTGTCGCAACGATGAGATTCCCCCGAAAATGAGTGCTACTACCAACAGTAGCACAATGAGCTTATTCTTTAGCGAATAAGCAATAATTTTTTCAAACATAGTGGTGCTTTTGGTTTAAACGTAAAGATGAACTGGGCAGTTTGCCCTTTCATTACGCAACCGGAGGCGGACGGACGTGGGAGATAAGTCCGTACCCTGAAGCAGGACGAACGATCAACGGATCGTTGAATGGATAGAGTTTAATCTGTTCGGGTTGTTCAACGGATAACACCGGTACAACCGTAGCCAGATCGACTACTGTTTCTTTGAGGGTTTGTATGGATTGACCGCCATGAACGACAAAATCTTCCATTTGTCCTTCTTCGGTAAACTCATGAAAAGCGAGAGCAAGCAGGTTCAGAGTACTCTGTTCCACCTGATGAACTTCCTGGTGCTCATAACTGCTGAGGTTACTTTTGTGCACATGCGGGATGATGTTGTGCAGCACGACCACAATGGCAGCAAACAGCAACAAGTAATATTTTAATCCCCTGGTCATGATACAAAGTTACGCAATTTATGCTCCTGTTCAGATGACTCATGTGAAAAAGGAAGACTACCTTTACACCATGAATGGGATCCCTGATTTTTTAAAACAGCTTTCCGACAGCTTTACCAACGGCTCTTTCGTGAAGGTGACACTTAGTAAACCGGCTTACAAGAGTGACGGACTACTTAACGTATATGTCCGCCCGATAGAATTGCAAGGCACAGCACAACTGTCATTTACCTACCATTTCCAAAGCAAGGATGAAGTGAAGAACTACGGGCTCAAGTCTGCTCAGGAAGAACTCAATAAACAACTTCACGCTAAGTTCCGCCATGCGGTTCTCATGACCACGGAAGCTGATTGGTCGTTACAACTCACCAAAAAAGGGAAAGCGAGCATCAAAAAGCTACAACCAAGCATTCAGGAAGTGCCTTCGGTGCAACACGACAAACCCAAAACCAAGAAGGCGGCCGGTGGAAAGTATTTGCAGTTGCTTGGTGTCTGTGATGAGCAGGGGAAAGTCATCCCGAAGATGGCTGACAAGTACAAGCAGATTAACAACTACCTCGAGATTTTCGAAGGATTGCTCAAAAATGCGAAGCTGCCGAAACAACCGAAGGTAGTCGATATGGGTTCCGGGAAGGGTTACCTGACCTTTGCGTTGTACGATTATTTAGTGAATCAATTGGGGCTGGAAGCTACCATCACGGGCATCGAATTGCGGAAGGAACTGGTAGATTTCTGCAATAAAACCGCGAAAGCCTGTGGGTTCGAAAACCTGCATTTTATCGCTCTGCCCATCGATGAGTATGCCGAAAAAGTGGATGTGCTGATTGCGCTCCATGCCTGTGATACGGCAACCGACGATGCGATCTACAAAGGATTGGCGGCCCATGCTCAATTGATTGTAACGGCACCGTGCTGCCACAAGCAGGTCCGGAAGCAACTCAAAGGGATAGAGCAACAAAGCCCGATCTTAAAGTACGGCATCTATAAGGAGCGCCAGTACGAAATGCTCACCGATACCATCCGGGCGCTGCTGATGGAGAAGGAAGGCTACAACACCAACATCTTCGAATTCATTTCGAATGAACATACCCGCAAAAATGTGATGCTTGTCGGGGTAAAATCAAACAAAAAGCCCGATACTGATGCATTGAATCAGAAGTTAAAGGACTTAAAATCTGAGTTTGGAGTGGAGGAACAGTATTTGGAGCAGTTGATCGGGTGATTAGTTATTCCGTTGAGAAGTTGTGCCGTTTTTCAGTTGGAGGATTCTTGCCTATTGATCTTTCTTGTAGTTACTTTTTTTATAGTTTTTCATCAGCTTGCCGAAGACTTTTTCTTTTTTTCTTTTTTCGGCAACGGTCATTTCAAAATGTGTTCTTTCGCGTTCCATTTTGAGGTAATTTTCGTAAGAAGCCTGATCCAGTTCCCCGCTTTCAACGGCAGCACGTACGGCACATCCCGATTCATTCACATGCGAGCAATCGCTGAACCGGCAATGCTTCGACCAGGTGTAAATGTCATCGAAGGTCATTTCCAGTCCTCCGGTAGAATCGGCAATTCCCACTTCCCGCATGCCGGGGTTATCAATTAAGATTCCGCCGCTGTCGAGCAGGTGCAGCTCCCGGTGGCTGGTTATGTGTTTCCCTCTGTTGGAGTGTTCCCCGATAGCGTCTGTTTTCATCAATTCTTTGCCCACAAGGGTGTTGATCAGGGTTGATTTTCCTACGCCCGATGATCCCAGCAGGCAATAGGTCTTCCCCAGTTCAAAAATGGATTTTAACCGGCCGATACCCTGTTTCGTGTTGTTGCTGATCGCAAATACCGGTATGTCTTTCATGCGATGTTGAACTTGCTCCACATAAGTCTTCAGGGTTTGCTCATCGATCAGGTCGATCTTGTTTAAAATCACAACGGCTTCGATTCCTGAAGCGTGGCAGATCGTCAGATAACGCTCCAGCCGGTTGATACTGAAATCTCGGTCAACGGCCTGAACCAGGAGGGCGGTATCGATGTTGCTGGCAATGGGTTGTTTTTCGCCTTTCTTGCCGACAGCCTGCCTTTCAAGGATGGATTTTCGGGGGTAAATGGCATGGATTAACGCTTTATCATCGTCATACGGAACAAGAGCAACCCAGTCGCCCACCGTTGGAAAATCCGACCGGGTATGTGCTGTGTAGCGAAGGTTTCCGATGATCTCTCCATCAAGCTCCTGATTTGCTGTTCGAATTCCGTAGCGCTCTTTATGCTCCGAAAAAATCCGGCCCACCTCAAATTGTTCCAGTTGGTGATCCAGGCGATACTGAACTAATTCGGCATTATATCCTAAGTCTTCGAGGGTCATTTTTTTTTTGTTGAGTTGGATAGTTTTAAGTTGTTCAGTTATTCAGTGGTTTCAGTTGGATGATTTTGTGTTTACCGGCCCGGATCGTTAGCACCTTCACGTGATATCCTTCTTTGGCAATGATCACCTTCATGCCCGGACAACCGAAGAGTCCGCCGGAAATGCTTTCGATCGAAAACTCACCCTTTTCATCGGTTACGGCGGCATCAAGACTTTGGAATTCTTTCACGATGTGTACCCCGGATACCGGTTCATGCGTGTTGGCATCGGTCACCACGCCACTCACGTGTTGCACGCAATCGCAGGACGTGAACCCGGAGAGTAAAGCAAGGAGTAGGATGAGGAGAAGATGACGCATACACAAGGGTTATATTACCTAAAGATACGAAATTTAGTACTTGCTAGAGTGTGGCCAAAGCCGAAGGCAGTCTCATGGCTCGGCGCCAGGCAGCGAGTTGCCCCAGGTGCATGGATTCGTGGGTCACGCACATGAAGTAGATGAGGTCGCCCAAAGTAGGCATGTAGCTGTTGAACCGCCAGGTGGTCGGCTCGGCAAATTTGGTTTCATCCAGTTCCCGGATCAGGTTTTCCACCCGTTCGTGCTGGCGAGTGAGTTCCTGCAGGATTTCTGCTTTTGAAGGGTAGCGGGTACGATCGGGTTCCGGCAGGCGCGGATCGCCGGGGCCTTTCCGTTTAAAGAGTGCTTCCCATTCCGGGTTGAGGTCGTAGGTTCCACCCAGGTATTTGACCGTAAGCGCTGCTCCCGAAATGAGGTGTCCGAGGGTAAATGCCGGGTGGTTTTCAAATCCGGCCGACGGACGGTGCGTCATGTCGTTGTCCTCCACATCGGCAATCAGCGCGTGGGCGTAGCGTAAGTTAAAAGCGTAGGCGTTGAGGAGGATGGTTTTCATGTCCGATAAAGATACGAAACATTGAAATTAGACAAGAAAGCGTAGAGGAATTTATACTGAGCTTGCCGAAGTAATCTACGCTTAGATTAGGGTTTAGCTGTTTTATAAGGCTTTTCGCAATCATAATCCTTCCCTGATTTCTTCCTGTAGTGAGAATATTGTAAAGGGGAAGTAGAATAAATGGAAAAACCGAAAAACATACTCTTTAAATGTCCACTTAAATCCTGAAAAATATTCGTTGTTACGTTCGCGATAATCAATCATGTTTTTACTCACAATGCCATTACATATAAACCAAATCGGAAAGATTATAGTTGGGATAATGATGTGCATCAAATCCGGAATAATAATGTCAAGTGAATTTAAGACGAAAAAGCTTAAAAAGGAAAGGAAAACAACGATAACTAAACACAAAGAAAGTAAGTTGAATAAAAAGGGATTTTTTCCATTTTTTTGAATGAAATAGAGCCCCACGACCCTCAACCAGATTACAAACAAAGGGAAAAAAAGCCCAAATACCCATAATGCTTTTTTTTGGGAGCTTAGTGTAAGAATGTATTTGCTTAGAGCTTTAATGTTTACGGCGTTGGATTGTAGGTGTTGTCAGCTCCTTCAAAGATACAAAAACACGAAGGAAGTTGGAGAGTTGGCCAGTTTGTCGGTTTATAAGTTTAAACTTCGTCCTCGTTTAGCTACGACTTCGTAGAAGGCGTGAAGCGTAACGAGGATGGTGGTTGGAAATCCATTCGCGTTTTAACGCGGATGAGAAGGGCCTCACTTCCCCCACAGCCCCAGCACATTCCCTTCCGTGTCACGGATCAGGGCATGGCGGCCGGTGTTGGAGGTAATCATTGCCTGGGGCCGGATGAGTTGTCCATCGAGTTGCAGGGCGTGCCGGATGGTGGCCGGCAGGTCATCAACCCGGATGTAGAGGATCACACCCCCGGAAACGGGAACCTGATTCGAACGGTAAATGGCGCCGCTTAACTCAGGAGCTTCTGTTTGGAGCGTCCAATAGTCGGCTTGAAAACTCAGGAATTCCTGAAATTCCCAGCCGAATAAAGCATGGTAGAAATCCCTTGCCCGCCGGGTATCGGAAGCCGGAATCTCAAACCAGCAGACCGGTTTCGGTTTGGAGAATCTTTTTTTCTTCATGGATACCAAACCTAGGAATTATCCCAATCCGGTTCCCAGAAACGAGATTTATCGGGTAGAGAATGCCGTTTTTCGATCAATAATGGCTCGAAATAAGTTGTGGCATTGATCGGTATGTTTATTTCCTCTTACCGGTAGTTGAAGAAGCACCCTGTTTCATTTTACCATCGAGGACCAACACAACGGCTTTTTTGAGGTTGTCCAGCGGAATCGCATCCGATTTCCAGCCATAGGGGTAGGTGATGTGTGTGTCGGTTTTGCGATCTTTCTCACAAAGTAAATGTTTCGGGCCATCGGGTAACTGGAGTGTTTGTTCCACCATAAAGGTTCTCTCAACCTTGTCTCCCCCTTTGGCCAACAGGTAAACCTTGTAGGAAATATCCAGGCTCTCTTTCGGGTCGTCGAAGTATCTGTAAACGATCAATTTCTGTCCGTTCCATTCCGATTCATCAACGGCCGTATTTCCGAATTTCTGATCTTCTTCGGAAAGCTCCTGGTTGATGTAGGCCACCTTTAACAAGCTAAAAATGCTATCGGCTTTTGCGAATTCTCCGGCACCATTGTACGCCTTAATGAGTTTGGGGTAATATTCGTAATCTTTAGGGTTAATGTTGATGGCCTGTGCATAGGCTTGAGCCGATTTGGAATAATTCTGGGTATAGGTGTATTCCAACTGGCCGATACTATGAAGGGCGGCAACATAATAGTGACTGGATTGAGGCATTATTTCAACGGCTTCATAGTATAACGACAAGGCTTTTTTAAGCTCTTGTTTGCCGTGATAAACGTAAGCCACCCAAAAGAACGGATCTCCGATGGTGTTGGGGAGTTGGGTTGCTTTCACATAATACTCCAAAGCAATATCTTCCTTTCCCTGATACCGGTACAGCTCCCCTTTGTGGTTCATATATTCCTGATTTGTCGGTTCTTTTTCCAGGGCGATGTCTATTTGTTTCAGCGCTTCATCATACTTTTCCAGGTAACCCAATGACAGTCCCTTGTAGAAATAAACCGAACCGTTATCATATCCTTTTTCAATGGCTTTATCATAAAAAGCAATGGCTTTATCATCGTTTTCCAACTGGAAAAACGCGTAGCCTACCATATATAATTCTTCAGGGGTTAATTCGTCGGCATTTTTTTCCTGTTCGATCAATTGCCGGAAGTCCCTGGCCTGATACAATTCGGTTACGGATTGTGCCCGGATGCTTGTAGCAAGAAATGCGGTAATAATAAAAAGGAGTATTTTTTTCATCGGGTTATTGTGCTTAGCGTTTCTTTAAAATTAGTTTTTCCTTGCCGGGAATCAGGTGGTCTCCCTCGTAGGTCACACCGTTATCGGTTATTTTTTCATAAACAAATTCGGTCAGGATAAGTTCATTACCGGAAAATACCCAGTGGTATTGTTTGTATGCCTTGTTTTTCCGATTGTTGAACGTGATCACATCCAGGTTTTTGTGCATGTGCAGCGTTCCGAAGTAGTTCCTTACTTCGTAGGTGTCAAATCCTTCGATCCCGGTTAGTTGTCCGCCGGCACCAAAAACAACCTCTTGCCGGGTTGCCGGGTTCATGTAAGTTCCCTGAAACAACTCATCATTGAAATAGTTGGTCACGTTATGACCAATGATGAAGAAATCGGGATTTTCTTTCGTGAAAGCACTCAGGTCGTTTCGTTTCCTGAACACATAAACGGTAGGATCTACCTGTTCTCCTTCCGGGTTTTGGGCGAGGGTTAAATAAGGCTCGTTTACGATCAGGTTCCATCGGCCTCCGCCTATCTGGGAGACCAGCGTGAGTATCGTGTCTCTTCCTCTTTCTATGGTATGCGCCTTGTTTTCGATCGAACCGAAATGGCGTAACGAATCCCCTTCGATTTCAAGTAAAATGGCAAACCAGGTGGCCGGCTGAACCCTGTATTTGGCCAGCTCTTTATGCTTAAGAATGGTGTCGAAATAGTTTGTCAGTCCCCAGGTGCCGTTCAGGTCAAAATCCGGTTCTTGCTCTTCGGTTGGATTGTCCCCGGGAAGGGTCGTATGATCCGGTTCATTCGCAAATTCTTCACTGGTCGGCTGACAACCAATCAGAAATATAAAAGCAGTTATGTAAAGGGTGGATTTTACCATGTTATACCTTGTCGGTTCATTTTATGAATAACTAGTTACCACACATTTTCAATTATGATGCGCCTGAAAAATGCGGATGATTTCATCCGGAGGGAGCATACCATTCTCGGATTCGAGCAAACGATCGATCACCTCATTGATGGCGGCGGGACGCAGGCCCATTTTAAGTCCGGTGTTTTTGCAGAATTCGATTTCTTCCTCGTGGTGCTCATCGTCTACACCCATCAGCAACAACAGGCGGTAAAAGTGGGTGATGCGATCCATCTCCACTTCCTGCGGGTTGAACGACACCGGATTTTCTTTCAGTTGCTGCAGTTCCTGAGCAGAAACGCCCAGCTTGGTGGCAATCGACAAAATAAAATGGTCTTCCATAAACGACACATGACCGTCTGCCTGACTTAAGGCGATCATGTCCTGAATCAGGCTTAACTTTTCGTGATGGTGTTCCTTCATGCTAATTGAGTTACCAGTTCTTTATACAATAAGGTGAGTTGTGGTTCGGCTACGGCAGCGGCTTCGAGGATCTCGGCCAGCTCCACCGGTGCCAGATTGTCGGGGTCGCACTCGTCGGTAAGCACCGATATGGCACAGCACGGCAGCTCCATGTGGTTGGCTACGATTACTTCGGGCACGGTACTCATCCCTACGGCGTCGGCACCCAGCTTCCCGATCATGCGGTACTCGGCAGCCGTTTCGAGGTTCGGTCCCTGCACCGGTGCATACACCCCTTCGTGCAAGGTGATGTTGTTCGTTTTGGCAATTTCACGTAGTTTATTGTTCATGTCCCGGTCGTAGGCATCGCTCATGTCGGGGAAACGCGGACCGAATTCGTCCAGGTTCTTACCGATCAGCGGGTTATCGGGATACAGGTTGATGTGGTCGGTAATGAGCATGAGGCTGCTTTTCTTGAAGTTCGTGTTCACGGCTCCGGCAGCGTTGGAGATGAGCAGACGTTTTACGCCCAACAGTTTCATCACGCGTACCGGATAGGTAATCTGTTGCATGCTGTACCCTTCGTAATAATGGAAACGGCCCTGCATCACGAGCACGGTCTTGCCGCCCAGTTGCCCGTAAATGAGTTTGCCGTGGTGCGATTCGACCGTCGAGACCGGAAAATGCGGAATGGTATCGTAAGGCACCTCCAGTTGTACATCAATTTCTTTGACCAGTCCGCCGAGTCCTGTGCCCAGGATGATCCCGATTTCGGGAGCGGTTATACCCTGTTGGTTGAGGTAGCTGACGGTTTCGTTGAGTTGTGTTTGCATAAAAAATCCCTCTCGGTTTCGAGAGGGATAAAGATATGTATTTTTTCAAAGTCGGTTTACCAGATTCCGCACCAAGTGTGGGATAATTCGACTAACTGCAATTGTTTTGCAATTGCGGAGTCTCATTAATTCACGGTACGACCCTTGGCTTTCGTAGAAGTGGATTTGTAGTCTTTCACTTTCTTCATCTCGAACTTGAGGTAAGCACCGGCGCCACCAGGCATGATGTAGTACACTTTACCACCGAAGTTGATCTTTCCTTTACCGTTTTTCCATTCGGCACCCATCAGGTAATAACGACCACGGTTATTCGGGTCGCCGAAAACGAGGTATTGATCGTCGGAGTCGAAGAAACTCACGGCAATCTTGCTGTCGTCGATCACTTTAACACAAACACCCGGAGTTTTAGCATCCACAAGGATGTTGTCGAGGCTGGCCGAAGAGGAGATCACCAGTTTACCGTCTTTATCCAGTTCCTGGCCTTCTTCACTCATTTCACCGCGTTGCAGCTGAATTTCATCGGAAATGTAGAACTGCATCTTTTTTAATTTGGCTTCGTCCAGGCTGTATTTGGTTCTCACCGTATTCGAAAATGGAGTCAGCGACTGGCAAGAGCTCAGTACCAACATGGC
Source organism: Flavobacteriales bacterium (assembly GCA_020435335.1). Lineage (GTDB taxonomy): Bacteria > Bacteroidota > Bacteroidia > Flavobacteriales_E > Vicingaceae. The sequence goes on along the minus strand of JAGQZT010000103.1, from coordinate 775 downwards.
TCCTGCGGCAATAAGAAATAACTTTTTCATGCTTGATTTCATCTTATCTAGGTTTAAAATCGAATGGTATCAAAAATTGTTCCAAACAAAAGTAGTTAAAATTTATTCAGCAATAAGCAAATTACATCCCCTCAAATCGCTGTTGTCAAAGCGGCCGAGGACTTCAAATTGTCCCTGCTCATTTTTCCGGCCCAGATCCTGTGTGGCAATGAAGCTGCACCCGTGCACATTGGCCAGGTCGATCACATTGATGCCACCGGTTTTGTGTGGAGGAACGTAAGCGAACGGATCGTTCACATCGCGAATCATCACCTTCATCCAGGGTGGTGTTTCGAAGAGCCCTTCTCCTTGTGAGTAAGCTTGCGACAAGAGTTCGGTCATGCCATACTCCGAATGGATGTGTTCCACGTTGAAGGCTTCGCAATAGATGCGGTGCAGTTCCGTTCGGGTCAGCTCTTCCCGCCTGCCTTTCATGCCACCGGTTTCCATGATGATGGCATGTGAAAGATCCAGCTGGTGTTGTTCGGCCAGATCGAGCAAAGCAAAAGAAACACCAAAAAGCAATGTTTTTTGTTTGTTTTGAGCTGTTTTTTGCAAAATATCGATCAATTCAGCCTCATTTTTGAGAAAAAATCCGCTTTTTTCATTTTTGCTTTTCGCGATGAAATCGGCGATCATGTCAATGAGGGAGGAGCCTTCCCGCTCGAGGTAAGAAGGCAAGAGAGCCAGCACACAGTAGTCTTCCACCGAGCCATACATACGTTCGAAGCCTTTG
>JAGQZT010000102.1 GCA_020435335.1 Flavobacteriales bacterium | reverse complement strand
TTACCTTACCAACTAGCTAATCTTACGCATGCCCATCCTTAACCGCCGAAGCTTTAAGAACTCCCCGATGCCGGGGTGAAATACTATGGAGTATTAATCTTCCTTTCGAAAGGCTATTCTCCAGTTAAGGGTAAGTTGCATACGCGTTACGCACCCGTGCGCCACTCGTCATCAGACTGCAAGCAGTCTATGTTACCGTTCGACTTGCATGTGTTAGGCCTGCCGCTAGCGTTCATCCTGAGCCAGGATCAAACTCTCCGTTGTAATTAATCTTAAATGTTTTAAAGATTGTTTCACAAGGAAAAAAGAAATTGAATCTCTTCTCAAGGATACTTTACCTAATTTTTTTTATCTTCAATCTTTTCAAAGAACACTATAAATTCTATAGAGAACTATAAATCTTTTCAGTCTTTTCTCAAACATTTTAAAAGGACATTTCCTTGTTTGAGGGAGGCAAAAGTACAACTCTTTTTTTAACCACCAAATATTTTTTAAAATATTTTTTAACGATGGTTAATTAATTTCTTTTCAACACTTCTTTTTGCCTTTTATATGAAAACCCTTGTTTTCAAAGCGGCTGCAAATGTAGGGGTAATTTTATTACCTGCAAATTTTAGTGAAATTATTTTTTAGTGATTTATTTATCCTATCTGATTATCAGTAGAATAAATTTTTCAGACTAGGGTGTTTCTTTTGACACCGGGATGATTTTGCCATTGAAATATCGCCAGCCCTCCAGGGCAAATTCAGCCATATATACTGCCGCATGATCGGGGGATAACTGAGCCTGATACCCCGGGAAAGCTTGTTCCAGCATGTCGGTCTGCACCGAACCTAACGCCAAACAATTGAATTTGATGTTCGTGGACTTATATTCTTCAGCCAAACATTCGGTTAAATTGGCAAGTGCGGCCTTACTCGAACTGTATGCCGATAATCCCGGAAACTTAACACTCCCCTGAAAGCCTCCCATACTCCCAACATTAACAACATGTACTGCCTTTTCTGGAAGTGCATGGGAAACCACCTGCCGAATCATTGCAACCGGAGCCTCGAAGTTTACCCGAAAGATCTTCTCAAATTGATCCGGCGACGTTTCCTGAAATGGCGCATTAACCAGCAGCCCCGCATTATTAACCAGTATATCAATATGACCCGGATGATTCCCGAATACAACTTCGATATCTTTTATATAGTTCGGCTTTAAAAAATCAACGGCATAGGTATGTATCGTATTCCCATACTCATCAATACATTCTTGCCGCAAGTGTTTTAATTGTACTTCATCTCTGGAAATGGCAATAACCCGATAGTCGGAATGCGCAGCAAATTGTTTAACCAGAGAAGAGCCAACACCACGAGCAGCCCCCGTAACTACAATCGTTTTCAAAGCTCCCCTCCTTTGCTGTAGGCTTTTACGTAATAAGGATTGTCCAAACTTGATATGATCACTCCGCTACTGGTACTGGCATGAATAAACATGTTATTCTTTAAGTAGACCCCTACATGCGAATTTTTCTTGTTAGCAATATTAAATACAACCAGATGCCCCTCCTCCAACTGATCTTTATTCACCTTTTTTATTTGTGCCGAAATCTCACCCGTGGTTCGCGGCAATTCTTTTTTATAGACCTCATTATATAATATGTTACAAAAACCGGAACAATCAACTCCCGATTTGGACAACCCTCCGTACTTATATTTGGTTCCCATCCAGTCATCAATAAATGCATACAAGGGAATGTTCGTGATCTCAGTCGGCGAAACCCGGAGTAATTCGGCATACTTCGATTGAATAACCTGCTCTTTGGGATCTGTTACAGGGACATCAACCACATCATGTTTCGGCTTGCACGACACAATCAACAGCACAGGCAACATATATAAAACAAATCGTTTCATAACTCAAAGTTAGACCGTATGACACAAAAAAAGGCCCGTGATGTACGGACCTTTTCAATATCAATATGTTGATAAGGCTTATACTACATCATAGTCTATCACCACTTTTTCGGAAGCCGGATGAGCCTGGCAAGTCAGAATAAATCCATCTTCCACTTCCGAATCGGACAGCGAATAGTTCATATCCATGATCGCTTTTCCTTCAACCACCTGCGCCTTACAGGTACAGCAAACCGCTCCTTTACATGAAAACGGCACATCCGCTCCGGCATCCATCGCTGCATCCAGAATAAAATCGCCGTCTGCCGCCAGTTCCAATTCGAACTCTTCTCCGTCCATAATCACAGTCACCTGACTAACCCCGGTGAAATCCGAACGATCAGCCGGTGTATTTGGAGAAGTGGCCACCGGTGTGGTGAACAACTCGAAATGAATCTTCTCAGCATGGACTCCCAAATAAGCCAACCCTTCTTTCACATCCATGATCATTTGTTCAGGGCCACACATAAAAAAGCCATCCGCTTTCAAAAGACCCGCATCGGCACGAATCAACTCCTCAAACTTTTGACGTGTAATCCGACCTTCAAACAACCTATCGGATGATTCTTGCTGACTATAGATATAGTTCAGCTGAAAACGATCAGGATAGGTATTTTTTAATGCATCCAACTCATTTTTAAAAATTGTGAGCTGAGCCGATTTATTGCCGTAGAACAAGGTGAATTTTGAATCCGTATTCTTTAAGGTTGATTTTACCATAGATATTACCGGTGTAATTCCACTACCGGCAGCAAACGCTACATAGTGTTTACCGTTTTCAGCGTTCAAAACAAAATTTCCCTGAGGCAGCATCACGTCCAATACCGTCCCATCGGTTAGCGTATCATTGCAATAACCGGACATCTTACCACCCTCGATCTTTTTCACAGCAATCCGAAAATCGTGTTCGTGCGGGGCACTGCTCAAGGAATAAGATCTCCTCACATCCTCCCCGCCAATTGACCGCCTGATTGTTATGTACTGACCGGGCTTGTACTGAAACTGACGCTGCTGATCATCAGAAAGATCAAAAGCAACAGAAACGGCATTCTCGGTCTCTCTTCTTACTTCTTTTACTTTTAAACTGATAAATTGACTCATAATCCCAAATTTTATGAACGGCAAAAATAGAATTTATTGTTTAAGTATCTGCAACAAAACAAAATGACTTCCCCGAAATCTTAACAACTGATAAAAATCATAGTTGATCTATCCAAATTAAACGCTTTATTTAATTAAACTTGTAGTCCGAACTCCATAAAAACAAACTCATGGAAGATATTAAAAAGCTAGAAGAATTCCAGGCCAAGATTGATGCCGACTTAAAAATTGAACCGAAGGACTGGATGCCTGAAGAATACAGAACTCACTTACAACGTCAGATTTCCCAGCATGCACACTCTGAGGTAATCGGAATGCAACCGGAAGGAAATTGGATCAGCAGAGCACCAAGCCTTCGCTCTAAAGTTGTATTGCTTGCAAAAATACAGGATGAAGCCGGACACGGTCAATATCTTTATTCCGCAGCGGAAACACTAGGTAAAAGCAGAGACGAATACCTGGAAGAACTCCACTCCGGTAAAGCCAAGTACTCCAGTATCTTTAATTACCCGACTTTAACATGGGCTGACATAGGTGCTGTAGGCTGGCTGGTAGATGGTGCCGCCATTGTGAATCAGGTCTCGCTTCAACGCACTTCTTACGGCCCCTACTCGAGAGCCATGGTTAGGATTTGTAAAGAAGAAAGTTTCCACCAGCGCCAGGGTTATGAAATCATGGCAACCTGTGCTCTGGGAACTCCTGAGCAAAAGAAAATGGCACAGGATGCCCTTAACCGGTTTTGGTGGCCTTCTTTAATGATGTTTGGTCCTCACGACTCGGAATCGGCTCACACGGCAAACGCTATGAAATGGCGCATCAAACGTGAGACCAACGACGAATTACGCGACAAATTCATTCAGAAAACCGTTCAACAAGCCGAAGTAATCGGCCTGACCGTTCCGGATCCGGATTTGAAGTGGAACGAAGCCGATGGTCGGTATGAGTATGGTGAAATTAACTGGGACGAGTTCTGGAATGTGGTAAAAGGAAACGGCCCTTGTAACAAACAACGGATGCGTCATCACATCAAAGCCCACGAAGACGGAACCTGGGTAAGAGAAGCAGCAATCGCCTACGCCGAAAAGCAAAAAAGCAAACAATTGGTAGCATAAAAATATATAGAACTATGAGCAATACGGATCATCAAGGAGATGTTTGGGAAGTCTTTATCCAAAGTAAACCCGGACTCCCTCACAAACACGCAGGAAGCGTTCACGCAACAGATAAAGAAATGGCTTTGCAAAACGCCAGGGATATGTATACCAGAAGACAAGAAGGCACCTGCATCTGGGTAGTGCCATTGCAGGCTATCGTATCCTCCATGCCGGAAGACAGCGAGTCATTCTTTGAACCATCTGACGATAAAATTTACAGACACCCCACGCATTACATTATGCCCGAAGGTGCTAAAAACATTTAAAACCCCAGGTTATGGATAAGAAAGAAGCATTAATTAACTATTGCCTGAGGCTCGGGGATACCAGCCTGATCTTAGGACAGCGCATGGCGGAATGGTGCAGTAACGGCCCTATTCTGGAAGAAGATATTGCGATGACCAACCTGGCTCTCGATTTGATCGGACAGGCCAGAACCATGCTCACTTATGCCGGTGAACTCGAAGGCAACGGAAGAAGCGAAGATGATCTGGCATACGGAAGAGAAGAGCGTGAATATTATAACACGCTTTTATCGGAAAGGCCAAATGGACATTTCGGAGAGACGATATCCAGAAACTTTTTACATGATGCCTACCTGTATCACCTGTACGCTGCCTTGAAAAACAGTAAGGACGAAATGATCGCCGCACACGCAGCAAAATCCCTGAAGGAAGTGACTTACCACCTCAGACACAGCTCAGAATGGATGGTCAGATTAGGTGACGGAACCGAAGAGAGCCACAACAAGGTTCAGCAAGCCATCAACGACCTGTGGGAATATACCGGAGACTTATTCGAAATGAATGAAGTTGACAATTTACTGATTAACGAGGGCATTGCCGTTGACATGAATACCGTAAAGCAAGCCTGGGACAACACCGTAAATGAAGTCCTTACACGAGCTGCCATTCAGCGCCCGGAAGATGCTTACATGCACTCCGGTCGATTGAATGCCGTTCACTCCGAATACCTCGGCCACATCATCGCGGAAATGCAGTTCCTGCACAGGGCCTATCCGGACGCAACATGGTAAACCAACGTTTTTCAACGGAGCAGGTTTGGGATTTTCTTTCTGAAATTCCCGACCCTGAAATTCCAGTGATCACCATCATTGAACTGGGCGTAGTAAGAGATGTTGCACTAACGGAAAAGAAAGCCATCATTACCATTACTCCTACTTATACGGGGTGCCCGGCTATGAAGCTCTTCGAAGATGAGATCATTAAAAAACTGAACAACGAGGGCATTGACGAGGTGGACATTAAAATGGTGTATTCACCCGCCTGGACAACGGACTGGATGTCTGACGAAGCCAAAGAAAAGCTACGGCAATATGGTATCGCCCCTCCTGTTGACGGAACGGCTGACAAGGGAGTGCTGTTCGAAGCCGGTCCCAGAATTGTTCAATGCCCCCGATGCCGGTCGAACCACACCACACTCAAAAGCCAGTTTGGCTCAACAGCATGTAAAGCATTGTACACCTGTGACGACTGTCTGGAACCCTTTGAATACTTTAAGTGCATTTAACTTTTAGATTTTTTTAACGAATTTGTTAAATTTTAATCTTTCCATATAATATTTGGTAATCAATTTACACTTCCTTACATTCTAATCATTTTCACTCTGTTTCAATATTAAATTATTTCTTTAACAGAATTAATGTTCGAACCTTTTTTTTTCAGGCAACCTATTAGTCGTAACTTCGTCTAACTTTTGAAACGAAACATTACTAAAACTATTAATTTTATTGCATCATGATCAGAAAGATTTTAGCTGCACTTACTTTACTAACCATAAGCCTAACCTCATTTGCATCACATATTCCGGGGGGAAACATCACGTATCAGTGTACCGGTAACCCGAATGAATATCTGATTACGATGACCATGTTCGTGAGTTGCCCGGCAACTTTAGGTACAACGGCAAACATTACAACGGCAAACACCTGTGGTCTGCCTACACAAACCGTTACTTTACAACAGGTTGGTACATCTCAGGAAGTATCCCAGATTTGTCCGGCTCAGCAAAGCCAAAGTGATTGTCCGCCGGGAACCGGAGGTATCCCCGGAGTTCTGATGTACACGTATCAGGCGTTAGTTACATTATCCGGACCATGCAACAGCTGGACTTTTACGTATGAATTGTGTTGTCGTGATGCATCGTCCAACCTGACCGGAACAAGTGGAAACTCTTTTCACGTAGAGACTGTCATGAATTCCCAAACGGCACCTTGCGACGGTTCTCCTTATGTGACTGCTCAACCTATTCCGTATGTATGTGCCGGGCAAAACATTACCTATTGTCCCGGAGCAATTGATCCCGACGGAGACAGTTTATACTACCAACTTATTTCCCCAATGGGAGCTGGTGGTGTTGCTATCGGACATCTTGCCGGTTACACGCCTGCATCGCCTTTACAAAATACCGTTTTCGATCCTTTAACCGGATGTATGACCTTCAACCAGCCCGTAACAGGGAATTATGTTGTTGCCTACCTGCTAGCCGCATATGATGAGAACGGAAACATGACCGGATCCGTCATCCATGACTTTCAGTTCGAGGTGATCAACTGTACCAACATTACACCGGATCCGCCACTTGGAGGGATTGTACTGACCAGTGGAAATGCAAACCAAACCGGACCAAACACCATTGAACTCTGTGAGGGTTCCAATGCTTGCTTCAGCATGACATTTTCGGATCCAAACCCTGCCGATATACTAACCATCGACACCAACACCAGTAACATCTTTGCTGCATTTCCGGGGGCTACCATTACGACCACCGGAACGAACCCGCTAACCATCGACGTTTGCTGGACCGTGCCTGCAGGTTCTCCTTCTACCATTATAGCAACGGTTACCGTTACCGACGGAGCCTGTCCGATCGAGGGAACAGCCACTCAGGTTGCCATTTTTGATGTTATCACGAGTACGGTTGCTTATATGGATACTACTATTTGTGGCAATCAACAAGCCCAGTTATCGGCTTTCGGAGGATCCGTATTTACCTGGAGCTCCATCTCAGGTTCGCCAATTAATCCGGGGAATTTCTCCTGCAACCCCTGTCAAAACCCTGTTGCAACACCTAACCAGACAACAACTTATATTGTAACCAGTAACCTTTCCGGAGGCTGTGACAACATCGACACCGTTACGGTAACCGTAGTGCCTGACTTTACACCGACAGCCTACGGAGACACCTTATTGTGTGATTTCTTATCCCATACGATCGGTGTAAATGTGAACCCTCCGGGTGGCGGTTATACCTATAACTGGACACCGGCAGCTACATTAACCAACCCAACCACGGCAACGCCTACGGCTTCACCAACACAAAGCACAACCTACTCTGTACTGGTCACATCGCCTCAGGGCTGCGCCAAAATCGATTCGACGCACATTGATGTGAACCCTCCGCCAAACGCAGTTTTGGTTCCCGGCGACACCACCATTTGTAATGGTGATCAATTGCAGTTTGATGTCTCTTTAACCGCATTAAACGATGATTTCGATCCGATTGACCCAGGAAACTGGTCAAGTGTACAAGGAAACAGTGCTACCATATCCAGTGGCTGTGGAGCTACAAATGCTACCGGAAATGCCTTGTGGTTCGATGGAAGTGGATTACGTGAACTGGTAACCAACTCCATGGCCGTAAGCAGTTGTACTTCTATTGATTTCTGTTTGTGGATCGGAAACTCCCTTTCTTCAGGATTCGGTACCGGATGTGAGAACGCTGACCTTAACGAAGATGTTTACCTGAATTACTCCATCAACGGTGGTGCTACCTGGGTACAAATCCAGATGTTCAATCAGGCTGATTGGGATGCAGGCGGACCTTACGCGAATACGTTCCAATGTTTCTCCATCCCGATTCCTGCCGGAGCCCTTACTCCGAACACCATGTTCCAGTGGACTCAACCGAACCATAGCGGAACTATCGACAACTGGGCAATTGATAACATCAGCATCAACTGCGGTGGAAATACAAACTACACTTATTCGTGGAGTCCGGCAACCGGATTAAGCAACCCGAATATCAACAATCCTGTTGCTAATCCTACCACAACAACTACCTATACGGTTACTCTAACAGATACGGGAGGATGCTCTGTCAACAGAATGCAAACCATTACCGTTGCTCCTGCATTTACGGCTTTATTGAATTCTTCATCAACTAACACCTGCCTGATGGATCCTATCCAGCTCAGCGCAACGGTTAACCCTGCCGGACCAGGATACACTTACCAGTGGACTCCTTCTCAATTCCTGAATAGTGACACCATTCCCAACCCGATTGCAACCATTACAACGCCAGGAACATATACCTATGTTTGTACCATTACCAATGCGGGGGGATGTATCAGGAAAGACTCCATTATGATCACCATCAACCCCGGAATTACGCCAACATTTACACTATCCGTAGTGGACACCATGATCACCTGTGGACAAACCACACAACTTACAGTGGTACCTGATTCCATTCAGGCAGCGGGTCAGATTGATGACTTTAACAATGGTGTAAGTGCCAACTGGCAAAGCATCAGCAATGGTACTCCGAATGTTGACTGTGGTTCGGTGTCCGGAAATGCACTTCACTTTAACGGCAGCACCACGCCGCGGGAAGCTGTAACAATCCCTCAAAACGTGACGACATGTACCACCATAGATTTCTGTCTGTTTATAGGCAACAGCAGTTCGGGAGGTGCTCCTTGTGAGAATGCCGATATCGGTGAGGATGTAGTATTACAATACTCCGTGAACGGCGGCGCAACCTGGATCAACATCCAGGTGTTCAATCAGGCCGATTGGGACGTTGGCGGACCATACAGTAACACCTGGCAGTGTTTCTCTATTCCGATACCTGCCGGAGCCATCGGACCAACCACTCAGTTTAAATGGGTACAGCCTACTTTCTCTGCATGTGTAGGATGTGACAACTGGGCTCTCGACAATGTTGAAATTACTTGTTCTACATCGGCATCAAATTATCAATACTCTTGGACTCCTAGTGCAGCTGTAAATAACGACACGCTTCAGAACCCGCTTGCCATGGGCAACCAAACCACGACTTATGTTGTAACGGTTACGAATCCGAACGGAGGCTGCACATCTACAGATAGCATTACTGTTTATGTAAATTGCGGCGACTGCTATCCAGCCATTCCTACCTGGACGAATGTAACCTGTAACGGAGGAAGTAACGGTATGATTATAGCAACACCAAACTTTACTCCGAACAGTAGCGTTCAAATCATCACGTTTATCGATAGTTTGACCGGAACCATTTTACAAGTCTCAGACACGTTGAATCCGGGAGATTCCGATACCTTAATCGGTATCCCTGCCGGAACCTATATCATCAGTTCCTGGGATTCTGTAATGGGAGGTTGTGTTGAAGATACGATCATCACCATTACCGAGCCAAGCCCGGTTCAGATCAGCTCCATTACGCCTGACAATATCGTTTGTATCAATGGAAGCATCCAGATCAATGCTACTGCTACCGGTGGTAATGGTGGCCCATACTCCTTCAACTGGACTGATCTGGTAAGCAACACGGCCATTCCGGGGAACGGACCACATACCGTGTTCCCAACCGTTTCTCCGCATTGCTACTCGGTGTATTCTACTGATGCTCTGGGTTGTTTTTCAGACACTCAACAAGTCTGTATGGATCTCTATCCGAACCTCATAGCCAGTACCCTCGACGATTCGATAACGATCTGTCCGGGTGCCAGCACCAACATCAACATGAGCACGATCGGAGGTTCAGGTGCCGGTTATACCT
>JAGQZT010000101.1 GCA_020435335.1 Flavobacteriales bacterium | reverse complement strand
TCTTTGATGGATGTGCAATACCGTTTGGAAGGGACCGGCTTCACCGGGTTAATGGCAAAATCGGCCAGGGTAAAGTAGGGCGGAATGTCGTTGTAATTCACAAAACGGGTTTCCATGATGGTTTCCGGAATGTTTCGTTTTTTCATCATCTGCTTCACATCTTCCGGGTTTTTGTCGGTTAGCAGAAAGATTTTCAGACGGTCTTTCCAATGGTCGTAAGCTGTTTCGAAAAAGTCGAACACCTCTTCTTCGAGGTAGATTCCGCCGAGTTTTCCGGCATACAGGCACACGACGCGGTCTTCTACTTCATGTTTCTTTCGGAGCCCCTGATAGGTTTCTTCGTTCCATTCAAATTTTTCGAGGTTCACCATGGCCGGTTTCACATAATAATGATCGAATGAAGCGCCGTATTTCCGGGAGCCATAATCTTTCATGCCTTCGGTTAGGGCAATGACCGTTTTCGCTTTTCGGCTCTGTTTTTTTTCCAGCCACGACAGGATTTTATATTTTATTCCCGATCTTGTCCAGGTGCCGTTTTCCACCATGGAATCGGCGTGAGGTTCGTAGCTGTCTATGATCAGCGGTTTTTTGGTGAAAACCGAGAGGATGTAGCCCAGTGCTCCGGCTGTCATGCACCAGCTGTGAATAAAGGCGATCTTTTCTTTTTTGATCAGACGGATCAACTTGCTGACGATCCCGAAGAACCGGAAGGCCATCTTCAAACCGAAATGGTCGTATTTGAACCGGATCAGGTAAATGTTCTCCTGTTCCATTTTCGTGCATGCTGCTTTCCAGGCTTGCTCGTCCATGCGATGAAACTGATTTTCGATGGTCAGGAGGTAAATCTTCCCGCTATCGCCCAACCGGTTCCGGATCAGTCGCACGTAGGGAAGCGTATAGGTCTGGATCAAGGCGTCCCGATAGCTCCAGTATGTCACAACGAGGATGTTCATCCGACCAGTTTTTTCATGAGTTTGAATACAATCGGAGGATAAACGAATACGGCCTTTACAAGCATCTTTAACCCTCTGAATTTATTCTTTCCGTCTTTCCACCAGCTTCCCGCCAGGATGAGGTACAGCCCGGCAAAGCATTGACGCCTGAAACTTTTGCTTTTAAAGAGTCCATTCTTGTCCGCCTTTTTGAAAACGTAAAGGTGATCCTTCTCCATCAAAGCGATGTTCTGATGCATGTTATTGCCGTGAACCCGGTAATAAAAAAGTACCTCATTGATCGCATGTATAGGGAAGTGTTGAGCAATTCGTAAGAAAAAATCCTGATCGGCAGCTGTCGAGAGGTTTGTGTCCCAGATTCCCGATTGTTCGATCACTGCAGTTCGCATGATGGTGCAACTCGGTGTTGCCACATGGTTTTTTTTCCATTCCAGGATATCCTCAACGCCGTTGATCTGTTCCGCTTCAATATACCGGTCGAGTTTTTCTGTATTTTCATTGATCAGTTGGCCTTTTGTGTAGATAGCATTAACATTGGTCTGGCTGTTAAATACGGCAACACATGTTTCGAGCATCCGGCTTTCCCATACATCGTCGGCATCCAAAAAGATGATGAATTCACCGTTAGCTTTTATAATGCCCAGGTTACGGGTGTCACAAACACCGGAATTGACTTTATCGATAACGGTTATCCGATCATCCTGTGCTTCCATTTTCCGGAGCAGGCTCAGTGTTGAGTCCGTACTGCCGTCGTTGATGCAGATTAATTCGAGTGAATTATGTGTTTGTGTCAATACGGAGCGCAAGGTTTCTTCAATGAAAGAAGATGCATTGTATGCAGGAACTATAACTGAAACCAGGTTGCGTACGGTCATTTACAATCGTTTGTTGGGGAAGATGAAGTGGTATGCTTTGTAAACAAAGCTAATAAGCTTTTTGTTATTTGGAAAATCGATGTACGTTTTCGGCGGTTTGTTCAGGTATATTTCCAACTCCTCCTCGGTGATTCCGAATTTTTTGGCAATATATTTTTTATCTTCACTGATCTTTGCTTCGTCAAAGGCAGGAAGTTTTAGCTGTTCCAATGCCTTTTCACGGGTAATCTGTCCGGAACAAATCTGAGAGGCGAATGTCGTCCGTCTGTAATCCATGTTGTATTTCACAGGCATGGCATATGATTGCCAGAATGCCGTAATTCTGGATTCGTGGTGTTTGCCGCCATAGTCCTCCCAGCCATATTGTTCGATTAGAAATTGCCGCGCTTTATCCTTATCGAAGGGGACGTAGTTGAGCGGGTAAATCTTCTTGATTCCCTTCACGAATTTATAGTAGATTTCTTTTAGCAGCCCGAAAGTGGGGACTTTTTTCAACCTGACCGACGCGTATTTTTTTACAATATACCGGTATAATTTCATGTCCTTATACACATGGTAGCCCATTTGCAGGGGAAGAATTCCTTCGCTGGTATAATTACCACCCGGTAAAATGTACTTGATGTTGTGTTTTACAGCAACTTCGTAAATTGAAGCGGGAATAGCTATATCGGTAGGCATTTCAAGGTCTATGATAGACGACTTGAGGAAAGCCAGTTGAATTTCCCGGAACTCCTGCCAGTCGAGCACATAGCTTACATAGTCGAAACCTAATTTCTCGACCATGGTTTTTACATTTTTTACAGAGATTTCGGTGTCCCAGCCGTTGTCCATGTGGATCAGCAAGGGTCTTAATCCGAACTGTTTACACAAATGAGCCGTGTAACAGCTGTCCACACCACCACTGATTCCTACAATGCAATCGTAGGGTTTGTTCTTTCCTTTTTCCTTAATGCGTTCGAGGATGAACTCCAGTTGTTTTTCGGAACTTCCGGGAATATAGGTTTGCGCTTGAATTCTGCTCAGGTAGTCTTCGCAATGGTTGCAATAACCCCGGTCGTCGAATACGATATCGGGATCGGAGGTGTCCATAACACACCTTTTACAGATTTGATATGGCCTTTCACTCATCATGTAAACCGGTAGCTTTTTACGTCGGGATATTGGATCAGTACCCCTCTGAGCTTGCCTTTAAAAACGAAGAAGCTTCCGGCTGCCAGTCCGGTAGCATGGGCATAATTGTAGCCGCTTTCAATGTCTGCGGGTGAGCCGGCACCTCCCAGGGCGATAACGGGAATCGTGACCAGTGCGGAAATTTCCTTGATCAGCTCCAGATCATACCCAGCCATACTTCCGTCTTTATCGATGGATTGCAGGATGATTTCTCCGGCACCGGCCTGTTGCATGGACAGGGCAACTTCGCGGATGCTTTTTTTGCTGTTCTTTTCACCGGAGAAGGTATAAACGGTATTCTTTCCGAATAAATTCTTTTTGTAGTCGATGCACACCGAAATGGTGGATGAGCCAAATCGATCGGCAGCTTCCCGCACAAAATCGGGATTGTTAATGGCGTAGCTGTTTAAAATGACCCGTTCCGCACCAGCGGTGATGATGTTTTTGATGTGGTCGAGGTCTTTAATTCCGCCACCAACGGAGAATGGCATATTGGCTTCCTCGCCGATCTCACGAACCAGGTCGATGTTGATGCTCCTGTTCTCTTTGCTGGCATCAATGTCCAGCAGTACGATCTCATCTACTTTTAACTCATTGAAAATTTTAACGGCATTGATCGGATCGCCGATGTAAGTACCGTTCTTGAACCGGATGGTTTTTACCAGTCCGTTTTTCTGAAGGAGTAATACCGGTATGACTCTGGGTCTGAACATTAGAGGGCGATAAAGTTTTTAAATAACTGCAAACCGGCATCGTGGCTTTTTTCAGGATGGAACTGAGCCCCGAAAATGTTGTTTCGTTGTACGGCCGAAACAAACCGGGTTTCATAATCCGTATAACACAAAATATCCTCGCTGTGGGCGCAATGGAAGTGATAAGCATGAACAAAATAAAACTCGGAGCTGTTGGACAGGCCGTGTAATAAAGGAGACGATTTGGCGACTTCAATCTGGTTCCATCCGGTGTGAGGCACTTTGTACAAAAGCGGATCGTTGATGTCAAACTTTTTAATGTTACCCTCGATCCATTGAAGGCCTTCGGCATCTCCTTCCTCACTGTGAGTAGCCATGAGTTGCATGCCGAGGCAGATTCCGAGGATGGGTTTTTGCTTTTGAATGACCTGTTCGTTCAGCACGTCGGTCAGGTTCAGGCTCCTCAGATTTTCCATGGCTTTTCCAAAATGTCCGACACCGGGCAATACCAGTTTGTCGGCACGGGAAATTTCCGCCGGGTCATGGCTGGTGATTACTTCGCAATTCAGCTGTTTTAGCTTTTTTTGCACGGAAAAATGATTTCCGGTACCGTAATCGATGATAACTATACGTCCCGACATATTAAATCAATTGTAAATCTTTGGCCACACTTTCCTGGCAGACCAGGTAATTGTAGTAGCTGCTTTTTCTGATATGGGTTACTTGTTTAATTTCAGATAATTCATCAATATCGAAATAAAGATAACCTAATCCGTTCAATATTGACTCAATATTTTTAGCGACATCATCATTTAACACTTCGATCAAAAAAGTCGGTTTGTACTGCCGGATCAGGTCGCCCATACCTTGAAGCACCTCGTACTCGTGTGTTTCCACGTCGATTTTGATCAGGTCAAGCCCTTCGATGCCTTCCTGTTTGTAATAATCCTCGAGGCGGATGGTCTCAATGGGTACAACTTCAAGGTCTTTGTTGCTGTCGAACAAACTCTTATTCACGGTAACCGACGTGGTCAGTGTCGTATTTTTTTTGGTATATACGATGGCCTTATCCGTAAAGTTGGAACACGCCTTTTGTACGGGGACGATCGTGTTAAACTGATTTAACCGGATATTTCTATTAAACAACCTGAAGTTATGCTCCATCGGTTCGAATGAGTAGACCCTTGCTTCGGGATTAAGGGCTGCCGATGTAAGGGAGTAAAGGCCGGAATAGGCTCCTATATCAAGGATCACGTTCGCCTTCTTGGACAGCTGGATCCACAGTCCGATGGATAATTTTTCCCATGCATTTTCTATACCATCCCAAAACAATTCATTTTCGATCTGATGTCCGACATGGTGCATCTTGAACCGGGAACCTTTTTCAATTTGGACATTAATGATCCCTTTAAAATGGAGGTGTTTGTACACCGATTCCTTGGGTTTCCATACCTGTTTCAGTAGTTTGAATACAGGGCCTTTAAAAGGAATAAGCTGATATATCGATCGTAAAGCGTTTCTCATACTAGGCTTCCAGGTAAAGTTTCAGGTGGTTTTCCCACATGTTGTTGATACTGTATTTTTCCAATGCCGAATGATACGCTTTTTCTACCATATCGGGGCGATTATTTACCAGGAAATACTCCATGCCTGCCGCTAAAGCTTCCACGTTGTTGTACGGAGCTATGTAGGCACTTTCCAGGTGAGTTAATCCGTCGAGGGCCGAGCCCGTCGGGGTGGTAACAATCGGCACTTTGTTGATCATGGCTTCAGGGATCACAAACCCAAAGGGTTCCATAAAAGCAGCGTGCAGGTATATGTCGAGCGATTGAAATACGGCCGGGATGTGTTTTTTGTCGATCCATCCGGTCAGGATAAACCGGTCTTCCAATCCTTTTTTACGGATCAATTCCCGCAGCTCATCTTCCTGCGATCCGCTTCCTACTCCCATAAAAACAACGTCGGGATACTTATCGCTGATCAGACTGGCTGCTTCAATAAACTCGATGTAGCCTTTCCATTTGATGTAGCGGCTAACGGTTCCGATCACACGTTTTCCTTCCAGCTGGAATTTTGCCTTAAATTCGGACACTTCTTCAGGCCCTGCTTTTTTCAGGTTCTCAAAGGAAATCCCATGGTGGATCAGTCTGATTTTACCGGCATCAGCCCTTTCCTTCTCAATTAAAAATTGTCTGGCCTCCGTAGAAACGGCGATCAGATGAGTGGCTTTTCGGTTAATTAACCGGTCCAGAAAGACTGCTTTCGGGGCATAAAACCAATTGAAGGTCGTACTCTGTTTGGTATGGATCCGCTTTCTTATTCCCAGGCTTTTTGCAGCCATCATGGTGGGAACGCCATCGTCAAACAGGTGAGAATGCACTACATCAGGTTGAAGTTGTTTCAACAGTTTTTTTAGCTGGAAATAGGCGCCGATCCAGCTTCGGACCCGGTTGGATGCATCGAATTTTACCCAGTAACTATCGCAGCCTCGTTCTTTCATGTCTTCCAACACCGGTGGCTCTGCATCATTCAGGCAAATAAAGCTGAGCTTGATTTCAGGATGGTTCTTCGAGCGCTCGGCAAAGAGGTTGAAATAGGTAATGCTGTTGGGGTCAGCCATCACTTCAACGATATGTACGGGACGTTTGTTCATACGTAAAAGCACTCCGTTTCGGTTAGAAACTGCTCAATTTGATTTATAAGTTTAGGATAAGTATGCTTTTGGGCAAAGGTAATTCTATTTTGGATAAGCTCCGAATATTCAGGGACTTCAATTGCCTGTTGCAGCAGAGAAATAGCTTCTTCCGGGTTTTTATAACCTAAAATTAATTCGGTGTGTTCGCTGTAATCTTCAAATACGGGCGACAATACCGGTTTGCCTTGCGCCAGGTATTGCAGTAATTTATGGTGGTTGATGTTGTTCCCCGCTACTTCGGTCTGCATAATGGCCAGACATACTTTGGCTCCGGCAATGTGCTGCTTCAGTCTCTTGAAATGAACCGGCGGCCGGTGAATAAGATTAGGGTATTTTTTGTCAATGAACAGTTCGCGGAAACCGGGATTGTTGTTGCTGCCCAGCTTGCCGATAAAATAAAATTGCTCCTCGGGAAAAGCGAGAATCAGCTTTATTAATAGTTGATAATCAATACGATGGTCGATGTTGCCGATGTATAGGATTCCGTTTTGTGTTTCCGGATCCGGATCCGCACGAAACTCCTCCGACGAAATGCCATGGGCGAGTGTCAGGGTGTTTTTTGCAGGGTATTTGGCGGATAACACCGGCGATACCGTGATCAGGCAATCCACATTTTTCACCAGTTCCTTTTCCAGCTCATTCGTGAAATCATCGGTAATGAAATACAGTGAATTTGTAGCTTCCAGAGCTTTCGGATCAACCAGTCGATAAGGGTCAAAGGACCAAAAAAGGAGCTCTTTACCGGGTAATTTGAGCCGTTTTTTAAGTTGCCGGGCCGTGGATTTTTCATTCAACTTCCGGATCATAGAAAATCGGGAAAGTGGAAAACGGTTCGCATAAGTCAGGACTTCCAACCCGTCGCTGATCTTTTCCGAATGCAGTTCCGGGTTGAATAGATTGGAAAATTTCCAGCTGCCTGCAGGATTCAGGAAAAATACCCGGTTTGTTTGGGATAACTCAAACGCCCAGTTGTGTTTGGAGTACCAGATATCTCCCCACGGTTCGTTCGAAACAACAGCTATGATTTTATCCCGCAACTTATACATGCTCTCGATTCAATGTTTTCAGGTAAACCGCTTTTAGCTGGTTACTGATCGGTTTTACGTAAAAGGTCGACTGCGCTTTGGTGGCAATTTTTTCCCGGTCGAACTTGTAATAGATCTCCATCATCAACACAAAATTAGCCACAAAATCATCAACATCTTCCGGCATACAGAGCAAGCCGTTTGAGTCATCGACCAGCTCCGGAATTCCATTTACACGATGGCTTAGCACCGGTGTTCCGCAACACAGGCTTTCGATGATCACTGTCGGTAAATTCTCGGCATTGGTAGGATGTACAAAAAACGACGCCTCCCGGAATTTTTCCGCAATGAACGATTTAGGTTGTGTGCCATGAAAATGGAAAGTGATGTCGCTCAGGTGCTGAGCTGCAAATGCTTTTACTTCCGGCATCTGGCTCCCGTCGCCGATCCAGTCGATCTCCAGCTCCTGCTTGTAATGAGGGGCAATTCTGGTCAGTGCATTCAAAAATAAAAGCGGGTTTTTCGGGGCATGCCAGTTGGCGACCAGGATAATCCTGACTTTCGGACTGAAATCCTTTTTTTCGTAGTAGAAGCATTCGTCCGCCACATTGGGTATGTCTATGATCTTTTCCGGGTCAATGTCGAACCGGTCGGTAAACACTTTGCCCAATTGTTTGGATACAGGCATAACGCATTTGATCCGGGGATCACTAAACCATTGCTTGATGCTTTGAATTTCTTTTTTCTGTTCCTTTTCGGGAAGCTGATAAATCCCCGTATGATAATGAGAGAAGTGCTCGGTTATAACTACCGGTACTTTTATTTCGTCCAGTTCGAGTAGGGATTTGGTGTAAATGTCCCGGACATTAATGTGGCAAATATCAATTTTTTGTTTGCTTTCGATCAATTTAATGACCTTCCTGTAAGCAGATTTGGTGAGGTTGTTCGATACTTCGAAGCGCCTTAGCGGAGAATAAATGGTAACAAAATATTCGGTCAATTTTCCGTCAACCTGCGTATGAATATCGATCCGTGGAAACTCAGTAACCTTTTTAAAACTCACAAAAACAACCGAAACATTGGCAAACAGGGCAACTGCCCGGGCATGTTCCTTAATGAAATTACCGTTGGTAACATTCCCTTCGTGCGGGTACCAGGCTGCTATGAAGAGGGAGTGGATGGATCCGGATTTCTCCGGGCTGCTCAGCATGTTCGAGTACAGTTTTCCAACTTCAGTTACGGAGTGTTTCAGGTTGGCGAACTGGTTAACCAACTCGAAATTCCGGTCCAGCAAATCCTGGTCGGCAGGTGTGGTCAGGTAGTGTTCCATGGTTTCCGCCAGCTCATCTACACCGTTATGTTCCAGCTTCGGGAGCAACGAAAACAACTCGCTGTCGTATTCATAGTTGCCCATGATCACCATTTTTCTGGCCAGCATGGCTTCCATTACCGAGTTCGGGGATCCGTCCGTTTTCGGGATACTCACCACCAGATCGGAATTAACGAAATAGTTGGCCATCTCCTTTTTGGTGAGTTTGCTGCATACCCGACAGTGTTCACCGATTCCCAGTTGCTCGATTAGCCCTAGAATTTCCTGCGCATAGGCTTCATCGGGTACGTCGTTGATGATGACCAGTTTAGCATGACCCAATCTGGGAAGCAATTTGGCAAAGGCGGTAACGATGATGTCGATGTTGTATATGGGCCGCATACTCCTGGGTGAGAAGATGACTTTTTCGCTGCCTGATCGCTGAGGAGCTTCGAGGAGCGACAGAAATTCGTCGATGCTGATCCCCGTTCGGATCAGTTTTAATTTCCCGGGGTCATTTACGAAAGTCTTGATGATGGATTGCTGAATAACAGATGTGGAGGTCACATACCGGGCATTGTTCAGGCTCTCGTGGAACTGATTGATGAAAAACTGCCTCCGGCGTTTATCCATGTAGGAATCCGACGGCTCGAACAACTCCTTGTAATCCACCAAAATATCCGATCCCCGGGTCGTGATGATGTGATTGGGGAATTTGATCAGGTTAACCCAAAACGCATTGGGAAACGTGTACATGGTGTGAATAATCTCGATCTGCTCCTTTTCAATGATCTCTTTGAGCTGATTCAGGACCTTATTTTTTTTGATGAGGTTCTTGTAGGGAAAAGGAGGTAAAATGGGGTAGACCTTAATGTCAGCGTTTAGGTAGGAAGGTTTGGCATCCGATTCGGCGCAGATCACAATCACTTTGTTGTTTTCTAAAAAAGCATTGATCCACTTGGAGTCGTGTATCGATTTAGGTGTGGCTATGTAGGCAATATTCATCGCTGGACCGGAGAGGTTACAAGCCTACAGGCACTTACTTGAGTTTATTTTTCAGTTTGCCGAACAGGCTCTTTTTAGCAGCGACCGTTTTTTTCGACTTGTCGAATTCAAATTGTTTGACAAAGATGAAAAGCTCGTAATCGTGCAGCTCCCAGATGTTGGTGAAACGAAACTCTTCCAGGCGTAAACCGGCATCCGTTGCATCCTGGATCATTTTAATTTCAGATAAAGGTTGGTCAATAATCTGCATCAATTCAGGGCAGTTCTTTTCATTATATCGGATAATCTCCCGTGAAGGAACATGGATTACCAGCTTGGAATGTTCGTGCATCAAGCCGGAAATAACTTTAAAAATGGCAGCATGCTGCTCAACCGGAACATGTTCCAGCACATCGAACAGGACTACATAATCGAACTGAGTTCCGGGGTAGTCGAAGCCCAGTAATTCCGAAACAATAAATTCAATGTTGGTGTTGCGGTTTACTTTCCGTGCATGTTCAATGCTGTCTTTACTGATATCTACCGAAACAAATTTTCCCCGGGTAACCACTTTCGACAGGAGTGAAGTAATCGTTCCGATGCCACAACCCAGTTCCAATATGGAAGAGCTATCCTGAAGTCCCATTTTTAGCATGAGATCATTCAACAACAGGTGGCGCTCATTATAACCCTTGGCAATCTGCTGGGCTACATACTCGTCATAAAACTTCGATACTTCATTTTTTTCCATACTTCAAAATACGAATTAATTGGTGAAAGTCTGCTTTTATAGGGATAAAATAACCCAATTTTAGCCCTTTACCCTTCACCAGAGTCATGTAATACACAAAAGCGAAGATAGCAAAATAAGTGACCAACGAGGAGATTGCGGCTCCTATTATCCCATACTTCGGAATGAGCACGATATTAAATACAACCGTTGCAACAAACCCGATGATGGTTGCCACCAGGTTATAGATCACCTTGTTCTCGGAAGCATGGAAAATGGAAAAAATACGTGTTAACCCTCTGAATAATGCTGCAAACAGCATGATGTCGAAGGCAAAAACAGATCCGGAAAACTCCTCACCATAAACGATGGGGATGAAATATTCGCCCGTAAAATACATAGCAAGTAAGCCCAAAACCAAACAGAACGTGTTTACTCTCGAGAAAAATGCAGCAAGTTTGAGTTTTTTTAAGCGTTCTTTTTCTTCCGAAAGGTAAGGGAACAACACTTGCGTGATCGGTACGGAAGCAATCAGCAGGATTTGCGATACATTAACAGCCAGTGAGTATAACCCCAACTGTTCCAGTCCGTGGTAAGAGTTTACGAACCAGATGTCGAGCCGGTAATTGAAATAATTTAAAACATTCGAGATGTGGCCCAGTCCGATGTACTTGTAAAAATCGTAGGCATCGGTTCTGATCGCAATGTTTAATGACGGAGGAAGTTTGATCAGCCGGATGTAATACCACAGCCAGATCAGTGTGTTCAGGATGTAGATCACCAGAGAATAAAAAAGCACGTTGTTGAGCGGTGATTTGAAAATGTTGGCGACATCGGTCAGGATCAGGGCGCCGAAAATAATCACGCTCAGTACCGCATTGATGATGGTTGTTTTATTGATGACCGAATACAGCTTGTATCCCTGAAATATGCCGGAAAACAGATTGTTGGAAATGGTAAATACAAAGGAGATCAGTAAATACAGCTTGAATATGATGCTGTCGTACCCTTCAGGAAACAATAATTCTTCATACGACATGGGTAAAAACACGATAAGTACCCCGATTATAGCAGAAAATAAGAAGGTGTAAAAGGTTAACCCGATCACTTTACTCTTGGCAATACTCTCTGTAGAAAGGAAATAGGTAATACCGGTATTGGCACTCAAACTTAGGAAAAGGGCGAGTAGTTCTGTGTTGGCGGTAAAAATGGTGTAAATACCCTTTCCTTCAGCACCAATCAGCCGGGTTATGATTACACCGGCCAGAAACTTGAGGAGAATAACCGGAAATTGGGTGAAAAAAGTATATATTATATTCCGTTTTAAAGCCAATTCTCTAAATTTACCTCAATTATGGTTTTACAATAATACTTATTAAAGCCAAGAGTAAATTATCTGCATGAAAATTTTAGTCACGGGAGGAGCAGGCTACATCGGTTCGCACACGATCATTGAGATCATGAAGCATACCGGTTGGGAAGTGATTTCCATCGATAATTTTTCCAACTCATCGGCTGCTGCCTACGACCGGATCCGCAGCATCACCGGAAAATCCATCAGGCATTACGATATCGACCTGAGGGATCTGTCGGCCACGTCGAAAGTCTTTGCAGAGAATCCGGACATCGGTGGGATCATCCATTTTGCAGCCTTCAAGGCTGTGGGGGAATCGGTCGAAAAACCGCTGATGTACTACGACAACAACATCAATTCACTGGCCCATATCCTGAAATGCCAACAGCAGTTCAACGTGCCTTACCTGATCTTTTCATCGTCCTGCTCGGTTTACGGCAACCTTAGGGAATTGCCGGTTACCGAGAATTCGGTGCTGCCCAAAGCGGAATCGCCTTATGCCTACACCAAGCAGATCGGGGAGGTGATGATTGCCGATTTCGTGAACGTGAATCCGGACTGCAAGTGCATTGCCTTGCGCTACTTCAATCCGGTGGGAGCACATGAGTCGGGCATGAATGGTGAACTGGCCCTGACCCGTCCGAACAACCTGGTGCCTTACATCACGCAAACGGCTATCGGGAAGCTGGAGCAGCTCACGGTCTTCGGGGGCAATTATCCGACCCGCGACGGGACTTGCGTGCGGGATTACATCCATGTGAGTGACATAGCCTCGGCGCATGTGATGGCCTTGCAGAAGCTGATCGACGAACCGGATTTCCCGAATTACGACATCATCAACCTGGGCACCGGAAACGGAGTGACCGTGCTGGAGGCCATTCAGGCTTTTGAGCGGGAGAGTGGCGTGTCGTTAAACTACAAGATCGGTGAACGCCGGCCCGGAGATGTGGCGGCGATTTATGCCAACAACACGAAGGCGAGAGAAGTGCTCGGCTGGGTACCGCAATACGACCTCGATGCCATGATGCGCTCGGCCTGGAAGTGGGAAACCTACCTGAAAGAATAACAATAAAGCTGCACGGAGGTGTGGCTTTTTTTGTGAGCTTAGAAAAAGGTGGGAGTAAATGGTTAATTTAGTTACATGACTTCAATGGACAAGTTTTGGAATTGACTGGAAAATATGTGACCATACTCGTTGTGGAACCCTGGGATTGGGGACAAAGAAGGCTTAATGGAGTTGTTGAAACTGAAACAGCGGATAATAAAATTATTGTGAGGTGTTCAAAAAGAATTACGGGGAATAAATTTAGGAGTCATTTAATTCAACTTTCTCCAAGGTATGAGGGAGATAATTTTGTGTCTTTATCTAAGAATAAGACTGTTACTGTTGGTGGAGCATTAATTAGAGAGAGAACAGGTGAGTTAGATTATGTTTTTATTGGCACAGTTAAAATTGGTTTGGTTTAAATGAAAAACCTCCTCTTTATAGTACTTATTTGTGTTTGCGTAGAAGGATTTGCAAAGACTCGATTCATTGACCTTGCTGAAGAATTAGATAGTGCAAGTTTTGTGGGGGAATTGGTTTTTATTGGTTATGACTCTATTCTTGTTTGGAAAAATCCTCATGCAGGAGCAATCTCAGGAGATAACATCTATAATATTCATTATGGCTATTTTATTGATGTGTCAAATGGAGATACAGTGAAATATAGGCCAATGGATCACTGGCACAATTGGAATTTCTATAAGGAGAGACCAGAGAAGTTTACCGAGATATTAAAATCCAATGGATATTGGCCAAGAATAGGAGATACTTGCTTGGTGGTTATCAATAAAGAGTCAAGAATCAGCGTGTTTGCGAAATTAGAGTTTGATACTTATACTTTTTGGGATCCTTATCATAACAATAGTTGGACGTCATTTATTGCTTATGATGGGCCTTTTGAATGTTTAAAACGGTATGAAACGGATTGGTATAAGGGGATTAGTGATCGTTTGGCAGCCAGAACAAACAGAGAAAGTGGGTGTGCTTTTCATGTTGTTATTTCAAAGAAAGCGTTTTGGGAAGAGGTGATGGAAAATAAAATAGCTAACTCAAAGAATAAATGAAAAACCTGTTCATCATATTGCTCTTTTGTTT
Organism: Flavobacteriales bacterium; assembly: GCA_020435335.1. Classification (GTDB taxonomy): domain Bacteria; phylum Bacteroidota; class Bacteroidia; order Flavobacteriales_E; family Vicingaceae. The sequence continues at coordinate 3,097 of JAGQZT010000101.1, read as the reverse complement.
CAGCCTAAATGGGTTTGGGCATGATTACTATATAGATGTAGTAGTTGAAGAGGAATACATTGATTTCTTGGATAAAATTGATAAAACATCTGAAAAAGGGTGGAACCCTGATTATCCAATCTTTGATAAGTTCTTGATACCAAATACGACTTCAGAGTCTAATGAAGCCATCATAAACAAGAAGAAAAACAAAAAGAATAGAACCTCTTCTATCAGAATCTATATCAGACCTTATGAACTTTATGATACACTTACCATTACTGGATTTGGTTGGAACTATGAAGTTAAAATCCAGGAAGATAAAGTCATAAATGCGCCATTGTGGGTTGTTTCTTTAGCGAATTATGAAAGGGGTTTGGATAGTATTGATTATGTAAAACTTACAGAAGTTTTACATCAGCAAATAATCAAATACTACCAATCTAAAAATGAAGACCAAAAGTTTCCAATTGCTGAATACAATGTTTTAGGAGAGTACAAAATTCTAAGGCCATCATTTTATCTCTTTACTTGCCCAGAAGTATACCATTATGAAAACCCTATAGATACTAATACGATATTCACTCATGATACAACGAAATTTATCGAAGGGAATTATGTATACGAGAATTTTCCTGCCCCGGAACAGGTTGTTTTTAAGCTGACTCTTAGGCCTTTTCATGGGGACTTGCCTGTAAACGGAAAGCCGCCGTCAAATACATTTATGTCCAATTATAATCTAATAATTGATTATGATTACGTGGGTTTGGTTTACGTGAAGAACGATAAGAAAAAGACTTTTTGGGCTACTAAAAAATACATATTCAACTATCTGTGGAATTATAAAGTATTCAAAATGTCGATGAATTTGTTCTTTGTATCTGCAATTGGGGATAGTTTGAAACCGCTTTCTGATTAATTATGTGATTCCTCTGTTAGCGCAAGCTTAACCTAGCAGATCGACATTCTTTTGGATGTCTTTCCCGATTAATTCGATTGTTCGTTTATTCAGGTCGTATGCCTTGATCCTTTCCGGAAACGTTAGCATGTGTGTTATGGCCTGGTCAATGATTTCATGGTAATGCATGATGCCGGCCTTTTTTGCAACGGCTTCCAGATCATCCCGGCTGATGCCTTTTACCTTTTTATTGATGGAGATTTGGTGCGGAATGGCAAAGCTCTGGTAAGGATCGTAGGGGAAGGTCAGGTCGTAAGCCGGGGATAAGGACCAGCTTCCCTGTTCATCCATTAAGAATGAAAAGTTTTTGGTGTGGTCGTCCCGGTTGGAAGCGACCACATTGAATACCATTTGCCGGTACAATTGCTCTTTGTCCTGGTAGGGCATGCCCAGGTATTCGATCATCTTAAAGATGTTCTCGTAACCGAATTCCGTATTTTTTCCAAAAAACCCGGCCAATGCGCTTACCGTTTGCTGGTGGATTTTTTTATTGTCCTTCCGGTCGAATCGTTTGCTCGCAAAATGTGCCCGGCCTCCTTCCTCAATTAACCGGGATTCGGCCACGCGGATTCCCATGTCTCCGGCAATTTGATTGTAGACCAGCTCCACATAGTTTTTCTCTTTGTACCAGATATGCTGCGGGTCGTGTTCCAGTTTGACGATGTAATAATCAACGGGGATCGGGTGCATAATATCACCGGCCAGAAGCTTTTCGTTTTCTTTTTTCGCTTCCCGGGTAATGGCTACCAGTATTTTTGCCTGGGCACCACCAACGGAAGATCCGATGTTGAGGATGTTTTGGAGGGCTTCCGGGTTGTGTATGTAATCTTCCTGGGCATACTTTCTTTTCATGATCTTGTCCGCGATTGTTGCCAACTCCTCCAGGTCGAGGTTGTGCGTGATGTTCGGAATGTCCTTGCCAACATGATATTCAAGCGCTCCGACGCCTCTTTTACCCACGTAGAGTAATCGCTCTACCGGGTTCATGTCGGATTGATCCTTGTCGATTTGTTCCAGCCATTCTTTAAATACGACATTTCCAAATGAATCCGGCAGGGAGTCATTGAACGTGGGGATCATCCCGTTGAATTTTTCAGGGAAGTTGTTTCCGAACAGCAGTTCGGTTTTATCCGGATGAATAATGGGGGCAATGTTCAGCGGCGAATTGATGTATTCTTTTTCCGCCTCAAATATGGCGGTGTTATGCCGGTCATCCCAGGCTATATAACCGACTACGGTATCCCATATGGTAATTTTTGCCGAGCTCATGAGTGCTCTCTGTTAAATTTGTCTTTGGGTGAGATGGATGAACCGGATAGGATTTCCAGCAGTTTATCCGCTTTATGGAATTCCTTTAAGAGTTTCACAAAGATTAAGAGTGTGGTTCCTCTCCCGGCTTCGATGTCGCTGATGTGTTTTCGGCTTACACCGATGATCTCGGCCAGTTGTTGCTGGCTGTACTTTTTATTTTTTCGCAATACGCGTAGTTTTTCTCCTATTTCTTCTACGATTTCGCCGTCTAGCTTTGCAAGCAGATACATGATATAACTATTTGGTTACAAATTTACTATAATTTACGTTATATGTAACAAAAAAGTTACAATAAAATTTAATATAAATGTAATTAAATGATTACAAATTAACGTGTAAATAGTTATAATGTAACTAAATAGTATCATTAAATAAATGTGCTGATATTTGCTGACTTTAGTAATTTTAATGAATGAAACAGCTGGCTATCATATCAACTTTAGTAATGTTTCTTGGACTGTTTTATTTTGGTTTGAAGAATTTTAATTTTCCTACCTTCTTCTTTTGGGAAGATACTATTAAAACAAAAGCCACAATAATAGATGAAAGATTTTGGCATTTTGGTAGAGGGTATTATTACCAAGAGATAACATATGAGTATGAGGTTGACGGAAAAACGTACTCAGGAAAGCATAATGTTGGGAGGCGACAAGGTAAAAAAGAAGTCGGAGATAAAGTTCAAGTTGAATATTCGGTAAATAATCCTGAGAAAAATGAATTAGTTGGATATTACATGAGTAGTAGTAAGATTAGAGTCAAAGCAACAAGTAAGAACATAGAATAAACAGGTTTTCCCTCCGCTGGCGCAAGTTTACTCACGGCTTAATTATTTTTTGATCAGGGTGTTCG
>JAGQZT010000100.1 GCA_020435335.1 Flavobacteriales bacterium | reverse complement strand
GCTCTGCTGGTCGTGCTCGCCGGCTGGTTGTTTCGCGTGTCGGATACGGAATGGATGATCCTGCTCCTCTGTATTGCGACGGTTATCGCCGCGGAACTTTTCAATACGGCAATTGAAAACCTGTGCGACATGGTGGAACCGAACTACAACAAAAAGATCGGGTTCATTAAGGATGCCGCCGCCGGAGCGGTACTGATCGTTACAATTGCTGCGGTTATCATCGGACTGATCATCTTTATCCCAAAACTAATTTGCTTATGGCCTTGTTAAAAAAATTCTACTTGTCTTCGGTATTTGTTGCCACATTGTTTTGCTTCATACTAATCAGTTTACGTGTTTATTTTTCAGGACACATTACCTTCATTTTCTTAGTCTGGAACCTGTTTCTGGCCTGGATTCCCTACCTCATTTCCCAGCACCTGACCCGCAACCATCCTAAAACAAGTAGAGCCGTTCTCCTCCTGCTTGGATGCGTTTGGCTTCTGTTTTTTCCCAATGCGCCTTATTTGCTTACGGATTTGATTCACCTGAAACCCAGAACCGACGCCCCTTTTTGGTTCGATCTGATCTTATTAATCTCCTTTTCCTGGACAGGTGTTTTGATGGCTTATAAATCCCTGCACGGATTCCAGCAGATCGTTCACCATTATTTTGGAAAAACCAAGGCCCTGTTATTTGTTGTGTCGTGCTCGTTTCTTTCCGGTTACGGGATTTACCTGGGGCGTTTTCAGCGTTATAACAGCTGGGATGTATTAACCAATCCGGTTAACCTGCTTTATGACATAAAATCGACCTTATTCCATCCCTTCGCACACCTTCACACCTACGGTGTAAGTATATTTTTCGGTTTATTTTTATTGCTGGGATATTACTCCATTTTTAAACTCAGATCCAACGAAGAGTTATAAATGCTTCTTCGTCAGCACCCGAACCGGATACCATGAGGCCAGTAGACCGATAATGGTGACGATGATGCCGACATACACAAAGTCGATAAGTTGCAGTTCCACCGGATAGGCTTCCACCACACCACCTTCCAGCTTAAGTAAGGAAAATTGCAACTGCATCCAGCAGATCAATGCACCGAGGCTCATACCGATGATCGCTCCTAAAAAATTGATGAGCATGCCTTCGGTAAAAAACAGTTTCCGGATCATTTTTTGGCTGGCCCCCATGGTTCGAAGAGTCCAGACATCTTCTTTCTTGTCGATAATGAGCATGGTTAACGAGCCGATGATGTTGAACGATGCGATAACCAGGATGAAAGACAGGATCAGGAAGGTGATCCATTTTTCGGTTTTGTTGGTCTTAAAAATCAGTTCATTGAGTTCGTAGCGGGTTTGCACCTTAAACCGGTCGCCGACTATCGCTTGCAGTTGAGCTTTAACCTCATCCCAATCGGCATCCTCCGATAGTCCCAGTTCGACCGAAGAAAGTTGCCCCTCATGTTTCAGCAACCCTTGTACAAACTCCAGGCTTGACACGACGTATTTGGTGTCAAAATCAGGATTAACAGAAAAAATCCCTTCCGCATAAGCCATTTTCCGGTTAAATTCGGAATCGGGAGCAAGCCCCTTTTTGGTACCCCGTTTGGGAACGATCACGCTGAACTGATAGGCCGCATCGCCACTGATGTAAAAGGCCAGTTTATCGGCAATACCCCAACCCAGCAACAGGTAATTCGATTCTGCTTTGGATACGTCGAACTGCCCTTCAATCAGCAGGCTGTCCATGCCCGTCATTTGGAAGAAAACCGGTTTTACTCCTTTGATGGCCGTTACGGTTTGTTTGTCGTCGTATTTGATCAGGGCCACTTCCTCAATGGCTTCGTTGTAGTATTTTACGCCCGGTAAGGCTTGAATTTCGTCCGCCGGAAACCGGGCCGATTCGAAGGTTTTTCCCTCAACCAGCGTGATCTTAATGTCGGGATCGAAAGAGGCATAAAGCTCCTCCACCAGAGTTTGCAAGCCGTTAAATGCCGATAACACAATGATCAGGGCAGCCGTACCAATGGTGATGCCGAGCACGGAAATCCAGGAAATGATGTTAATGACATTGTGTGATTTCTTGGAAACCAGGTAACGCTTCGCTATGTAAAAGGGGAAATTCAAGTATTGTTATTAGTTGTTAGTTTTTGGTTGATGGTTAATCTGTTGCTATCAACAAACAACGGTCAACTACTAACCAAATCATTTCTTCAACAGTTCGTCGATCTCTTCGGCATAGTCCAGCGAATCGTCGATATAAAAAGCCAGCTCGGGAACGATCCGCAATTGGTTCTTCACCTTTTTCCCCAACTCTCCCCGCACCATTTTGTTGTTGGCAGCCAGGAAGTCGATACACTCCTGAGGCTCCAGGTTGCCGAATACACTCAGGTAAACCTTGGCAAAACTGAAATCGGGGGCAACCCGCACGATCGTTACCGTAACCATGGTTCCCGGAAACCATTCGGTGGTGTGGAACTGTAAAATGTTACTGATCTCTTTTTGCAATAATCTTGCTACTTTATTTTGTCGAATCGATGCCATAAAACAAAAGTATACATATTTATCGGTATCCGTTTTTAACATTTTTGGTGTTGATAAGAAAATTATTTCGAACAGTTGCGATTCCCTATTTTTACGCTCCGTATGAAAGGCTTTGTTCGTATCCTTATTCTATTTGTTCTTGTTCCTTTTGGGCTTTATTCCCAAAAGAACCTCGATTTTGAGCGTTGGGACATCAATTACCAGGGGATTGATGAGGCTAAAGCATGGACCAACGTGACCGATGCCAGCCGGTTCGGAGCTCCGCAGGTCTTATTCAAAGAGGTAGATGATCCGGCTTACGGATTAGCGAGCATCAAGCTCACCACCAAATACTGGAAAGCCGGTGCCGATTACCAACTTGACACCCTGATCGGGGCACTGGTTCAGCAATGCAGCTATAAACAACGACCAACCGCCCTGGAATTCAGTTACCAGGCCTTCCCGAAAAAGGGC
>JAGQZT010000099.1 GCA_020435335.1 Flavobacteriales bacterium | reverse complement strand
CAATGGTAACGCCAACACCGACGGTGTGGTAATCGGTTACAACTATTTCGGTTCTTCCGATAAAGGTTCTTTCTCATTATCTGCTCCTTTCGATAAAGGGAGAACAGCGACACACGAGATCGGTCACTGCTTCGGATTATTGCACACCTTCCAGGGTGGTTGCGGTACTTCCAACTGTGCTGCTTCCGGCGATTATTGCTGTGATACACCTCCGGTTTCAACAGCAAATTATGGTTGTCCTTCTACTAACTCTTGTTCTAATGACAGCCCGAACTTACCGGATCAGGTGCAGAACTACATGGATTACACCGACGATGCGTGTATGAACATGTTCACGGCCGATCAAAAAACAAGAGTGCTGCAAGTGATGGCTAACTCGCCAAGACGAAGCACGCTGCCTACTTCTACGGTTTGTGGTACACCTAGCTTAACGGCTGCCTTCAGTGGAACTCCTACAACCATCAATGCCGGTCAAACCGTTACGTTTACGGATGCTTCCACAGGTCCGAATACCATTACTTCCTGGACCTGGAATTTTGATGTAAACAGCCTGGGTGGTGTTACACCTGCAACGGCTTCTACACAAGGGCCACACGTTGTTACCTATAACAACCCCGGTACTTATACGGTATCACTTATGGTGGGTGACGGAACCAGTACCGATACGGATCAAAAGAACTCTTACATTATTGTAAATCCTGTGGGAACTCAAGCATGTGATTCTACACTGGCCACCTGGGACATTAACAATTCGACTCATACCAGCAGTACAGGTGTTTATCTGTGGAGCGGTGGAAACGGTTACATCTTAGGGCGTAACGCATACGGCGATAACGGATGGGCTGATAAAATTAGCTACACCGGTTCCGGCGATTTCTTAACCGATGTGTTCTACTACTTCGGTGTGGCCAAAGGAACAGGTAATGTTAACCTGAAAGTTTGGGGTGAAACAGGTAGTTTGCCAAACAACGGAAATGTAATGGCTACGGTATCTGCTGCCAACACTTCGCTGGCAACAGGTGGTACGCCTACTTTGTGGACAATTTCTTCTCCACCTGCGTTAACCGGTAATTTCTATGTAGGTTTCGATCATACTTCCTTCGCTACTGGTGACACCGTAGCGTTGATGTCTGCTCCTACAGGAACCAATACCGTTTACGCAAAGGAAACAGGTGGTTGGATTAATCTTTCTAACTACGGATTAACACACAGTGCTGCGGTTATTCCGGTTGTATGTAACAGCATCGCTACCGGCGAGAAAGAGATCCTGGGTAACATCAACGAAATCCTGGTATTCCCGAATCCATCCAACGGAACCATCAACGTGGCTTTAACAGAGAAAACGTTATCTTCTGTTGACGTGTACAACGTGGTTGGTAAACTCGTGAGAAGTACACAACCGTTAAATACCCAGTTGATCACGATCAACATCGACGATCAGCCAAACGGGATTTACTTCATCAACGTGAAAACCGGTGGAAACGTAATCACGAAGAAAGTCGTGATCTCCAAATAAAGAATTGTTATTTAGTTTGAAAAGAGCTCTGGAAACGGAGCTCTTTTTTTATGGATATTCCTTACTTTTGTACGGTAAATCAACATTATGACAGCAATAGATACGCTCCTTCAATCCGACATCGATGAATCTCTGAAAGCCATTGCCCGAAAGGTGCAACAGCAGGAACGTTTGACCGACGAAGAGGGTATTTATTTATTCGATCATGCCGAAGTCGGTTATCTGGGGGTACTCGCTAATTCCATTCGGGAGCAACGCCACGGAAACAAGACCTACTTCAATAAGAATTTCCACATCGAGCCGACCAACATCTGCGTGTTCGATTGCAAGTTCTGTTCGTACTCCCGGTTCCTGCGTGAGCGTGAGACCTACGACGCCTGGGAAATGACCGAAGAGCAAATCTATGACGCGATCAAAGCCTACGATGGACAAGACATCACCGAAGTGCATATTGTTGGTGGGGTTCACCCGAAAATGGGATTGGACTACTTCACCAACCTGATTCAGCACATCAAGGCGATTCGCCCGGACATCCACGTGAAAGCCTTCACGGCAGTGGAACTGGAATACATGGCCCGCAAAGCGAAAGTGAGTTACGAAGAATGTTTGCGCATCCTGAAAGATGCCGGACAGGGTTCTTTGCCCGGTGGGGGAGCCGAGATCTTCGATCCGGAGATCCGGGAGCAAATCTGTAAAGACAAATGTACCGGAGAGGAATGGCTCGCCATCCACGAAGCGGCTCATAGCGTGGGCATGCCTTCCAACGCAACGATCCTTTACGGACACATTGAAAAACCGGTCCACCTGATCGACCACATGAGTAAACTGAGAGCTTTGCAGGATAAGACCGGAGGCTTTAATGCCTTCATCCCGCTGAAATTCAGAAACGGAAACAACCAAATGTCATCCATCGAGGAAGTAAGCATCGTGGAAGACCTGCGCTTTTTTGCAATTTCTCGCATTTTCCTGGATAATTTCAACCACATCAAAGCTTACTGGCCGATGATCGGCCGACAAACAGCCCAGTTGCTGCTGGCTTATGGTGTAAACGACATCGACGGTACCGTTGACGATTCAACCAAGATCTATTCCATGGCCGGAGCCGAAGAGCAAAAGCCGGTCATGACAACCGACCAGATGGTGGAACTGATCAAAGCCGTTGGACGTCAGCCGGTTGAGCGCGATAGCATTTACAATGAACTAAGAGATTATTCTGAGCAAGAGCTCGTATAATTTCTTACATTTGATACTCACCAAACTAATTCGTCATGAAAAAAATTCTTATTGCAGTTGTCGCTTTAATAGCTGTTTATTTAATTCTGGCCCTTGTAGGCCCTTCTGGCTACCGCGTGGAACGCCAAACCAAAATCGGAGCATCCGTTGATGTGATCTTCGATCAAACAACCGTCTATTCCAATTGGGCGGCCTGGTCACCCTGGGCCAAACTGGATCCGAATGCCAAATACGAAATCAAAGATGATAATCAGGCTGTCGGTGCTTCGATGAGCTGGGACGGAAATCCGGAGAATGTAGGGAAAGGGCAAATGGTAACTACCAAAATCGAAGAAAATAAAACGTTTGTTTATCAGATTACTTTCATCTCACCCTGGGAAATGACCTCCAACGGAGGGTTTATCTATGAGCAAGATGGTGACTCTGTCCTGTTAACCTGGTACGATGAGGGGGAATTTGGCTTTTTTGCACGTCCTATGATGCTTTTTATGAGTGTGGAAGATCAGATCGCTCCTTCTTTTGAGCAAGGGTTAGCAGACATCAAGCAAATTTGTGAGTCCATGAAAAAAGCTCCCGAAGTTGAAATCGTGGAAACAGAAGTAACGGCTCAGCCGATTTTATTTATCAATGAAAAGGTGTTGCTGACCAGCGATGATGTAGCTGCTAAAATCGGTGCTGCCTATGGTGAAATTGGTGCTTTGATGGGTATTGCGGGTGTTGAAATGACAGCCGCTCCATTGGCCATTACCAATTCATTCTCCATGGAAGAGATGTCCTGGGATTTTGACTGTGCCATCGTGGCTGCCATGCCGGAAGGAACGGAATTAAGCGGTAGAATTCAGTCCGGTACGACTTATGCCGGTAAAGTGGTTAGAGCCACTCACGTCGGTCCCTACGATCAAAGCGTGGCTACCTATAACGCCATCGAAGCTTACATGAAAGAGAAAGGCCTGGAAGAAAACGGAAGAAGCTGGGAGGAATACGTCGACGATCCTTCTAAGGTAAGTCCTGAAGAACTGAAAACCTACATCTATTTTCCTGTAAAATAACCGAAGCACCAATGGTGCTTACCAAGTTATCATGGTAACTACGAAGAACCTCGTTATAACCGGACATCGGGGGGCGGCAGGACTTGCTCCCGAAAACACGCTGGCTTCCATTCAGCTGGCGTTGGATCTGGGTGTGGATCGCATTGAGATCGATGTGCAGCAGACCAAAGATAATGTGGTGATTGTGTTGCACGACCGTTCTCTGCGAAGAACGACCACCGGAATAGGCTTCGTGAAATTGAAGACCTACGAGCAAATCCTGCAGTACAGTGCGGGGGAGAAGTTCAATAAGTTCTACGCCGGCGAGAAGATACCAACCCTCGATGAAGTGATCAAACTCATCAACGGAAAGGCCGAACTGCTCATCGAGACCAAGTACAGCTTCATGTATTATCCCAACATCGAACGCCACATCATTAACGTGATCAAAGCCAATAATGCCAAAAGCTGGTGCAAGGTGATCTCCTTCAACGACCGGGCGCTGTTCCGGACGCATAAGCTGGACAAAGACATCCGCATCGGTAAGTTATTCGTTGGGAAACACGCCAAGTTGCCACTTTCATTCGATAAAGGAGTGAACCTGAAACCATTACAACGTTATCATTTCGTGGATGAGATTATCGTGAAACACAGCTATGCCACCAAGGCCATCATCGATAAGGTGCATGAGTTCGGCAAGGAATTGCATGTGTGGACGGTAAACGATCCCGAAACCATCGAGAAACTCATCGAACGGGGCGTGGATGGCATCATCTCGGATTACCCGAACCTGCTGTTTAAGTATAGGAAGTAGAGGGGAGAGGTTGGAAGTTAGAGGTTAGACTTTTTACTAGCCTTGGTTCTGGGTGTCTTATGTTGAGTTTAATTTGGTTTGTCAGTAAATATTAGAACCCTAATCCTATTGATTATTTCCCAGCTTTGATTAGCTGATGAACGGTAATACCGTAGCATATATATTACATCGGATAGTTTGTTATGATGCTGTCTATTTTGCTTTTCAGTTGATTAAATTCAGTGTTCAGACTATCGTTTTCTTCCACTTCAAGCATTTGAATCATGACTTCATACTGTGTTATCCTTAATTCGCAGTAGTGTATATAAGCTTCTACTTTTTCAGCATATATTCCTTGTAGATCTGCTTTCTTTTGTAGGTTTTCTAGCAAATAGATATTCTTCTCCCAGTTTTTTATTCCGATATCAGTTATCTCATCTTTATATGAGTCAACGTATTTGTAACTCGACAACCTGAAAATAAATAAGGCTTCATTCTCATTCTCAGTAAACTCGTTTAAAGTGTCCATGTAGATGGTAGTATTATCTGGAATCTTATCTAAGAGATAATACCCTCCACCCAAAACGGAAACAATTAAAATGATTTGGGTAAATATACTTAGCACGATGTTGGATGTCCACCGGATACTTGGGTATAATATAATACCAAAAATTAATCCGGCTGTAAAACCACCCAAATGGGCAGCATTGTCTACAAACATATCGCTTTTAGGGAGTACATTGGTAAAGCCACTAATAAGGTTGTAAATTGTAAAACTAACAACACCAATAATTAAAGCCGTTTTGTTTTTCGATTCTACGATTTTTGTTGGTAATAAAATGATCAATATCCCATAGAGCCCGAAGATAGCGCCTGAAGCTCCTATTGCAATGTTGAAATCATTAAACCAAAGGCTTGTTAAGCTGCTAATGATTCCT
>JAGQZT010000098.1 GCA_020435335.1 Flavobacteriales bacterium | reverse complement strand
TCTCGACCGGAGGAGCATCCACCGTTACCCGGTAAACCGTCAACTCTCCTTGTTTGCTATCGCGCGATGAAGCAAAATAAGCCAGTTCGTTATCGATATCCGAGATGAACAGAATATCATCATCCGGCGTATTGATTGGAAAATCGAGATTCTTGGGAGCTGACCATCGTCCTGTACGGGCATCAAAAGTGGATTTAAACACATCGTAGCCGCCCATGCTGTTGAATCCTTTGGAACAGAAATAAAGCGTTTTCCCATCGGGATGTAAAAACGGGTAGTCCTCATCGAATTTGGAGTTAACCTCTTCAGCAAAAGGAACCGGATCACTCCATTCTCCATTCCCCTGCATCACTACTTTGTAAATGTCTTTACCTGTCGTGCCGGTTTTACCATAGGATGAGAAAACAACCATATCGCGTTTCTCTCCGAGATAAATGATCGATGACTCTTCCTTTTTCTTATCCAGTTTGGTCTTGAATTCATCCGGTTTCACCACAATCTTCCCTCCTATGCCTTTCAGGTCATAACTTCTGAAGAAATCAGACGCTTTGATATCCTTTTTGCTCAAAACTCCGATATCCGTCATGCTTTTGATCAGCCCTTCTCCGTTTTCACACATGGCAATATCCCGATCCACATCAAATCGTTGCATGGCTCTCGAGTCGGCCTTTTGCTTAAACTTATTGTAGTTTACCTTTGCCGGAGCGAACTGGTAATTGTGGTGATAGGCCCTTCCTAAAAAATAAAAAGCTTCCGCATCAACAGTCGATTTGGACGTGGCAAATTTCAGGTACTTCAGGGCGTCTTCTTTTTCCTTGGAGCCATACAGTACACATGCTCCGTACTTGTAGTTATAATTAAGATCTTTGGGGTACAGGCTGAGAAGCTGCCCGAATAACGGCAATGCTTCATTGTACTTCTCCTCATTGAACATCTTATCAGCAGCCTCTTTCAATTCGGCTTCCGATCCGTATTGAGCTACGGCAGTCACAGAGAACAACATCAGGAGTGATGTTACACCAATTAACCTATGTACACTTTTTCTTATCATTTAAAGGCTAAGCCAATCAACAAAGGTAACTATTATATTAAATGGATGCAAAAATTGAAAGATTCCCCAAAATTACTCATCAAATTTCCTTAAAAAGTCCCGTTTCTTACTCTCATTGGAATACATGTAACTGTAAGGTGTCTGGCCTTTAAGTGGTTTAACTTTACGTTTATCGGGTTTGGTCTCCGTGATGGCCGTATTAAATTCGGAATCAGAAGATATGGCCTGCATAATTCCTCTCGTATATGTAAAGAAGTACCATGTATTTCGATCTATTTCAATGTATATCGTTAACTCATCCCCGCTTCTTTTCTTCTCCAGTTCGATCTTTCCTTCCACATATTTATTGACCTGCTTGTTATCAATGTTCCCGATCCCCAGTTTACCGAACGATTTGTATGAGCTGGATTCATTATCCCATTTCAACCTGACCTCACTGAATACGATGGATTTCTTAAGTGACTCCGGAAGTTTTTTAAACTCCCCGTATAAATTCACCTGAGCGATCAGTTTATCAGCCTCCTCTTTCCCGAGTACTTCACGCAACCCTTTCTCATAGATCGGACGATCCAGTTTCACCGGATCCAGTGAAGTAGCTTCTTCCATCTTTTTCGACATCTTTTTCAAGGCATCCCCGTTAAAGAAGAAATCCGTGATCATCACCAGATCAAAAATGGCCTCACCATCCAAGAGGTTATGTTGCACCATGCCGGCAGATTCCACGTTCACCTGGCCCAATTCTCCTCCCAGATCAATTGATCCTTCTCCGTAAGCCTTACAGCTTTTGGTACTCAAACTCAGGTAATTCCCGGCAAACGACATCTCCTGTAATTTATCCTTATTGGAAATACGGTACTCTTCCGCTTCCTTATCATAAGTCATGTATCCTTTGGCATTAATGATGTCGGTGTGGCTGTATTTCTTCCTCTTGTTCAGGAAAGAGGTATAAATTCCCAACGAATCGGAACTAAGCAGAACACTTGCCAGCAATGGTTTACCATCCACCGATTTCGTGTTGCTATCGACAGGTAGGTAAATGTCGTTCGGATTAACCTCTGTTTCGAAGCTGAACCAATCCATTCCCAGCAGATCACAATCATGCTTGATTCTTGAATAACCATCAAACGTCAGGAAATTTTTATTCGCAAATAACTTCACCTTACCGTAGAACTCGTAATTCGGACTCAACGTAAAGTTTGCCGTATCTTTCACCTGTGCGGTGGCGTAAGTTTGTCCGGTGGTAT
>JAGQZT010000097.1 GCA_020435335.1 Flavobacteriales bacterium | reverse complement strand
TTACTTTCATGGTTAGTGTGGTAATTTGTTTTTCAATTTAGCGTAGGCAAATGTGCCCAAAATGGCTGAAACCAGAGGGATGACCATCCAAAGATTTCCGGTTCCAAGATGAATAAACAAAGGGGCCGTACATGCTCCCGCTATTGACCATCCCATCCCGAATACAACCCCTCCGATCAAGTTCCTCTTGGGTTGATACGGTTTGGGTGTTACATCCAATGCATGATCTAATCGCCTGAGCAAGAACACCGTGAGTGCCCCGGTTACTATAGCCGAACCGATTAATCCAAACATGTGAAAAGATTGAAAATGGAACATTTCCACAATACGGAACCATGAAACCGCTTCTGACTTCATCAGAATGAATCCAAAACAGAACCCGATTATTACGTATTTCCCTGTTTTCATAAGACCTGATCCAGAATTAAAAACGTGCCAGCGACACCTCCAATAAAAAATCCAATAACAGCAATCAAAGATCCGGGGCTAAGCAGAGACAATCCCGTAATAGCATGTCCAGAAGTACATCCATTAGCATAACGTGATCCGAAACCAATTAAGAATCCTCCAACGGATAATAAGCCGGTTGCTGAAAATGGAATCGCCTGAAATCGTTCTGTTGGAAATAGTCCTTCCGGTGTTAATTGCCTGGCATTGAAGTAAGCCACGGCAGAAGCATTGAGCTCTCCGGTCTCCATATCCACGACGAGGTATATCAATCCTGAAAGCAATACACCGCCAACAAACAAAATTTGCCACGAGTGCTCTTTCAGCGAATATTGGAAATAGTCCGACTTCGCCAATCCGGTAGCTGTGCACAGGTGGCGAAAGATTGATGAGACACCAAACTTATGTTTGAACAGGAGCAAAACCGGGACTACCAGTCCGAGTAACGGGCCTGAAATCCACCAGGGCCAGGGTTTTGTAATGTATTCTAGTATTGTTTCCATGTTCTTTTTATAAATGTAATCCGCATTCTGTTTTAGGGTTATTATTCCAACGTCCTTCCCGGTCGTTTCCGGGAATGGTACAATGTTTACATCCGATGGAAGAGTATCCTCTGGCAACCAAAGGGTGAAATGGCAGTTGATTGTTTTTAATGAAATCGTCTCTTTCTTCCCGGGTAACATCGAGTAGTGGGTAGAATTTCAGGATGCCGCCTCGTTCTTCAAAAATGTTAAGGCTTGCCCGGTGATCGGATTGCCATTTCATGAGCCCTGATACCCAAACGCTGTAATTTTCCTTGATAAATTCCAACGGCTTCACCTTGTTGATCGAGCAACAGAAGTTGGGGTCTTTTTTCCAGGTTTCATCGGATGTGGTAAAATCATGTTCCCACGTTTCTGCCCCGATGCTTTCCACCCGGAGTCCATACAACCTGGTTAACTCTTCTTTGTATGTTAACGTTTCTTCAAAATGATACCCGGTATCAATAAAGAAGATCTTTTGCCCGGGGTTCACATCCGAAAACACCTTGAGTAATAACGCCGAAGTCGCTGCAAACGAAGAAGTAAGCATGACTTCCTCCGGATGAAAATCCCGATAGAGTTCACGGATCCGTTGATTCACGGACAACCTGCCGTACTTTTCGTTCAATTCGGCCAGTTGATCGGTGGTAAAAACCCGTTTTTTTGACTTAATCATATCAGGCTAAAATTTCCGTTGTTCGGTAACTCTGAATGAGTTGTTTAGCAATAACATCCGTGTCGACCGCCAGCACGGAAATCCCTTTATTTTGGATGTCGTGCTTGTTGTTTCGCAACTCACTGAGCTTGATTTTAGCCAAATGCCTTTTTCCGACGGCATCGAGTGGGATTAAATTCGAAAACTCCACTTCCAGCTTATTGATGCTGAAAGGAGTTTCTGCTGAAAAGAGGACGGTCACCTCTTCATCATCTATAAACACATCACCGGCTTGGTCAAGTTTGTGGTAGGAATAGCGATATCCTGCATCCAGAGCTTTCAGATCGGCATATACTACCGCTCCGGTCGGGTGGCTTCCGGCACCTTTCCCCTTGTAAAAATGGGTTCCGATCGACTCCCCTTCCACCACAACGCCGTTGTATTCATTCTCAATGTTAAACAGCTCACTGGATGCATCCAGCAGGGTGGGCAAAACCGATAAACTTAACGCTCCATTTTCGCGGGAAGCCCGGGCAATCAATTTTATTTTAAGTCCGTACTGCTTGGCAAACTCAACATCCTCTTTCGTAATGGCATCAATGCCCACATTCAGCACCTGCTCCGGTCGGATTATTACACCAAATGCATGAACGGTAGCGATGATGAGCTTATACAATGAGTCGTATCCGCCCACATCGGAAGTCGGATCTGCTTCCGCGAAACCAAGCTCCTGGGCTTGATTCAAGGCTTCTTCGTACGACAAATCATCCTGGAAAAGTTTACTGAGGATGTAGTTGGACGATCCGTTGAAGATTCCTTTCACACGCCTTAGCTCCTCATAAGCAAAGAGATCGTTCAGAATCCGAATGATCGGAATGCTTCCGCAAACAGCTCCTTCATACAGAAATGTTGAACCACTTGAACGTTCCGTTCGAATGAAAAGATCCAGATTTTCTGCGATCAGTTTCTTATTGGCCGAGATTACGTTCTTCCCGATTTCCAGGTTCTCGAACACCAGGCCGTAAGCATCCTGAACCGATGAGATCAGTTCAATGATCGCAAAAACTTCCCGGTCACGGATCGTATACGGATTGGTGGTTTCGATGATCGAATCGACTTTCTTTCTGGATTTACCGGCATCTTTCACGATGATGGTATGCAAGCGTTTCGGATTTTCATTTTGCGCGAGGTACTCCTGAAACCCTTGTCCGACTACGCCAAATCCGTAGAGTTTTAATTTATTCAATGTTGACATTATATAGCAAGTTTTAGTTTATGAATGGATTTATTTTGATGTGCAAAGAATTGCTGAAATTCATGCTGGAGCTGATCAGTTTCAATTAAAAACCCATCGTGGCCGTACAAGGAATTGATAACCGATAATTGACTGTTTGGTATTCCTTCCGCTAATACCTTTGACTCACTTACGGGAAACAAAATATCCGAACTGATGGCAATCACCAGGGTTTTAGCTTCGATCAGACTCAGTGCATGAGCTACGCTTTTCCGGCCTCTGGCCACATTGTGGCTATCCATGGCCTTGGATAAATGCCAGTAGGAGAAGGCATTGAACCGGTTAACCAGCTTTTCGCCCTGGTAGTTCTGATAACCGGATGCTGCAAACTGATCCGTTCTGTCATCCGAATCCAACTGCGTGGCGGCATAAGTCTCATAATTGCGGTAGCTCAGCAGGGCAATCGATCTGGCGGCTTTCAATCCTTTGGATCCGGCATCATCACTGTACGAATACCAGGTTCTGTCGGACTGAATCGCCAGCCGCTGACTTTCGTTGAAGGCCTTTCCCCAGGAAGAGTGCTGTGCGTTGGTCGCGATCAGCATGAGGTGATCGATCAATTTCGGTTGTTGAATGGCCCACTCAACCGCTTGTTGCCCACCCAGCGAACCTCCTACTAAGGTGTGGATTTTACCAATTCCTAAGTGTTGCCTTAGCAAGTCCAGTCCGGCCACGAGATCCCGGATGGTGACCCCCGGAAAATGATGATGGTACGGATTCCCGGTATCCGGATTCACGGATAAAGGGCCCGTTGTTCCGTAGCAGGAACCGATCACGTTCGCACAAACGATGAAGTATTTTTCCGGATCGAAAAACTTTGATTTCCCGACCAGTCCCGACCACCATTCCTGTGGATTGGCATTGGCGGTTAAGGCATGCGTGATCCAAACCACGTTGCTTTTAGTTGCATTGAGTTTACCAAGCGTGGTATAAGCGATGGTCAACCCGTTAAGTACCCGACCTGATTCGAGTTGAATTGTTTTAGTGTATGTATATTTTTTTAGTGTCATGATGTTGAAATTGAATGAAATAAGCGTTGAAGTACACGAATGTGTACAGGAAAGCCCGGCAAAGCCATCGTTCAGATCCGGAAATAAATAAGAAATGAACGATACTTAGCACATGCAACAGCAGCACATGCTATGCATCATTCCTGCTGTAGTAGCTACAGCGATTTGAGATAGGTAAAATTCTTTTCCTGCCTGATTCAGCCGGAATGTGTTGTTTCTTGATTTGCTTGTTTTTTCCATGTTGCAATTCTTTATATTTTCCTTCAAAACCATTTTGAAGGATAGGAATTGGCACCGGTTTTCCAATTCCGTCCGTATTTATCGGGACGGAACTTATAGTTGGTTGCCAGAGGGTCATGGAGCCTATTCTCTCGCCTCTTCTTTATAAACAATTGCTTTTCACCAGGTGGGTGATGGCAATTGAAATTCGGGACAAAAATAAATATTATTTTGAAAAATCAAGAAAAAATGATTTTTATTTTGTTTGAACCTTAAAAGTTCCCGCTTTAAGAATATTGTTTGGTAGGCTACTTCAGGATGATTCGCCCGAGTTTTCCGGCCAGTTGTTGTTTGACTTTCAGCAATTGCATTTGTTCCTGCAACAACTGCAGGTGCCGGTCTTCCGAAGTATCGGTTTTCAACTGGTGTTGATTCTCCTCAATGAGTTTCTTCACCTTACTCAGCTTGAAGGCATGCACCGTATCGATCACCGCTCGGGTAAGTTGTTGTTCTTCGGTAACGGTATAGATCTTATGATTTTCCCAGTTCGGGCTTAACTGATGTTGCTCGGCGATCACACTGATGGCAATGGCACTCAGTTCGGGATCATGGTGGTTGATGAAATCCTGATGGCCCGGAATCCTTTCCTGATTCAACCCTTCCACATAGGCATTGAATATCTCCTGGAAGTGCGGATTTTCAAAACTTAGTCCGTCCTGGGTGATCAGGTTGGTGATGTACAAGGCTGCAGGTACGTGCTGCTTGACCTGCTCATCATTTTCCGTGATCACCTCCACCTCCATGTCTTTGTCGCCATAGCTGATCAATTGCCGGATGATTTCGGACTCCCAATGTGCAATATCGCTAACCTCTTCTTTTTCTTCCGGGATCAGATCCTGATAAGTTTCTTCGATCGGAGGAGCTTCCTGTTGTGTGTTTTTTGAGAAATTCTTCCGAAGGATTTTGTTGGTCTCATTGATCAGAGCCTGCTCGGGTATTTGAAGTAAAGTACTGCATTCCTGGGTATAAACCGATCGCTTAATCTGGTCGGGGATCACGGCGATACTTTCCACGATCTCCTTGATCAGTTCTGCCCGTTTAATGGGATCGTTCCCTACGTCTTTGATCAGGATATCCGTTTTGAACCGGATAAAATCCTGAGCCTGCTCGGTAATGTAGGCCGTTACTTCTTCGGTGGTATGATTCTTCGCATAAGAATCCGGATCTTCCCCATCGGGGAACAAGACCACCCGCACATTCATCCCTTCTTTCAGGATCATGTCGATCCCTCTGAACGAGGCTTTCAACCCGGCGGCATCGCCATCGTAGAGGATGGTGATATTCGGTGTAAACCGTTTGATCAGCCGGATTTGCCCCTCGGTAAGTGAAGTTCCGGAAGAAGCTACGACGTTTTCCACACCAGCTTGATGCAGCGAAATCACATCGGTATACCCTTCTACCAGGAAACAATTATTCTTTTCGATGATGGCCTTCTTCGCAAAATAAATGCCGTAGAGTACCTTGCTCTTGCTGTAAATATCCGATTCGGGCGAGTTAACGTATTTAGCGGTTTTAGCATCACCGCTTTTGAGTGTTCTTCCTCCAAAACCAAGCACTCTGCCCGAAAGATTGTGAATCGGAAACATCACGCGGCCCTTGAAACGATCGAACTTCTTGTCCTCTTTAACAATGGTTAACCCGCTCCGTTCCAGGTACTTGAGGCTATACCCTTCTTTCTCTGCCGCATCGGTTAATGCCGTCCATTCATCCGGATTGTAGCCCAGCTGGAATTTTTGGATGATGTCTTCCCGGAAACCACGCTCCAAAAAGTAACTCAACCCGATCGCTCTGCCCTCTTCACTTTCATGGAGTTGTTTCTTGAAGTATTCTGCAGCGTAATTGGATACGATGTAAAGGCTTTCACGCTCGTTGGCTGCCTCTTTCTGTTCATCGGTCTGCTCTTCCTCCTCAATTTCAATGTTGTATTTGTGAGCCAGGTATTTCAGCGCTTCCGGGTAGGAGTAATGTTCATGCTCCATGATGAAATTGACCGAATTTCCGGCTTTGCCACACCCGAAACATTTGTAGATTCCTTTGGCTGGAGAAACCGTAAAAGAAGGTGTTTTCTCGTTGTGAAAAGGGCATAGTCCGAGCATGTTCGCCCCCCGTTTTTTCAGGGAGACAAAGTCGCCGACCACTTCTTCAATGAGGGAGGCTTCAACAATCTCGTCTATGGTCTGCTTAGGAATCAAGTCAATTGTGCATTTATGATTGGTTATTGTCTATGATTATTGTTTAACTGTAACACATCATCACAATCCGCTATTCAATAGTCAATAATCATTAGTCATTTAATAGTCCTTTTCGGTTACCAGGGTGCCCTTTTCGTTGTAAAATTTCCAGTGGCCAACTTGCTCATTATCTTCATACTGCCCCTCGTAGCGAAGTTGTCCGTTCGGAAAATAAACCTTAGCCGATCCGGTACGTTTCCCTGCTGTAAAAAACCCTTCACTCTGTACCTTTCCGTCTTCAAAATAGGCTTTCCATTCACCCTCGCGCAGCCCGTTCTCAAGTTTTCCGGACATTTTAAGTTGTCCGTTGGCATAAAATTCCTTTTCTTCCACCTTCACTTCCTTACCATCAACGAGCTGATAAAAGCTTACCTTTTTGGGTTGCTGGTTGTCGTAGGTGTCCTCCACTTTTTCAATTGTAGATTCATTGCAGGCTATAAGTATGCATGTACCAAGTATGAGCGCTATCCAACTTTTCATGATCTTATTTTTTACGTTCCGTGGTGTAAATTACTAATTCTTTCAGAGCCTCCGTGGCTTCATTTTGCTGATCGAATCCACTCAAAATTTCCAGGGCCTTATCGCGGTACGACAGCATTGCTTTTTGAGCATAGTCTATTCCTCCTGTTCGCACTACAAAATCGATCACCTCTCTTACTTTTTTGGCATTTTCGTGATGATGTTTGATGGTGCCGATAATCTTTTTCTTCGTAGCAGGATCGGTTTGATTGAGCGCAAAGATCAGCGGCAAGGTCATTTTCTTTTCCTTGATGTCGATCCCGGTTGGTTTTCCGATGGTTTCACCATTGCTCCCATAATCAAACAGGTCGTCTTTAATCTGGAAAGCGATACCGGTATATTCTCCGAAGAGTCTCATCTTTTCCACGTGATCTTTATCCTCCGTTGTTGAAGTTGCCCCGGCTGCGCAACAGGCAGCGATCAGGGTCGCTGTTTTTTGTCGGATAATGTCATAATACACGTCTTCCGTGATGTCTAATTTCCGGGCTTTTTCGATCTGCAGCAGTTCCCCTTCACTCATTTCCCGCACGGAGTTCGACATGATCCGAAGCAGGTCGAATTCCTCATTTTCAACGGCCAGTAACAAGCCTTTGGAGAGCAAGTAATCTCCGACCAGTACAGCGATCTTATTTTTCCAGATGGCATTGATGCTCCAGAACCCTCTGCGTTTATTGGCATCATCAACCACATCGTCGTGCACCAGGGTTGCGGTATGCAACAATTCGATCATGGCTGCAGCACGATACGTCGAATCGGTTGTCGGTCCGAACACTTTGGCCGACAAGAACACGAACATGGGACGCATCTGCTTGCCCTTCCGTTTAATGATGTAATGCATGATCTTGTCAAGCAGCGACACCCGGCTTTTCATCGAAGCCCGGAACCGGGGTTCGAACTC
>JAGQZT010000096.1 GCA_020435335.1 Flavobacteriales bacterium | reverse complement strand
TGGTGGTGATGCCGTTGTCGACAAATAATTTCAGGGTATTGTAAACGGTGGTTTTGGAAAGGGTAGGGATGTGTCCTACCAGGTCTTTGTAGATGGTATCTACTGTAGGGTGTTGCCTGTTTTCGTGCAGGTATTCGAAAATCTTGATCCGCTGTACGGAAGGCTTGATGTTGTTGGAGGACAGGTGGTGTGCGAAGTCCATGATTGAAATTATTATAAAATTGTAATGATTACAAATTTAGAAACTTTTGGCAAACAATCAAGCATTGAAGTGTTAAAATTTTATAAAGTTTTTATTAAGACCCAATTAACAGAAAACTGTTAAAAAGTAGTTGGTAAGTTAACCGTTGATTTTGTTGAATTAGCTTTACTTTTAGGTTACTTTGTAATCAAATCGAAGCTATGAATTTCACCTTTTACGGACATGCTTGTTTCTCGGTAAGGACAGAGGGGAAAACCCTGTTGTTTGATCCGTTTATCACGCCGAATGAGCAGGCTGCTCATGTCAATGTGGATCAGATCGTAGCTGATTATGTATTGATATCTCATGGGCATGAGGATCATGTGGCTGATGCCAGGTTAATTGCCAATAAAAACGACGCAACGGTTGTTTCCAATTTCGAGATTGTTTCCTGGTTCACGTCCAGGGGCATCAAAAACGGTCATCCGATGAATCATGGTGGTTCCTGGAAGTTTGGTTTCGGAACCGTGAAGTATGTCAATGCGGTGCATAGTAGTGTGTTGCCGGATGGAACCTATGGCGGAAATCCCGGCGGTTTCATTGTGACATCGGGAGGTAAGACTTTTTACTACGCTGGCGATACGGCGCTTCATATGGACATGAAACTGATCGGGGAATACGAAAAGCTTGATTTTGCCGTTCTGCCTATTGGCGATAACTTCACGATGGGGGTCGACGATGCCGTCAGAGCCGCAGAATTTATCCGGTGTGATAAGATCATCGGGGTGCATTACGACACCTTCGGCTTCATCAAGATCGATCATGAAGAAGCAAAACGCAAGTTTGCAGAAAAGGGCAAAGAGCTCATTTTAATGAAAATAGGACAAACCATAAGTTTATAAAAACCAAAAACATGGGTAAAATTATTGCAATATCAAATCAAAAAGGGGGCGTAGGAAAAACCACAACGGCCATTAACCTCGCTGCCGCCCTGGGCGTTCTGGAGTACAAAGTGCTGTTGGTCGATGCCGATCCGCAAGCCAACTCAACATCAGGTGTTGGATTTGATCCGCGAAACATCAGGAAAAGCATTTACGAATGCCTTATTGGAGAAATTGAGCCAGCGGAGGCGATATTGCATTCGGAATCCCCTAATCTGGATATTCTGCCTGCCCACATCGACCTGGTTGGTGCCGAGATCGAATTGATTAACCTGGCTAATCGGGAAAAAATGATGCGCGCCTCACTGGCAACCATCAAGGATCAGTACGATTTCATCATCATCGACTGCTCTCCTTCATTGGGCTTGATCACCATCAACGCGTTAACCGCTGCCGACTCCGTGATCATTCCGATTCAATGTGAGTATTTTGCCCTGGAGGGCTTAGGTAAACTTCTGAATACCATTAAGATCGTTCAGTCCAGATTGAATCCTGATCTGGATATCGAAGGGTTATTATTAACCATGTTCGATGTCCGTTTACGCTTGTCCAACAATGTGGTGGATGAAGTAAAGACCCATTTCCAGTCCATGATGTTTGATACCATCATTCAACGAAATACAACGCTGGGAGAGGCTCCGAGCCACGGTCAAACCATCATCATGCATGATGCCAGCAGCCGCGGAGCGATCAACTATTTGAATCTGGCCAGAGAAATTCTCCAAAAGAACGAAATGACCAAAATGTCGGAAGGCGAAAAGACTATTGTATTAGAAGATGAGTAAGAAACCCGCTTTAGGAAAAGGATTAGGAGCGCTGCTGCAGAATGCCGATACCGACATCACCGTAAAGGCTACCAATAAACAGATCGATCATGTGGTCGGTGCCGTGTCTTCCATTCTCATTGCCGAGATCGAAGCCAACCCTTTTCAGCCCCGTACCCAATTCGAAAAAGATGCCTTACTCGAATTAGCCGACTCCATCAAAGAACTCGGCATCATTCAACCCGTTACGGTTCGTAAGCTGGGATACGGTAAGTACCAGCTCATTTCCGGTGAACGCAGGTTCCGGGCTTCCCAGATCGCCGGATTAAAAGAAATTCCAGCCTTCATTCGCATCGCCAACGACCAGGAAATGCTGGAAATGGCTCTCGTGGAAAATATACAGCGTCAGGACCTCGATGCCGTGGAGATTGCATTCAGTTACCAGAAGCTCATCGAAGAGTGTAACCTCACTCAGGAGCAACTGAGCGATCGTGTTGGAAAGAAACGTTCTACGGTTACCAACTACCTGCGTCTCCTCAAATTGCCGGCCGAAATTCAGCTGGCCATCCGGACCAAAGACATCAGTATGGGGCATGCCCGTGCTCTGGTAAACATCGAAGACGAAAAGAAGCAACTCGCCATTTCCCGCCGGATCATCAAAGAAGGCTTGTCCGTAAGACAAGTCGAAGAACTGGTGAAAGGAACCAAAGCCGATGGGGGAACAGCCGCGAAAACACCCAAAAAAGACCTTTCTTTTACACAACAAAAAATTAAAGACGACCTCTCGGACTTTTTAAGAACTCAAGTTCAACTGCAAACCGGATCCAAAGGGAACGGTAAACTGGTAATTCCATTTGCTTCCGAAAAAGAACTGGAACGTATTGCCGAACTTTTAGGTCTATAATCCATTGATGTGAAATGCTTCGGGATCATACTGGGCGTCTTTCTTCTGTTTTCAACCGGTTTTAGTTATGCTCAGCTCATTAAGCAGGATACGTTGCCTGCAGATACCCTGATCAAGGTCAGGCCGGAAAAACCACATTCACCAACGAAAGCGACTTTGCTCAGCACGTTTTTGCCGGGGGCAGGGCAGGTCTACAACAAGAAATACTGGAAAGTGCCCGTTGTGTTTGCGACAATCGGAACTTCACTCTATTTTGCCATTTCAAATCAGCAAAACTTCAACGATTTTAAACAGGCCTATCTCTATCGCATTGACGGCGATCCCAATACCGTGGACGATTATGTGGATGTGTTGAGCGAAGCGGGACTGAAAGCCAATATGGATTACCATCAACGGAACAGGGATCTGGCATATATATTTACAGGAGTATTTTATGTACTGAACATCGTAGATGCAGCTGTGGATGCACACTTGTTTAATTTCCCCAAAAACGATAAATTATCCTTTAATTTGCAACCGTGTATGGATTTTACAGCGAGTAACCGGATGGGGGCGGGATTCACATTGGTCGTTAATCTATGATTTCGGCCATTGGTTTACCGATGAAACCGCTGATGTAATTCATATCCGGAACAACAATATAACACAGAACGATAAGTTTTTAAGTCAATGAGAATCGGAATCATAGGATACGGAAAAATGGGCAGGGAGATCGAACAGATCGCTGTTGACCGTGGTCATGAAGTGACCATGCGCATCACGTCGCAAAATGTAAAGGATTATAACTTCGATACGCTTAAAAATGTTGATGTGGCCATCGAATTTACCAATCCCGATTTTGCCGTTAACAACATCAATACCTGTTTGTCGGCCGATACACCCATTGTGGTCGGGACCACGGGATGGTACGACCGTTTCGAGGAAGTGAAGCAAAGTGTTGTGGAAAATGAAGGGTCTTTGCTGTATGCGACCAACTGCAGTGTGGGCGTCAACCTGTTTTTCCGGCTCAATAAATACCTGGCCAAAGTAATGAACGCACATCCGGAATATCAGGTGAGCCTGGAAGAGACGCATCATACACAAAAGAAAGATGCGCCAAGCGGAACGGCCATAACCCTGGCCGAAGGTATTCTGGCAAACAACGACGCAAAAGATTTATGGGTGTTGGGAGATGCACATGCTAAGAATCAATTGCCCATTCATGCGCACCGGATCGAACATGTTCCCGGAACGCATATGGTTCATTATGCGTCGGAGATCGACGACATTGAGATCAAACATACCGCGCATAACCGGAAAGGGTTCGCTCTGGGTGCTGTTCTGGCAGCGGAATACATTTCCGGTAAAAAGGGTATTTTTACCATGGAGGATGTGCTGTTTAATTGATGAAATAAAAATAAAAGAATATGGAAATAGGCATTAGTACGTTTGTAATACTTTCAATCCTGTATTTTGTGGCAAGCCACGTTGGCTTGTACAAAATCTTTGAAAAGATCGGCATCGAAGGCTGGAAGGCTCTGGTGCCTTTTTACAGTACCTACCTCGCGGTAAAAACCGTAAAGAAAGGTTGGTTGTGGATCATTACCTATTACATTCCTTTTTTAGGTTTTGTCGTGTGGATGGGAATCGTGGTTGAACTACTTAAATTATTGGGTAAAACATCATTTAAAGATCATTTCCTGGGGGTTGTTTTTGCCGGAATTTACTTGCCTTACCTCGGATTTAAAGAAGACGTGAAATTCATTGGTTTTGAGGAGGCTGCTAAGTACAAGAAGTCCCGCAAACGTGAATGGGCCGATGCCATCATCTTTGCTATCGTGGCCGCTACGCTGATCAGAGGTTTCTACATCGAAGCATTTACCATTCCTACGTCTTCCATGGAGCGTAAGCTGATGGTTGGCGATTTTCTTTTCGTGAATAAGATGGCTTACGGAGCCCGTGTTCCCAATACACCATTGAGTTTTCCTTTTACTCACCATAGTTTCCCGGAAGAGATTCCTTTGCTCGGTATTCCGTTGCCGTTTGGCGGAAACCAGTCTTATATCGAATGGATTAAATTTCCACATTATAAATTACCGGCTATGGGGGATGTGCAACGCAACGATTGTGTGGTTTTCAATTTCCCTGCCGGGGATACCGTGCTGATTGAAGAGCAAGCCCAGGTTTATGAGCAAATTGTCCGGTCTCAGGCGGTCAACCTAGGGAAGTCCTATAAAGAGGCTAAAGACCTGATTGCCGAACGTTACACGGTTAAAGTCAGACCGGTTGATAAACGGGAGAATTACATCAAGCGTTGTGTTGGAATTCCGGGAGATCAGCTTGAAATCGTTGACGGTGAACTGATGATCAACGGTAAAAAAGCTTATCTCGATGAAGGAGCTCAATTCAAATACGACGTGTATGTGAAAGACTATCCGTTGTCGAAAAAAATGCTGCTGAAGAAAGAAATCACCTTTGAATTCCCCGAAGGGCAAAAGTATGAAAACGGCCGACCTGTATTTGATGGGCAGGGCAATCCGGTATTGGAGCAATACTGGAATCCCGGAGGAGGGAATTACTACGAACTCACGATGACGGAAGAGGCCAAAAACAAACTGGTTTCCACCTTTGCCAACATCGTGTCCGTAGAGCGCCAGATCGAAAAGAAACAGGAAATGCCTAGTGTTTACTTGCCGGTGTTCCCGAACGATATGCAGTACAACTGGACCATCGATAACTTCGGGCCGATCACCATTCCGAAAAAAGGGGCTACCGTACAACTCGACATGAAAACTCTTCCGTTGTACAAGCGTATCATCAGGAATTACGAGCATAACGAACTCGTGATCAAGGGCAATGACATTTTTATCAATGGTGAAAATGTAACCAGTTATACTTTTCAGCAGGATTACTACTGGATGATGGGGGATAACCGGCATAACTCTCAGGATTCGAGATATTGGGGTTTTGTACCGGATGATCACATCGTCGGTAAAGCCGTTTTCGTTTGGTTCAGTACCGATTCGAAATTCGGAACCGGCATCCGTTGGGATCGTCTGTTTACCCTGGTTCATTGATGAACCTCAATCATAAGGCAAAGCCAATGGTGTGGATACTCCTTACCATTGGCTTTTTTGTTCTGTTTCGGTTTTTATTTCCTTTGTTTCAGGTTAATTCCAGGGCCATGATGCCGGTTTATGTTTCCGGGAGTTGGTTGCTGGCCAACCGGCTGGCCGAGCCTCAACTTTTTGATGTGTGGGTTGTGGAAAAACCCAACAGGGTGTTGAGCCGAATTGTGGCCTTGCCCGGCGAAGAGCTGTCTATCGTTGCCGGCGAACTACGGATAGATGGAGGCTACAGGGATTGGAAAAACTTAAGGTACGCTTACCGCATCTGGTGCACCGAAGAAGTGCAACTCGCCGCGGATTCGTATACTCCCCTGTATAAAAACCGGATATATACGGCGAGGTTGACCCCGTCGAAAGCGGATAGCACGGCATCCATCCCGGGAGTGCGTAAACTGAAAAAGTTGACGCATAACAAGGCTTATTTCCCATCTGTTTTTCCGCATGATCCGGATTATCCGTGGAGCAGGGATTATTTTGGCCCTCTGGTTGTTCCCGGAGCGGGCGAAGAGCTTACATTGACGAAGTACAATTATAAGCTATACATCCGGCTAATTCTGGATGAGGGCGGGCAATTGCATGTGGATGGTCATTGTTTATTTATCAATGGACAGGAAACGGATCGTTATGTGGTAAAAAAAGATTACTATTGGGTGATGTGTGACAACCGGCATGCTGCGGTCGACTCCAGAAATTTCGGTTTTGTTGCACGGGATGAACTCACAGGAAAAGCAATAGTCCTGTTCGAATGATGAAGAAGCTCGTATCATATATCAAACAATGGCTCAAGGCTTTTAGTTATGCCTTGCTAACCGTAATCATCGTGAAGGCATTTTTCTTCTGGATTTATGTTGTTCCCAGCACATCCATGGAAAAGAGCCTGCTGCCGGGAGATGTCATTCTGGTGAATAAAATGAGTTATGGTATCCGCTTACCCATTACCCCGCTGACCTTTCCCTTAAGCCATCAACGCATGCCGATGAATAACAACTGGAAGGCTTACTGGGATATTATTCAATTGCCGTATGTTCGCTTTTTCAGCTCCACCATCGGGCGCAACGATGTGGTGGTATTCAATTATCCGATGGATGACGAACTGCCCATCGATCATCGTTCTTTTTATATCAAGCGCTGTATCGGCTTGCCCGGCGATACCATTGCCATACGCTCCCGAAAGGTCTATATCAATAATAAGTTCATCGGTTTCCCCAAATACGTTACTTTCAATTACCACGTGCAGTCAACAGTAGAATTGTCGCAGGACACACTCCTGAAATACGGTGTAACGGAAGGAGGAAGAGAGGCTATGGAAAACAGTTGGCAGCTTACCCTCAGCGATTCGGCACTCCGGCAACTACGAGCCAAAAATTACATTCAGAAGATTTCACCGCTTCGTATTGTTGAAGGGAACTATGCCGATTACATCTTCCCGTTTAATGAACATTATAAATGGAATGTCGATCATTTCGGAGATTTGGTTATACCCAAAAAAGGGATGGAAGTTCAACTGGATAGTAACAACATTCATTTGTATCAGCGGGTGATTGAAGCCTATGAGGGTCATGAAATTTCCTGGGATGAGCATGGGTTTGTAATCAATCAGGTGGCAACAAACAGCTATACTTTTCAGCAGGATTACTACTTTATGATGGGAGACAATCGCCACAACAGCTCCGATTCCAGGTTCTGGGGTTTTGTTCCGGAGAGCCACATTGTCGGAAAAGCAACAACCATCCTGTTCTCTACAAATAAAGATGCTACCGGGAGTAACCGGTGGGAAAGAAGCTTTTCCGGGATAGAATAATTAGTTGATCTCGATGCCCATGTTGTAGAAGGTGAAGGCCCAGATGTCCGCCCATTCTTCGATCAGCTTCGATTTGGGTTTCCCCGATCCGTGTCCCGATTGCGTATCAATCCGGATCAATGTCGGATTCTTTCCTTGTTGTTTGTACTGCAGTTCGGCGGCAAACTTAAAACTGTGGGCAGGAACCACCCGGTCGTCGTGATCGGCCGTCAGAATTAACGTGGCCGGATAAGCTACAGGCTTCACATTGTGTAATGGCGAGTACTTAATCAGGTTTCGGAAATGTTTTTCCTCTTCACTCGAACCGTATTCTACCGCCCAGGCCCATCCGATGGTGAACTTGTGATATCGCAACATGTCGAGTACACCAACCATGGGCAACGCTACCCTGGCGATTCCGGGTTGTTGGGTCATCACGGCACCGACAAGCAGTCCGCCGTTCGAGCGACCGTGAATAGCCAGTTTTTCCGTTGATGTATAGTTGTTGTCCTTCAGGTAGTTGGCGGCAGCGATAAAATCATCGAACACGTTTTGCTTATTCAGCAGCATGCCTCCTTCGTGCCATTTTTCGCCGTATTCACTTCCTCCGCGCAGGTTGGCAACGGCATAAATGCCACCGTTCATCATGAATGCGAATTTGGCAGCATCGAACTGGGGTTTGTAACTGATGTTAAAGCCTCCGTAGCCGTATAACAAGGTCGGGTTGTTTCCATCCTTTTTCAGATCCACACGATAGGAAATAAACATCGGGATTTCGGTGCCGTCTTTACTCTTGTAAAATACCTGCTCCGTGATAAAGTCTTCGGGACTAAAAGCCACATCGGGTTTAAAATAAAGATCGCTTTTCAATGTGCCCGCATCGAGTCTGTAGCTGGAGCTTGGTGTGGTGTAGGAGGTGTAGGAGAAATAGGCTTCGTTTTGCCCTTTTTTACCGTGAACCCCGTTCGAAATGCCTATTCCGGGCAATTCCAGATCCTGCAGGTATTTACCGCTGAAATCGTAGACTTCAATTTTCGTTTGAACATCCTTCAGGTAGGTGGCGAAGAGTTTGTCTCCGGCAATGGAAAGGCTTTCCAGGACGTAGCCTTTCTCGGGAATGAAAGCGTTCCAGCTGTCGGGAGAAGATCCGTTCAATGTTGTGGTAACAATCTGTTTGTTGGGAGCGTTATAATTGGTTTGCAGGATTAGCTTGTCATCGAAATTATCCACCACCCAGGTGTCGTAATCGTAGCCATCGATGATCGTTACAAAATTACTTTTTGGGGAGTTCAGGTCTTTGGCGATGAGGTTATTACCACTGGTTCCCTTGCTGCCGGAGATGACCAAAAAACGTTCGTCATCGGTTACGCTGCAGTAGTGATTCTTGAGCGGGTTTTCCGCGTCTTTATAGATTACCTTATCCGATTTCTGAGGAGTTCCCAATTGATGGTAGAATACCGTGTGGTATTCGTTTTTCTGGGAAAATTCCTTACCGGTTTCAGGGATGCCGTAACCGCTGTAGTAGAATCCGTTTTTGTACCAGGCTATACCCGAAAATTTAACCCATTTTACCGATTCATCCACCAGCTCTTTGGTTTTCAGGTCAATTACCTTGATTTCTTTCCAATCCGATCCGGCACCGGAGGTCATGTAGGCAAAGTACTTGTTATCGTGAGAAACACTGGTTCCGCCAACAGCTACTGTTCCGTCTTCCGATAAAGTATTGGGGTCGAGCAGCAACTCTTCTTTTCCTTCTTTTCCTTTTTTCATGTAATATGCCGATTGGTTTTGCTTGCCGTCGTTCTTGGTGTAAATGGAATAGTCGCCGTATTTGGAAGGGGTACTCATGGTCGCAAAATCCCAAATCTCTTCAAGCTGTTGTTTGATCTTATCTCGAAAACCGATTTTGTTCATGTAATTTTCGGTCACACTTCGCTGTTCGGTAATCCAGGTCTTGGTTTTGTCCGACTGTTCATCTTCCAGCCAGCGATAGGGATCGGCAATGACCTTGTCAAAGAAAATGTCGGTGGAGTCGCCGCGCATAGCACTCGGATAAGACTCATCCATTTCCTGAGAAAATAATGTGCTTACGATGAAGATGTTGATCAAGAAAAGAGGTAGTTGTTTCATAAGGCTGTCTTTGAAGCCTTAAAATTAAGCAATAGGTAGAAACCCTAGAATACATTCGGTAAGTTTCTTCGGGTTAGTTTCAGATCTTGCAGGATGGCTGATTTCACTTTGATGGTGAAGAGGTAGCTTTGACGCGGCCCGAAAGGGATCCAGTTGAACATCATTTCCCAGCAGTGCAGGTCGCGGTAGATGTCTACCGAAGTATAGGAAAGATCCTTTAATTCAAAATCATAACCGGAACTGAATCCCAATTTCCATTTCTGCGTCAGGCTTATGTCTCCTGAAAAGTTCAGGGTTTGAACGATGTCGCTTTGGAGTTGTGGTTTACTGTAGCGTACATTGTAGTTCATGCTCAGGGTCCAGGGTATATTAAAATCGATGTATGCCGTTGGGTTGGCGTTGATGTATTCCAGCTCTTCCGGTGTGCCGAAACCGCTTTCTTTTGGTTTGTCGGTTTTCTTGCCATTCAACGTAAATCCAACAGCCAGCGAAGCAGAAGTAAGCCTTCCCACCCGTCCGCTTCTCGACCATTCCGATTCGTTCACTTTCGTAACGGCACCTGTGGCGGTGTTGGAATCGAGGGCATAAGGATCTACACTGGCATTGAAGTTCAGGGAGATTTTTTTCAGGATGTAAGTCCGGGCCCCGATCTGGATGTTGCTCCAGTTCAACGAATCGGCAGTCATGTTGTAGCTTGACCGGAAACTGAGGTTTTCCAGCAACTTGATCTTGGTGTCCTGTCCGAGGCTGTCCTTCCGGTTACGAACTTTCATTTCAAAATTGTTCAGTAATCCGAAGTTGATCAGCCCGGCTTCGGTTGTATTCGGCTTGCCGTAGATGCCGTTCTCGAAGATCGAGTATTGATGTTCTACATTGTTGGTGTCGGTATAACTCCGTAAGCCGATGTTGTTTTCAGGCGTGTAAGAGAGCCCGATGGTCGGAGTAATCACGTGCCTCATGGCTTTGATTACCTTGCCGCGGTATTGGTACATGCCGTAGATTTTTGTGGTAAAATTGATCGCAGCATTGTAGCTTCCTCCACGCACAAACCCGGGAATCGTATCGGTTGAAAGACTGCCGGTTTGGCTGTCATACGACTTGTTTACCGATTCCAGATACCAGATCTCCGACAGGTTTACGTTGGGTGTAAAGGTGAAATATTTCAGCATTTTAAAAGAGGTACTGATCGGGATGGTGTGCTTCATGCCATTTTTGAATTCCCGCTGCAACAGGTTCAGGTTTCGGGTGCTGAACAACGAATCCTGAGCGGTGACTTCGTTCTTGGTATTCATGGAGTAGCTGGCACCGATCTTTTCGTAGAACTTTTCGCTTCCGACTACGGCCTTCCGTTTAAAGGGATAAATTCTGGTGACGTTGAAAGCCACTTCAGGAAGCCTTACGGTAACGGTTTTGTTTACGGTATTCTGGCTGTGATAGCCGTTAATCGACATGTTGAAGGGCTTTCCCGACCAGGATTTTCGGTACGAAATACTCGAGTTGAAAGACGTGCTTAAATACTGCTGGCCGGTACTGTTAAAGTTGTTCTGGTAGTTCTCACTGTTACCGAAGTTCACGTTGGCGGAAAACACGCTGTTCGGCCGGGCTTTCGGATCCTGAGTGTGGTTCCATTTTACAAAGAAGTTCTGCGTTTCGGAATAATCGGGGAATTCCTTGTAGCTGTTCTTGAAAGTGGACTGCTCCAGGCTGAATCCGCCGGAGTACTTGTAGCGTTTCCGGTAATCGGTAATCATGCGGGCGGCCCAACTTCCTTTCGAATAAAAGTCACCGGTAATCTGAGTGCTGAGTTTTTTGCTGATCGCCCAATAATAACCACCATTCAGTAAGAAGAACCCATATTGTGCGCTTTCTCCCGGAGAGGGAATGATCAATCCGGATTTTTGTTTATTCGAATTCGGAAAAAAACCGAAAGGAATGGCTAACGGAGTGGGGACATCTTCTACGACCATGTTGGCCGGACCGGTTATGATCTTGTCGTCGGGTATGATCTTTAATTTTCTGGCGCTGAAATAGTAATGCGGATGTTCCTGATTGCAGGTGGTGTACTTTCCGTTTTTGATGTAGAGGATGTCGTCGGGTGTTTTATAAATCTTGGCTCCGTGGATGTAATTTTCTCCTTCGTGTGTCATCGCGTCGATGATCAGCCCTTTCTTGGTTTGGAAATTATAGCGCATTTCGTGCGACCGGACTTCCTGTCCGCTTTCCGTGAAGACCGGTTCGCCGTAATATTTCCCTGTACTGTCTTGTTTTCCTCGGGCCACTACCTGATTGGAGTCCATGCTGATTTCAATTTCTTCGGCCTTGAGCACGACGTTCTCGTAATAGACTTCGGAATTTCCGAAAAGGTAGACCAATTCCTTTTGCAAAT
Organism: Flavobacteriales bacterium; assembly: GCA_020435335.1. GTDB lineage: Bacteria > Bacteroidota > Bacteroidia > Flavobacteriales_E > Vicingaceae. The sequence goes on along the minus strand of JAGQZT010000096.1, from coordinate 64,331 downwards.
CGATCCGGATGGAGTCGGAAGCCTTGTATGATACTTTGGATTTTACGGCGTCGGGCGATAACATGGTGTCGGTAGGGATGCTATCGGTTTGAGCCGTGTCAATCAGGTTTATAGCAAGCGTATCTACCTGCTGGCCAAAGAAAAGAGCAGGCAAAAAAAGTACTAAAACAAAGAGAATTGAAGTACAAAGAAAGGGCTTGGTATAAAAATTGTTTTTCATCAAACGCTAATTTCCTATCTATAAAGGCGTTTATAGAGGAGTTAGATGAGAATTATTAACATTAAAGTTGTGATAATTAACCATTTTTTCGGAGCAGTCAAAACTAAAAAAAATAACATTTGTCTAGCCATAGAGCCTGATTTTAACAAATTTATAACTCAAACAATGAAAAAACGTGTGATCATAGCATTTCTTGTGTGGGCTTGGTCTATTTCCTATGTATCGGCTTTTAACCTGGACAAAGAGGATTTCTTCGGGGTAAAAACGGTGTGCATCGATGCCGGTCATGGCGGGCACGATGGAGGATGTCAGGGACCGAACTCTCAGGAAAAGCATGTGGCCTTGGCGATTGCCCTGAAGTTAGGGAAATACATTGAAGAAAATTTTAAGGATGTAAAAGTAGTTTATACCCGAAAAACAGATGTTTATTTGAAATTGTGGGAACGTGCTGCCGTGGCAAACAAAGCCAAAGCGGATTTGTTTATCTGCATTCATGCCAATGCTGCAGAAAATAAAAATGCCCTCGGAACAGAAACCTTTGTGATGGGATTGCACAAGTCGGAAGCCAACCTGAAGGTTGCTCAGCGGGAGAATGCGGCAATTTTACTGGAGGATGATTACAAAACCCGCTACAGCGATTTTGATCCCAATTCTCCGGAGTCATATATCGTGTTAACCATGACACAAAATGCCTTTATCGATCAGAGTTTGTCCTTTGCTTCCAAAATTCAGACCCAGTTCACCGATCGCGTGGGCAGGAAAAACAGAGGTGTGAAACAGGCCGGATTCCTGGTTCTGCATCAAACCAGTATGCCTAGCGTATTGATTGAAACCGGGTTTTTAACCAATCCGGAGGAAGAGAAATTTTTATCTTCCGATATCGGTCAGGATTACATGGCCTCCGCTGTTTACCGGGCATTTAAGGATTACAAGAGTGAAATCGAATTGAAATTACAGGATGATGCTCCTCAGCAACCGGAACCGGAGGTCGAGAAAAAAGAAGTGGTAGAGGTGAAAGAAGTGCCGAAAGAAAAGAAAGAGAAGAAAAAGGATAAAAATGAAGGACAGGTACCCAAAGGGGTGATTTTTAAAGTGCAAATCGCTACATCGTCCGATAAAAAGGAACTTCTGCCTGAAAACTTCAATGGTGTTCAGGGGGTGGATGTCTATGAAGCAGGAGGAATATACCGGTACACGGTTGGTTCGGAGAAAAATATGGCGGATGCTAATAACCTGCAGCTCCAAATGAAGACCAAAGGGTTTGTTGATGCCTTTATCGTAGCATTTTCCGATGGGAAAAGGATCCCTATCAGCGAGGCAATAAAATTGGAAAAAAATCAGTAGCAGCTTTATCTCCATAAACTTGTTCAATCGATTCACATTACCGATATTTGCATCGAAATTCAAGCTGAATGAAAATAGCTAAAGAAGTAAAAGTAGGTGTGGTAGCCCTTCTGGCCATCGGTATTATGGTTTGGGGCTTTAATTTCCTCAAAGGAACCAATCTTTTTGTGAAGAGCCGCATGGTCTACACCGTTTACCCTAAAGTTCCCGGCCTCTCTGTTTCAGCTCCGATCATCATCAACGGGGTTCAAAGCGGTGTGGTGGATGCCATCTATTTTCATCCGGACAAATCCAGCCGCGTTGTTGTCAGATTGAGCATTACCGAAGAAGGGATCGTGATTCCGAATGACTCCCGTGCCGACCTGATCAGTTTGGATTTCCTCGGTACCAAGGCTATCGGATTGAACCTGGGTAAATCCAGCAAGGAGATTCAACCCGGAGATACCTTACAATCTTTCTTTGAGAAATCCATGCTCGATGATGTGAGTGAACAAATTCTTCCGCTCAAACAAAAATCCGAAGACCTGATGGATTCACTGCAATTGTCGGTGGTGAAGTTTAATCAGGCTCTTGATAATATCAATGTTGTATTTGACGATAAAAACAAACGGAACTTAGCCGCTTCTCTTAAAACCATGCGAGAACTGGTGGAAAATATGAATGTGGTTGCCAATAACCTGAATTCCACCATCAACGGTTCCGTGAAACCCACCATCAAAACCTACAAAAATCTGGGAGATTCCCTGGCCGCACTCGATCTGAAAAGCACGTTGCTAAAAGCCCAGAGAACACTCGACGAATTTTCCGCCGCTTTGGATAAAGTAAATAAAGGGGAGGGTACCTTGGGGCAGTTGATGAAGAATGATTCCCTGTACAGAAATCTGGAACAAGTTACTATGGATATGGACAGCCTGGCTGTTGACCTGAAGGAGCACCCTAAACGATATGTTCATTTCTCCATCTTCGGAAGAAGGGATAAAGAAGACAAAAAGAAAAAGTAAGCTACATGAGTATTGGCGTTATAGTTTTTATTGTTGCTTTGGCGCTGGCCATCGGACTTTTTACCAAAAATGTTAGAACCATCATCCGAAACATCCGGTTGGGAAAACCACTCGATCGCAGTGACCGCAAAGGAGAACGATTCGGACTGATGACCAAAGTGGCCCTGGGGCAATCCAAAATGGTGGTTCGCCCCGTTGCCGGTTTATTGCACATCGTTGTTTACCTCGGCTTCATCATCATCAACATCGAGGTATTGGAGATCGTAATTGACGGACTGACCGGTAAGCACCGGGTATTTGCCTTTATGGGCGGATTTTACCATGTTCTGATCTCTGCTTTTGAAGGACTGGCTTTACTGGTATTGATTGCGTGTGTTATCTTCCTGATCCGAAGAAATGTGTTGCGTATCAAACGGTTTTTCGGGAAAGAAATGACTTCCTGGCCGAAGACCGATGCCAACCTGATCCTGATTACCGAAATTTTATTGATGAGTGCTTTTTTACTCATGAATGCCGCCGATACACAACTGCAAAATTTAGGGAGTGAACATTATACGCAGGTAGGTTCTTTTCCGATCAGTCGCCACCTGGTCGGATTGTACGGCAGCGCCGGAGAACAGGGGCTGATCATGGCCGAACGCGGATTGTGGTGGTTTCACATTATCGGTATCTTCGCTTTCCTGAACTACCTGCCTTACTCCAAGCATTTCCACATCCTGTTGGCGTTCCCGAATGTGTTCTATTCCAAACTGACACCTAAGGGGCAGTTCACCAACATGGAGGCCGTGAAAAAAGAAGTGGAACTGATGTTCGATCCGTCCGCCGATCCTTATGCCGCTCCGGCTGAACCTCAGGGTGATCCTGAACGTTTCGGAGCAAAAGATGTGACCGATCTGACCTGGAAACAACTCATGGACAGTTACACCTGCACCGAATGTGGCCGCTGTACCAGCGTTTGTCCGGCTAACCTGACCGGAAAAGCCCTTTCTCCACGTAAGATCATGATGGATACCCGGGATCGTCTGGAAGAAGTTGGAAAAGGCATCGCCAAGAATGGCAAAGATTTCAACAACGGTAAGGCCTTGCTGCGAGATTACATCTCGGAGGAGGAATTGTTGGCCTGTACCAGCTGCAACGCCTGTACCGAGGCTTGCCCCGTTAACAACGACCCGTTATCGGTGATCGTTGATCTAAGGAGGTATTTGATCATGGAAGAATCCAAGGCGCCGGCAGAATGGACGGGATTCTTTACGAATATAGAGAACAATGGGGCACCCTGGCAGTTTGCTCAGGCTGACCGCTTAAATTGGAAAAATGAAGAATAAATTAGAAGAGAAAATTGTTGATGGACAAAAAGTGAGTCCGGCGTTGCCACAAGATGTAAAGAATTTCCTGATCGATATCGACGGGACGATCTGCGACGACATTCCGAATGAGGAACCGGAGCGCATGGTTACCGCCAAGATCTATGAAGGAGCTTTGGAAACCATCAACAAGTGGTACGACGAGGGGCACATCATCACCTTCTTCACTTCCAGAACAGAAGAACACCGTCAGGTAACGGAAGAATGGTTAGATAAACACGGATTTAAATATCACGGTATGCTGATGGGAAAACCACGTGGAGGAAACTACCACTGGATCGACAACCACATTGTGCGTGCCACACGTTACAAAGGAAAGTTTACGGATTTAACGACCGAACAGGCTACAGTAGAAGTCTTTGAAAAATAAAAACGTATGAGCGAATTAAAAGTACCGACAATGGCCGAAATGATGGCTTCAGGACAACAACCGGAAGTCTTGTTTTGGGTGGGGTGTGCCGGAAGTTTCGACGACCGGGCTAAAAAGATTACCCGCGCTTTTGTGAAGATCCTGAATCAGGTTGGGGTAAATTTTGCCGTTTTGGGAACGGAAGAGAGTTGTACCGGCGATCCGGCCAAACGCGCGGGGAACGAATTCCTGTTCCAGATGCAGGCCATGGGAAACATCCAGGTGCTGAACGCTTATGAAGTGAAAAACATTGTAACGACCTGTCCGCACTGTTTCAATACCCTGAAAAACGAATATCCGGAGCTTGGTGGAAACTACGAAGTGAAACACCATTCTCAATATTTACAAGAACTGATCAATGCCGGTAAACTGACGGTTCAAGGCGGAACATATAAAGGAAAGAAGATCACTTTCCACGATCCGTGTTACCTCGGGCGTGCCAATGATGTTTATGAAGCACCACGTGCCCTGGTTCAAAAGCTGGATGCCGAACTGGTGGAAATGAAACGCTGCAAGACCAACGGACTGTGCTGCGGTGCCGGTGGTGCTCAGATGTTCAAGGAAGCGGAAAAAGGCGATAAAGAGATCAACATCGAACGTACTGAAGAAGCGCTGGAAATCAAGCCGGATGTGATCGCTACGGGTTGCCCGTTTTGCATGACCATGATGAGCGATGGCGTGAAATTAAAAGAGAAAGAAACGGAAGTAAAGGTGTTTGATCTGGCGGAACTGATCGCCTCGGCCAACGACTTGTAATCCCTCCTTGAGGAGGGTGTCACACTTGTGTGACGGGAGGTGTGAGTAATTTACAATTTAAAGCATAGATTTATTAATGGAAGAATATAAAAAATATCCTGCAACGGCTAAGGCCTGGGTCTATCAGGCCGACCGCATCCTTGATGAGGACGAAGTGAACTACATTCGGGTGGTGGTAGACGAATTCATTACCAACTGGGAATCACACGGTAAATTGTTAAAAGCCAGTTTCGATGTGTTTCACAACCTGTTTGTGGTGTTGTTTGTGGATGAGGACGGTGATACGATGTGTGGCCGGGCTCAGGATGCTTCCGTCAAACTCATGAAAGAACTGGAGCAGCAACTGGAGATCAGTCTGCTCGACCGCATGATTCAGTCTTACCGCAAAGACGGCAAAGTGGTCGTTGCCACGATGGCCGAATTCTCCAGATTGATCGAGAATAAGGAGATTGATGAGAACACGATCGTGTTCAACAATACCATTACAACCAAAGCGGCTTTCGATACCCAATGGGAAGTGCCACTCAAAGACAGCTGGCACAAGCAGTTGCTGGTAGTGAATTCGTAATGAAGATTTAATGAATTATGATTTCTATACGTTAGCTCTTATTGGCTTTTGGTTCCTGCTTTCAATATCTTTTGCTGCCTTTTTTTCTGTAAGATTTTATAACTATTTTTTGAAAGAATCTTCTTATCCCTTGTGGAAAAAAGTTGTGTTGGAAATTATTTTTGTCCTTTTCATCTTGTCAGTTGGATCTTTTGCTATTTGGATGTTGTTATTTTTAATTGTTGATTTGGTTTAAACAATCCTTGCACAGGTTCAATTGCACCTGATCGATCGTTTTAATGGTTTCGGCCGCATCGCGCATGAAGCAATTTTCATTCGGACAATGCGGTAAACCTAAGTTATGTCCCAGTTCATGCAATACGATCTTTTTCAGTCGACTGATAAACACTTCCTTTTTTGGATACGAGATCCGGTAGGTCGATACCACGCAGCTCGGCCCCGGGCGGTAGCCAAGTCCGAAAATACCCCAATCGTTATACTTGCTGGCGGGCTTTTTTACGACACCTGACTCGTCGTGTTTAGTGGTTGAAATGTCTTTGGCGATCAGGCCAACGACAAAATCAACCGTATCCGGTTTGGTTGTCTTCAGGTAGCGGATGAGAGAATCGGCGCGGTAGCGCGGCGATTTGATGTTCACAAAGCAATGCTTCGGAATATCGATTTTTGAGCTGATTTGCGTTTGAAAATGGTAATAGGTTGTAATAGCGTTCGCAACCGTGTCCTGAAGTTCAGTTGGAAAATCACCCAACGGTTGAATGACAACAACCCGTTGAAACTCCGTTGGAGCTTCGATGCATCCTAAAGCGGCAAGTGAGATTATAAATGCTGGCAGCCATTTCATCTGTTAAAGGTAAGAAATAAGTCAAAAAAAAAGGAGCCGTCAGGCTCCTCTCCAATCTCTAATGGTCTAGCGTCGAACCTCTCACTTCTTCGTATAGATTGTCTGCGTCGGGAAGGCCATTTCCAGTCCGTTGGCATTAAATTCCTTCAGGATGGAAAGGTTCATTTCCGATTGCGTATTCAGGATGTCGCTGCCTTTTTTAATGTAGTAAACCAACATCAGTCCGAGGGCAAAATCACCGAAGGCATTGAAAGAAACAAGGTAATTGTCTTCCACGTTTTCGTTGGCTGCTGCGATTTGTTTCAGTAATTCCAGGCCTTTTTCCATTTGTTCCGGGGTCATATCATAAACAAGTCCGAGATTCAGTACGATCTTACGGCTTGGTTCAGCCGTGATGTTTTCCACCATGCTTCCGGTAAATTGAGCATTCGGGATGGTTACCAGTGTGCCTTGCAGGGTGCGCATACGACTGGTTCTTAGGTGAATTTCTTCGATGGTTCCGTCAAATCCGTTGATCTTGATGCGGTCGCCGACTTTAAAAGGCTTGTCAAAGAAGACCATCAGTCCGCCGAAGATGTTGGAGACCGAATCTTTGGCAGCCATGGCGAGAGCCAGACCTCCGATACCGAGTCCGGCGATGAGCGCACCGACGTCGTAACCGGCATTGTTCAGCGCCACGATGATCCCGAGGATCCAGATGCCCGATTTCATGCTTTTACGGGCAACAGGTAAGATCTGATCGTCGAGGGTGCTTTCCGTTTTTTCGGTGAGTGGAACAACGTATTCTTCAACAATGGCATCAATCAAGCGGGCAGCCAGCCAGGTGATATTAATAGCGATGAGGATGTGGTAGACTTTGCCCATCCAAACCAACCAGTCCTCCGGAAAAGTAAGGCGGTGTAAACCATACCATAACCCGGCAATGGTAAGTGCCAGTACGATCGGCTCTTCGATCATGTCGATGATGATGTCGTCGATGCGTGTTTTGGTTTTGGAAGTGATTTTTTTAACCACATTGCCGAAAATCCAATACAGGATCTTTCCGGCGATTACAGCCCCGATAATAATGGCCAGGGTAACGGCCCAGTCTCCAATCGTGTTGTGATAAAATGTTTTCGCAAAAAATTCTTTCATGTTGTGAAAATTTAGAGGCAAAATTACTGAAAAACAATGGGGACATCCAAGGATTAAATCATGAAATAAAAATTGGTTTTTTATTCCTGTTTGTTTAAATTTAGGAGCAGGAATAACCCTCAAAAAAATTAGAGCTATGAGTATGAAAGACAATGATTATATGTGCCCGAAATGCAGGGGGCATTTGAACGTGGACGGTAATGTGATTTTTGCAACACGAACCAAGCGAAACCACAAAGGGTTATTGATGTTGAGCCCGAAGGTCGGGGAGTATAGGTACAAGCATCACGATAAGTTCCAGTTGGAGAAGGGGGAAATGGTTGATTTTGAGTGTCCGATTTGTCAGGCCGATCTTACGGCAGACAAGAAAGACCATGCGATGATTTTGATGGTGGGGAGTGAGGATAACATGGAATATCGTCTGTATTTCTCTAAAGTTGCCGGAAACCGGAGTACCTATTTGGTTGCGAACGATAATGTAGAGGCTTTCGGAGAAGATGCAATGGATTTCGATGAATTGCTTTACGATTGACCGACGGAGGATTTCAGAGCTTCGTACTCCTCTTCGGTAATAATATCGGCGAAAGACTCATAAGCATAAGTCAGGTCGTGAATCAGATTGCGGTCGGGTAATATTTTAGCCTCAAACCGGTGGATTTCCTTTTTGTTGGGAAGGATCAGAATTTCTTCAAAACCTTCCGGAGAAAGGATTTTGAAATACGATTTGTTGTTTTTGTATTTTCGGTATTGGGGGTAAGAAATGCTCATAAATTGTAAATCGGATTTAGAAATCAAATTTACTAAGGAATTAGGCTGAAAAAACTTCTAATTTTTATTAGTTTTGCGTGAATTTTAACTGCTAAAATTCATGATCAATCAATCAGACAAGTTTATTGGAGAAGGCCTGACGTACGACGACGTACTGATGGTTCCGTCATATTCCGAAGTATTACCCCGGAATGTAGACGTGTCAACACAATTCACAAAAAAGATTAAACTCAATATTCCGATCTCTTCAGCGGCGATGGATACCGTTACGGAATCCAAACTGGCTATTGCCATCGCTCAGGAAGGTGGTATCGGTGTATTGCACAAAAATATGAGCATTGCGCAGCAGGCCGACAAAGTACGGAAAGTAAAAAGGTCTGAGAGTGGAATGATCCTCGATCCGGTTACTTTATCGATCGATTCTACCGTTGGTGATGCCCTGCAATTGATGGCGGAATTTAAAATCGGAGGGATTCCGGTAGTGAATGATAACAATACGCTGGCGGGAATCGTTACGAACCGGGATTTGCGGTTCCAGAAAGACCATTCGGTTCCGGTAAAAAATGTGATGACTTGTGAGAATATCATCACGGCCAACGAAAAGACCGACCTGGAAAGTGCACGTGAAATTCTTCAGGAGCATAAAATTGAGAAGTTGCCCGTGGTGAATGCCAACAACGAACTCATCGGATTGATCACCTATAAAGACATTACCAAATTACAATTGAAACCGAATGCCTGTAAAGACCAGTACGGGCGGCTACGAGTTGCTGCCGGTGTCGGTGTTACTGCCGATGTGATGGAACGTGTGGATGCGTTGTATAAAGCCGGTGTGGATGCGATCATCATCGATACGGCTCACGGCCATTCCAAAGGAGTGGTCGATACCCTGAAAAAAGTGAAGACACAATATCCCGACCTGCAAGTCGTTGTAGGTAACATTGCTACGGCCGAAGCAGCTAAAATGTTAGCAGATGCCGGAGCAGACGCTGTGAAAGTGGGGATCGGTCCAGGATCGATTTGCACCACCCGTATCATTGCCGGAGTGGGTGTGCCTCAGTTATCGGCAGTTATGATGGTAGCAGCAGGATTGAAAGGAACAGGCGTTCCGATTATTGCCGACGGAGGAATTCGGTTTACCGGTGATATCGTTAAAGCCCTGTCTGCCGGAGCGGATTCCATTATGGCAGGTTCTTTGTTTGCCGGTGTGGATGAATCGCCGGGAGAGACTATCATTTACGAAGGAAGAAAATTCAAAGCCTATCGGGGTATGGGATCGATCGAAGCGATGCAGCAGGGTTCAAAAGACAGATACTTTCAGGATGTGGAAGATGACATAAAAAAACTGGTTCCTGAAGGAATTTCGGGACGTGTGCCTTACAAAGGTTACCTGAGTGAAGTGATCTACCAGATGGTAGGAGGCTTAAGAGCAGGAATGGGGTATTGCGGAGCTGAGAACATCGAGATGTTGAAGAAAGCCAAGTTTATCAAGATCACCCCGTCGGGAATGGCGGAAAGCCATCCGCATAATATCAGTATTACCAGAGAAGCCCCTAATTATTCAAGAAGATAAAAAGAGAGAAATATGAAAAGATTCGTAGCCGTTTTAGCAGTATATGTGATTAGTCTGAGTGCCTGGGCACAGGAAAAAGATCCGGTATTACTCACCGTTGGTGGTAATGAGGTAAAACTTTCTGAATTCACCGCCATTTTTAACAAAAATAAAACAGACCAGCAGGTATCTGAAGAAGCAGTAAACGAATATCTGGATCTATACATTAAGTTTAAACTCAAGGTGAGGGAGGCAGAAGAGCTGGGTTATGACACGTTACCGAAGTTTAAAAATGAATTAAAAGGGTATCGTGCCCAGTTGGCAAAGCCTTACCTCACGGATAAGGATGTTACCGAAGGGTTGATCAAAGAAGCCTACGAGCGCATGAAACAGGATGTTCGTGCCAGCCACATCATGATTGCACTGGATCCGGAAGCATACGATAACGACACCATTGAAGCCTACAAGAAGATTATGGCTGCCCGTAAGCGGGTGTTGAACGGAGAGGATTTCGGCAAGGTAGCCAAAGAGGTTTCCGAGGATCCTTCGGCACAAAAGAACAATGGTGATCTGGGGTATTTCTCGGCCATGCACATGGTTTATCCTTTCGAAAGTGCAGCTTACAATACGAAAGTGGGTGAAGTGAGCATGCCGGTGCGTTCCCGTTTTGGTTACCACATCATTAAAGTGGTGGATAAGCGTCCGGCAAGGGGAATCATGAAAGCTGCCCACATCATGGTGAAAACCACTAAATTACAGGACGCTGCTACCGAGGAGGAAATCAAAGCCCAGGAAGCCAAGGAGAAGAAGAAGATCGATGAAATCTACGAACGTTTGAAATCCGGGGATGATTTTGCGGCCATGGCAGCTCAGTATTCAGACGACAAAGCTTCATCAGCCAGAGGAGGGGAACTTCCTGAGTTCAATGCGGGTAAAATGGTTCCGGAATTCGAAGACGCTGCATTCTCATTGAAAAATGACGGCGATTTCTCTGCTCCGTTCAAAACGGAATACGGATGGCACATCGTGAAACGCCTGGCTCTGAAGGAACTGGATAGCTATGACGTGATCTACAATACCCTGAAGGCCAGAGTGTCGCGGGATTCCCGTTCCAACAAAAGTGAGCTGGCCCTGCTGGAAAAAATTAAGGTGGAGAACAACTTCAAGGAGGATCTGAAGCGAAGAGATGATTTCTATAAGCTCATTTCAGCTCAGGAGATGAAGGATGGTACCTGGGATCCGGCTAAAGCGAAGAAATACACCAAACTGATGTTCGGGTTTTATGCTCCGGATGGAGATAAGCTGGAATTCACTCAACCCGAATTTGCCGATCTGATGGCAAAAAGAAGGTTGAATGATCAGAATAAAGACGTTAATGTAAAGTCTGAGATCAACCGGGTGTACAAACGTCAGGTATATAACATGGGCATCCAGTTCAAAGACTCACGCCTGGAAAAAACCAATCAGGAATTCAGGTTGTTGATGCAGGAGTACCGGGATGGGATTTTACTGTTCGATCTGACGGATGAAAAGGTATGGTCTAAAGCCGTAAAGGATACTGCCGGACTGGAGGCTTTCTATGAGCAAAACAAAACCAACTACATGTGGTCTAAAAGGGTGGATGCCACATTGTATAAATGCAATGATGAGATCGTGGCGAGCAGCGTTGAAAAAATCTTAAAGAAAAAAGCGAAGAAAGGCTACACCAATGATGATATCCTGAAAATGGTTAATACGGATAGTGAACTGTCGCTAACCATCGAAACGGGTAAGTATGAAAAGGGTTCGAATGATCAGGTAGACAAAGCGACATGGGAAAAAGGAGTCCAAACCCGTGTTGCCAACGGAAAAGGAACGACCATCGTGGTGATCAACGACGTCATGGAACCTCAGCCGAAGTCGCTCGATGAGATTCGCGGATTGATTACTTCTGATTACCAAAATTACCTCGAAGCGGAGTGGGTGAAAGCGCTAAAGGTTAAATATACCGTAGTGGTTGATAAAGAAGTGTTAAAATTAGTTAAGTAAGCGTAGAAACTACTCAAAAGCTGCTAATATTGTGAGGATGTTAGCAGCTTTACTGTTTTATGAGAACATTGATCTTGTTCATATTTCCCCTCGTGCTGTCGTGTAACCTTTTACAAGAAGAAGAGCAGCATGCGGCTACGATTGCACGGGTCGGCGATGATTACCTCTATCTTTCCGATATTGCCGGTGTGGTTCCAGCGGATGCTTCACCCGAAGACAGTACACTGGTGATCGATAATTACATTCAGGGATGGATCAAGGAGAAACTCGTTCTGAAAAAAGCGGAAGAAAATTTAAAGGATAATCAGAAAGATTTCCAGAAGCAGCTGGATGATTACCGAAAATCCCTGGTGATCTACACCTACGAGAAGGAATTGATGAAACAGAAACTCGATACCGTGGTCAGCCAGGAAGAGATCAGTGCCTTTTATGAGGAAAATAAACAAAATTTTGAGCTCCGCGACGACATCGTAAAAGTCAGGTACCTGAAGTTGCTTAAGTCGGCTCCGGGCGTGAAGAAGGTAAGAAAAATCTACCAGTCCGATAAGGAGAAAGATGTGGAGAAACTAAAAGAACTCGCTCACCAGTATGCGGAGAAGTTCCATCTCGACGATCACCTCTGGATCGTGTTTGATGAATTGAAAAAAGAAGTTCCCATCAGCGTGTCGCAGAACAGGGAATATTTAAAAAATGTCAAAAATATTGAGGTGGAAGACTCGTTATCTTATTACTTTGTGCGGATTAATGATTATAAATTACAGGATGATGTGGCTCCTTTAAGCTTTGAAGCGAATAACATCAGGAACATCATCATCAATAAAAGAAAATTAAAACTGATTAATCAGGTAAAATCCGACCTTTACCAGCAGGCCTTCCTGAATAAAAAGATAGAAATCTATAAAACACCTAAAAATGAGAAATAAGTTAATCTTTTCCCTGACCCTATTGTTGAGCATGACGTCTTTTGCTCAGCAGGAAGGTGTTGTTATTGATAAGGTGTTGGCTGTTGTCGGAGAAAATGTGATCCTGAAATCGGATATTGAGGCACAGGTTGTTTCCATGCGGGCGAATGGCGTGTTGGTGGATGATGATGCCCGGTGTAATCTGTTTGAGGAGCTATTGTTTCAAAAATTACTGCTCCATCAGGCTGCCTTAGATAGTGTTACCGTAACGGAAGAGGAAGTGGAGGCGGAGATCAACCGGCGTTTGAATTACTTCATTGCCCAGGTAGGTTCTGAGCGAAAACTGGAACAATACTACAAGAAATCCATCTCACAGATTAAAGACGAGTTCAGAAAGATCGTGAAAGAACAAATGATCAGTCAGCGCATGCAGGGCCAAATTACGGGCAGTGTTAAGGTAACGCCGAAGGAAGTGAAAACCTATTACAACAGCATTCACCCCGACAGTATTCCAACCATTGAATCGGAAGTGGAGTATGCTCAAATCCTGATCAACGCCAAAGTAAGTGAAGCTTCTAAGCTGGAGGCCTATGAGCGTATTGAAGGTTTACGGCAGCGGATCATGAACGGCGAAGAGTTCTCCACGCTGGCTATCTTATATTCGGAAGACGAAGGCTCTGCCAAGAAAGGAGGGGAGCTTGGGTTCCTGGGAAGAGCCGAACTGGTTACCGAGTTTTCCGTTGTTGCGTTTAAACTGAAAAATCAGGCTGTTTCTGAGATTGTTGAAACGGAATTCGGTTACCACATCATGCAACTGATCGAGCGTCGCGGCCAAAAGGTTAATGTGCGACACATTCTGGTCAAACCGAAAGTAGATGAGGTGGAAGTACAGAAAGCCAAGAACCTGGCGGATAGCGTGTATCAGCTGCTGGGAGTTGATTCGATTAAGTTCGAGCAGATGGCCGAGAAATTTTCCGACGATAAATCCACGAAGAAGAATGGCGGACTGGCAGTTAATCCGCAAACAGCAACATCGGTGTTCTACATCGATCAGGTGAATCCGCAAATTTATTACACCATCGAAAAGATGAAACCCGGAGAGACTTCCGCGCCGGTTCCTGCACAGGATACCAATGGTAAAAAAGGCTATCGCATCATTAAACTGATTACCAAGTCCGAGCCGCATAAGGCCACCCTCGATTCTGATTATGACAAGGTTCAGGCGGCAGCGTTGGTGGATAAACAGAACAAAACCACGATGGAATGGGTGAAAAAGAAAGCCAAGAACACCTACGTGAAGATCGATCCCGAATACATGGAATGTTCCTTTGATAACGACTGGACGAACTAATTAATTTAGTACTTTTAAGAACTCAAGAAAACTATGGAACAACCCAATTACAAATCTGAAGTAGAAGCCATCGATGCTTTCGTGAAGCGCTACAATGAACTGACTGCCGAGATCGGAAAGGTGATCGTTGGTCAGGAAGCCGTGGTAAAGAATGTGCTCATTTCCATCTTCAGTAAAGGGCATTGCTTGCTGGTTGGGGTTCCTGGATTAGCCAAGACCTTGTTGGTGAGTACCATTTCCAATACATTGGGGCTGGATTTCAATAGGATCCAGTTTACCCCGGACTTGATGCCGTCCGACATCATCGGTTCCGAAATTCTGGATGAAAATAAGAACTTCAAATTTGTAAAAGGCCCTTTGTTTGCCAACATCATTCTGGCCGATGAGATCAACCGGACGCCACCAAAAACGCAATCGGCTTTGTTAGAGGCCATGCAGGAAAGAACGGTGACAGCGGCAGGACATCATTACAAACTGGCCGAGCCCTTCTTTGTGCTGGCTACTCAAAACCCGATCGAGCAGGAAGGAACCTACCCCTTGCCCGAAGCGCAGTTGGACCGGTTCATGTTCAATATTTGGGTGGACTACCCGAAGTATGAGGAAGAGTTGGCCATCGTTAAAAGTACGACTACCGATAAAGTGGTGGAGCTGAATAAAATGATGTCGGCCGAAGAGATCATCTACTTCCAGCAATTGATCCGTAAACTTCCCGTGGCTGATAACGTGATGGAGTATGCCGTAAAGCTGGCTGCCAGTACCCGGGCAGGAAGCGAATTCGCTAATGATGTGGTGAATAACTACTTGAGTTGGGGAGCCGGTCCGAGAGCATCACAATACCTCATTATCGGAGCGAAATGCCATGCCGCAATTAACGGAAAATATTCACCGGATATTGAAGATGTTCAGGCTGTTGCCGAACCCATTTTAAGACATCGTATCGTTCGGAACTATAAGGCCGAGGCCGATGGCTATTCCATTGAGAAAATCATTCAGGGTTTATTGTAAGACTGCCTGAAGCACTTTGTCGGAAGCCCCAACACCGTTTTTAATGTAATCCAGAGCCGCCTGTTGAGCAACCTCCAGGTGCTGCTGTTGCAATAAATGATTGATGACACCGATCAGGTCGTCCGTATAGCTGATTTCAAAAGCAGCTTTACAGCTTAATAATTCTTCGGCTTCATGAAACTTGCTGTGTTTTTTGCCAAACAACACGATGTTGCCAAAGCTGGCCGGTTCCAGTACATTGTGTAAAGCGCCCCGGAAACCTCCGCCAATAAAGGCGATATCAGTATACTGGTAAGTGTTTGCCAGGATGCCGATGTTGTCAATCAGCAGGATGGTATATCCGGTAATGTTCTCTTCGGTGGCATCCGAATACTTGATGTAATTGTTTTGTCCCAATAATTTTTCGATGGCGGCTATCCTTGCCGGACTGATGTCGTGCGGAGCAATGATGTACTTAAATTCCTTGTCGGACGATTGAATGTAATCGGCAATGATCTTTTCTTCCTGTTCCCAGGAACTGCCTGCAATGATGATTCTTTTTCCGGCTTTGAATTTTTCAATGATGGGTAGTTGCTGAGGATTCAGGGAATTCTCATGCACTCGATCGATCCGGGTGTCGCCGGTTCGGGTTACGTTGGTGTGGTTCAGGGCGCGAAGCAGGTCTTCCGAGCGACTGTTCTGTACGAAGAAATGGGTAAAGTAATCCAGCATCTTCCGGTGGGTGTCGCCAAACCATTTGAAGAAGGGTTGCTGTTTTCGGAAAACACCGGAAACGAGGTAGGTAGGGATGTGGGCCTGGTATAATTCACGTAAGTAGAAAAACCAGAATTCATATTTGATGAAAAAAGCTTTTTTGGGCTTGCATAAAGCGATAAACTGCCGGGCATTGCCGGGAGAATCGAAGGGCAGGTAAAAACAATAATCGATCAGCGGATCATTTTTCCGGTTTTCATAGCCGGAAGGAGAGAAGAAGGTGACTAAAACACGGAGGGAAGGGTTGTTGGCCTTAAACTTCTCGATCAGCGGTTTGGCTTGTTCGTATTCGCCGAGGCTGGCACAGTGAAACCAGTAGATATCTTCACCCGGGACGATAGCCTGCCGGATGGTTTCAAAGCTGTTTTTTCTTCCCTGAACCCAGAGTCTGGCTTTAGGGTTGAACAGGGCGGCGGTTTTTACGGCCAGCAGGTATGTGTAAATGGATATTTGGTAGAAGAGGATCATTAATTGTAGTAGAATTCCTGAGCCTGACGTCTGTTTAGTCGTATGATCCAGCCTGCGCGAATTCCATAGAGGATGTTGGTGTGCCGGTCGGTATCAACTTCCTGGGTGTCGTAATTGAATTTTCGGAGGCTTTTGGTCCAGCCGATGGTGTAGTCGAATCCGCCGAAGAAGTTGATCATCCGGTTTTTACTGAGGAAGAGGTAACCGACAAAAGCATTGGCTGCCGGTCCCACAGAAAAGCGGTCGTAGCCCTTTTTGTGTTCGTCGGTCAGCGAAGCCACATCGTCCTCGAATTTGATGCTGATTTTATGTTGCAGCATTCCAAAACCGGCATAAGTCAGAATCCCGGAGTTTTTATTGGGTGCGAGAACATTGAACATCTTCCCTCCCAAAGCGAAGAAGGATGAGCCGCGTTGTCCCAGATAGACATGGGTTAACCGGCCTTGATTGTCGATCACGCTGTAACCGTCGCTGATGAGGATGTTTCGAAGCACTTTAGGGTCGTTTACCCGGGCCCCCCACAGGAAGTTTCCTTTAATGCCGTAGTACCACCCTTTTTTTGTTTTTACCGTTATACTTGCACCCACATTGCTGTTGGGGCCGAAGCGATCATGCATTTCTGCGGCGCTCCATTGGTAGGCGTAAGAAGCATTAAACATGGGGATCGTGTAAGCCGTATCCGGAAGTTCCTTCTTTTCGATCACGAACTGTGCGGATGCATAAGCACATGGAAAAAGGAGTAATATCAGGGCAATATTTTTCATGCTTGAGATGCAAAATAACGAATAAAATCAACTAATATTACTGTTGGTTCGTTATTCACTAAAATTACGTTCAGATAATGGGACTTTTTAAGTAATTTAGCCGCCAGTCATTGAGTAAAATTAGCACATGCAGCGTTTAAACATACAGATGGTCGACCTGAAAGGTCAGTATTTGAAAATCAAACAAGAAATTGATCAAGCCGTGTTGAATGTGATGGAAAGTACGGCATTCATTCGCGGGCCTCAGGTGAGCCAGTTTCAGCAGGAACTGGAGCAGTATCTGGATGTAAAACACGTCATTCCCTGTGCGAATGGAACCGATGCACTTCAAATTGCCCTGATGGCTCTGGGATTGAAACCGGGAGATGAGGTGATTACATCAGACTTTACATTTGCGGCAACCGTTGAGGTTATCGGGTTGTTACAACTGACGCCTGTACTGGTTGATGTGGATCCGAATACGTTCTGCATGGATGTGGATAAGCTGAAAAAGGCCATCACACCAAAAACCAAAGCCATAGTGCCTGTTCATCTGTTCGGCCAGTGCGCCGACATGGAAAGCATTCTTGAAATAGCAAAGACCCATAACCTCTATGTGGTAGAAGATAATGCCCAGGCCATTGGTGCATCGTATACATTTAGCGATGGAACGACCAAAAAAGCGGGAACCATGGGCGATATCGGAACAACGTCGTTCTTTCCGTCCAAGAATTTAGGCTGTTATGGAGACGGCGGAGCCTTGTTTACCAATAACGATGAACTGGCAGCCATTTGCAACTCCATTGTTAACCATGGAATGGGCGAGCGTTATTATTACGAACGTTTGGGGGTAAACTCCAGACTGGATACGATTCAGGCTGCCGTCCTTCAGGTTAAATTGAAATACCTCGACGCTTATTGCGAAGCACGGGGAAAAGCGGCAGCTTATTACGATCAGGCTTTTTCAGCGATCGATCAAATACAAACGCCTTACCGCGACCCGAAATCCACACACGTATTTCACCAGTATACCCTCGTTGGAAAAGGGATCGATCATTTTGAATTGCAGGCTTTCCTCAAAGAGAAAGGGATACCGTGTATGATTTATTATCCGGTGCCATTGCATACGCAAGAGGCTTATAGGACCCCTCAGATGAAGGATGAAGATTTTGAAGTGACGAATGCCCTCTGTCAATCGGTGTTTTCCTTGCCGATGCATACGGAGCTGACAGAAGAAGAATTAAAGTACATCACGGATACAGTAAAAGAATTTCTAAATCAATAATATGAAAATTGCAGTTGTTGGAACAGGCTACGTTGGGTTAGTGACAGGAACATGTTTTGCAGAAACCGGTAATAATGTAACCTGCGTAGATATTGATGAGCAAAAAGTGGAAAAAATGCGGAACGGCGTGGTGCCGATTTACGAACCGCATCTCGATGTGTTGTTTGAACGAAACATCAAACAGGGTCGCTTAACCTTTACCACCCATTTAGAAGAGGCCATCAAAGATGCGAAAATTATCTTTTTAGCGTTACCAACACCTCCGGACGAAGACGGTTCTGCCGATTTATCATACATCTTAGGTGTAGCAGATGATCTGAGCAAGATAATCACCGATTATAAAGTGATCGTGGATAAGAGTACCGTTCCTGTGGGTACGGCCGATAGGGTAACCGACGTGCTGGCGAAAAACCTGTCGCGCGACCTGTTCGATGTCGTTTCCAATCCGGAATTTTTAAGAGAAGGTTTTGCCGTAGATGATTTCCTGAAACCCGACCGGGTCGTGGTGGGTACAAGTTCGCCCAAAGCCAGAGAGATCATGGAGCACCTGTACAAACCGTATGTCCGTCAGGGAAATCCGATCATCTTTATGGATGAACGCTCTGCGGAATTGACAAAATATGCAGCCAATTCATTCCTTGCTACAAAGATCACATTCATGAATGAAATTGCTAATTTCTGTGAGAAAGTAGGAGCCGATGTGGATATGGTTCGCATCGGGATCGGTTCGGATACCCGGATCGGGAAGCGTTTCCTGTTTCCCGGTATCGGATACGGCGGAAGCTGTTTCCCGAAAGATGTTCAGGCCCTGGCCAAATCAGGAAAAGAATACGGGTATCATTTCGAAATCCTGGATGCCGTGATGGGTGTGAATGAAAAACAAAAAACCATTATCGTCCCGAAAGTAAAAACATACTTCGGTGGAAACCTGAAAGGCAAGAAGATTGCCATCTGGGGACTGGCATTCAAGCCGGATACGGACGATATTCGCGAAGCTCCGGCTCTGTATATCATCAACGAATTACTCGCCGAAGGAGCTCAGATCAGCGCTTTCGATCCGGAAGCCATGGAAAATGTGGAAGCCAAATACGGTGATCAGGTTCATTTTGCAACCAGCCGGGATGAGGCCATTGAGAATGCCGATGCGTTGATTATCGCCACCGAATGGCAGGTGTTCAGAAATCCTGACTTTGAGGTGTTATCAGAAAAAATGAATCAAAAGGTGATCTTCGATGGAAGAAACCTGTACGATATCGACGAAATGAAAGAACTGGGCTTTTACTATAGCAGTATCGGAAGAATATTGGTAGATCAATGAAACGAGTTTTAATTACAGGTGCAGCAGGATTTTTGGGGTCGCATCTTTGTGATCGCTTTATCCGGGAAGGTTATCATGTTATTGGCATGGACAACCTCATTACGGGTGATATGAAGAATATTGCACATCTGATGCCGCTGAAGGAATTTGAGTTTTATCATCATGATGTGTCCAAGTTCGTTCATGTTTCCGGTAAGCTCGATTACATTCTCCATTTTGCCTCTCCGGCCAGCCCGATCGATTACCTCAAAATTCCGATTCAAACCCTGAAAGTAGGGTCTCTCGGAACACACAATTTACTGGGGTTGGCCAAAGCGAAAGGTGCACGCATGCTGATTGCCTCCACGTCGGAGGTTTACGGCGATCCCCTGGTTCATCCCCAAACAGAGGACTACTACGGTAATGTTAATCCGATCGGTCCGCGGGGTGTTTACGATGAAGCCAAACGGTTCCAGGAGGCCATTACCATGGCTTATCACACTTATCACGGAGTGGAAACCCGTATTGTTCGGATTTTCAACACCTATGGGCCCAGAATGCGGCTTAACGACGGGCGTGTATTGCCTGCTTTCATCGGACAAGCTTTAAGGGGAGAAGACCTGACTGTTTTTGGGGATGGTTCTCAAACCCGTTCCTTTTGTTATGTAGACGACCTGATCGAAGGGATTTACCGGTTGCTGCATTCCGATTATGCCTTGCCGGTGAATATTGGTAACCCCGATGAAATTACCATTCTGGATTTTGCCAAAGAGATCATCAAATTAACAGGAACTACTCAGAAAATCATTTACAAAGATTTGCCGGTGAATGATCCGATGCAGCGTCAGCCCGATATTACTAAAGCCAGAGCATTGCTCAATTGGGAACCGAAAGTGTCCAGAGCCGAAGGCCTGAAGATCACATACGATTATTTTAAGAACCTGAGTCCGGAAGAATTGAATAAAGTAGAACATAAGAATTTTGAAGCATACGTAAAGCAATGAGTTATTTTAGCCACGAAACCGCAGTAATCGATGAAGGTTGCCAAATTGGTGAAGGAGCCAAAATCTGGCATTTTTCACACATTATGCCCAATTGTATAATTGGTGACAACTGTAACATTGGTCAGAATGTCGTGATTTCACCCGATGTCGTTTTGGGTAAGAATGTAAAGGTGCAGAACAATGTGTCGATCTACACCGGTGTGATCTGTGAAGACGATGTTTTTCTTGGGCCATCCATGGTTTTTACCAACGTAACGAACCCCCGGAGTGCGGTTAACAGGAGGGGTGAATACGCCAGAACGGTAGTGAAACGAGGTGCCAGTATCGGAGCAAATGCAACTATTGTTTGTGGTCACGATATCGGTGAGTTTGCATTTATCGGAGCAGGAGCCGTTGTTACAAAGAACATTCCGCCTTATGCATTGGTGGTAGGTAATCCTGCCCGGCAAATCGGATGGATCAGTGAATACGGGCATCGGTTGGAATTTGACGAAAACGGATTGGCATCTTGCCCGGAAAGCGCAGAAAAGTATAAATTTGAAAACGGAAACGTAATAAAGTTATCAGCATGACGAACAGTCAGAAAATAAAATTTGCAGTTTTAGGGTGTGGCCATATCGGTAAGAGGCATGCCGAAATGATCATGGGAAATGAAGAAGCCGAATTGGTGGCACTTTGTGATACACAGCCGAAAGACAGCCTGGGAATCGAGAAATATGACGTTCCCTTCTTTAACGGAATTGATGCATTGCTCGCGGCAAACCTGGATATTGATGTTGTAAATATCTGTACCCCGAATGGGTTGCACTCCGATCAGGCATCCAGCATTCTGGATCACGGCTATCATGTGGTCGTGGAAAAACCAATCGGATTGTCCAAGGCCAAATGCGAACAGGTGATTTATAAAGCGCTCAATAACCACAAACATGTTTTTGCCGTGATGCAGAACAGGTATTCTCCTCCATCCGTATGGATCAAGGAAGTGGTTGAACAGGGGATTTTAGGAGCTATTTACATGGTTCAACTGAACTGTTACTGGAATCGCGACAGCCGTTATTATAAACCCGGCGGATGGAAGGGAACCCAGAACCTTGACGGAGGAACCTTATATACTCAGTTTTCGCATTTCATCGATATCATGTACTGGTTGTTCGGAGATATCGATAACATTCAGGCAAAATTCAACGATTTTACGCATCAGGATTCTACCGATTTCGAAGATTCAGGCTTTGTTTCTTTTGATTTCGTGGACGGAGGAATGGGTAGTTTGAATTATTCCACAGCCGTTCCGATCCAAAATCTGGAAAGCAGCATCACCATCATTGCCGAAAAAGGAAGTGTGAAAATTGGCGGTCAGTACATGAATGAAGTGGAAGTATGCAATATCGAAAATTACGAAATGCCTCAGTTGCCGGAAGCGAATCCACCGAACGATTACGGTCCGTATAAAGGTTCGGCAGCAAATCACCATTACATCATTGAGAATGTGATCGATACGTTAAAAGGGCGAACTACAGCCACAACGAATGCATTGGAAGGATTAAAAGTGGTGGAGATCATTGAGCGGATCTATAAACTGCGAGATGAGAAGTTATTGAAACAAAATACAAACAAAGCGATTAAAGAAGCATAAGATGGGAATTTATAATCAACTGAAGAACAAAGAAACCAAAATAGGCGTAATCGGATTGGGCTACGTAGGATTGCCTATCGCACTGGAATTTGCCAGATCCATGCAGGTGGTAGGATTTGACATCAATGAAAAACGCGTGGAAATGATGCGCAACAACATCGATCCCAGTGAGGAGCTCGATGCATCGGCTTTTGAAGGGTGCGACATCCATTTTACCGCCAAACTCGAAGACCTGAAGGATGTAACCTTCTTTGTCGTGGCTGTTCCAACACCGATCGATCTGCATAACCTGCCGGATTTAACACCATTGATCGGCGCGTCCAAAACAGTAGGGCAGGTATTGAAGAAAGGTGATTACGTTGTTTATGAATCTACCGTTTACCCCGGCTGTACCGAAGAGGATTGTATTCCGATCCTGGAAGAAGTTTCCGGACTTAAGTTTCAGGATGATTTTAAAGTAGGATACTCACCGGAACGGATTAATCCGGGAGATACGCAGCACACCCTGACCAATGTGGTTAAAGTGGTTTCAGGAAGCTGTGAGGAATCCCTCGAAGAAATTGCCAAAGTTTATGAGGAAGTGGTACAAGCCGGTGTTCACCGCGCTCCGACCATTAAGGTAGCCGAAGCGGCTAAAATTATCGAGAACACCCAGCGTGACCTGAATATTGCTTTAGTAAACGAGTTGTCCATCATTTTCAACCGCATGAAGATCAATACTTATGACGTGCTGGAAGCAGCCGGAACCAAATGGAACTTTCTGAAGTTTTCTCCGGGACTGGTTGGCGGACACTGCATCGGAGTGGATCCGTATTATTTAACCTACAAGGCAAAAGAATTGGGCTATCATGCTCAGATCATCAATGCCGGTCGTTTTGTGAACGACAGTATGGGAGCATACACCGCGAAGCAAACCGTAAAAAAAATCATTGCCGCAGGAAAACACATCAGCGAATCCAAAGTTCTCATTATGGGAGCTACATTTAAAGAAGATGTGAGCGACATCCGAAACTCCAAAGTTTGTGATGTGGTGAATGAGTTCATTTCTTTCGGTGCTAAAGTGGATGTGGTTGATCCGCATGCGGATTCCGAATCATTGAAAGAAGAATACGGTTTCGGGCTGGTAGATCAAATCGCGGATAATTATGATGCGGTATATGTGGCCGTTAACCATAAAGAATACCTGAACCTCGACGAAGCTTATTTCAAATCGATTACCTCCGATAATCCCGTGATTGTTGATATTAAAGGAATCTACAGAGGGAAGATTAAAAATATGACCTACTGGAGTTTATAATGCAGAAAACCATACTCATAACCGGAGGTGCCGGATTCATCGGTTCTCATGTTGTTCGCCTGTTTGTGAACAATTATCCCGATTACAAAATTGTTAACCTGGATAAACTGACGTATGCCGGAAATCTGGCTAACCTCACCGATGTTGAACATGCTCCGAACTATGAGTTTGTAAAAGGCGATATCGTTGATGCGGATTTCATTCAGGAGCTCTTCCAAAAGTACCGTTTCGACGGGGTGATCCACCTCGCAGCCGAATCGCACGTCGACCGTTCCATCGAAGGGCCTATGGATTTTATCATGACCAACATTGTGGGGACAGGGAATTTGCTCAATGCTGCCAGAGAACTCTGGAACGGCAATTATGATGGTAAATTGTTTTACCACATCTCAACGGATGAGGTTTACGGTTCACTTGGCGAAACCGGTATGTTTGTGGAAACAACTCCTTACGATCCGAGAAGCCCGTATTCTGCTTCGAAGGCCAGCTCCGATCATTTGGTAAGAGCCTATTTTCATACCTACAACCTGCCGGTTGTTATTTCCAACTGCTCCAACAATTACGGATCGCACCAGTTTCCGGAGAAGCTGATTCCTCTATTTATCAATAATATCAAGAACAACAAACCACTTCCCGTTTACGGAAAGGGAGAAAATATTCGCGATTGGTTGTGGGTGAATGACCATGCCCGGGCCATCGATGTGATTTACCACAGCGGAGAGATCGGAGAGACCTACAACATCGGCGGACACAACGAATGGAAAAACATCGATCTGATCAAAGAGATTTGCAAGGTGATGGATGAAAAACTGGGTAGAGAACCAGGAACCAGTGAACAACTTATCACTTACGTGACCGACCGTGCCGGACACGATATGCGTTACGCCATTGATGCCACCAAACTGAAGCAGGAGTTGGGATGGGAACCTTCTTTGCAATTTGAGGAAGGGATTCGAAACACCATCGATTGGTACCTCAATAATGAGGATTGGTTAACCAATGTGACCTCGGGAGCGTATCAGCACTATTACGAAAAACAATACGCCGACAGATAAATGTATAATCACCCTTTTCATCAGGAAGATCTTTCGAATTACACATTTCTGGTAACAGGCGGCGCAGGATTTATCGGCGCCAATATCGTTGAATACCTACTCCAATACAACGCCGGAAAAGTGGTGGTGGTGGATAACCTGTCTAACGGTTATCGGGCTAACCTGGAAGGATTCATGAGTCTTCCCAATTTCGAATTTGTGGAAGGGGACATTACAGATGAAGCACTTTGCAGAAAACTGGTTGAAGGAGTTGATTTTATTTCCCATCAGGCGGCTTTAGGGTCGGTTCCGCGTTCCATCGAGAATCCGATCGCCACACACCTGGCGAACACCACCGGCTTCCTGAATATCATTACGGCAGCCAAAGATGCCGGCGTGAAACGTATCGTTTTCGCCAGTTCATCGTCTGTTTTTGGTGATAGTAAAGAACTTCCCAAGGTGGAAGGACGCATCGGAAAGCAGTTGTCTCCTTATGCGGTGAGTAAACGGACTAAAGAACTTTATGCCCAGGTATTTGCCGATATTTACGGGCTCGATATCGTCGGGTTGCGATACTTCAATATCTTCGGACCGAAACAGAATCCGGCGGGGCCCTATGCGGCAGCCATACCCTTGTTCATGGAGTCGGTGTTAAAACATGAATCGCCACACATCAATGGCGACGGGGAGCAAACGCGCGATTTCACCTTTGTGGAGAATGCTGTGCAGGCCAACATCAAGGCATTATTCACCTCTAAAAATGTGAAAGGGGAGATTCTGAACATTGCCTGTGGCGAACGGGTAACCATCAACCAACTGTTTCAAACCATCAACGAATTATCGGGAAATGACATTAAACCCGTTTACCGCGAAGAACGTCCGGGCGACGTACGCGATTCCTTGGCCGATATTTCCCTGGCCCGCGAACTGATCGGATACAACCCGGAAGTGGGGATTCACGAAGGCCTGAAAATTACCATGGAGTGGTTCAGGAAAGAATTTATCGAGAAATAGAACCCGGACCGCAAATTGCTCGTAAGTTTGTAGCGTGGGTTTCCTCAACAACATATTCTCCAAGAAACCGAAACTGGAACCAATCAGCTTATCCGTTTTCGGTGCCGACATCCACTCGCATTTAATTCCCGGGATAGACGATGGGGCTCCCGACATGGAGGCATCCATTAACATGATCCGTCGCTTTAAGGAACTGGGATATAAGAAGGTCGTGACCACACCGCATGTGATGTGCGATTACTACAAGAATACACCGGAGATCATTTTAAGCGGGTTGGACAAAGTCCGGGAGGAACTGGCCCGGCAGCACATCGATTTTGAAATTTCTGCAGCTGCGGAATACAACCTCGACGACGGACTGGCCGAACTGATCGAGAAGAAGCAAATCCTGACTTTTGGAGACAACCACGTGTTGTTCGAACTGCCCTTCATGAGCGAGCCGCCAAACTTTCAGGAAATCGTTTTTAACTTCCAGATGGCCGGATACAAACCGATTCTGGCTCATCCCGAGCGGTACAGCTACTGGTATAGCGATTTCGATAAATACGAAGAATTGAAGGCTCGGGGCGTGTTGTTGCAGATGAACCTGTTGTCCTTAACAGGCCATTATTCGCCACAAACCAAAAAGATCGCCGAAAAGATGGTCGACGCCGGGCTTATCGATGCTGTAGGAACGGATTGCCACCGCATTGAACACCTGACGCTACTGGAGCAACACCTGAACCTGCCACACATGCATCAGCTGGCAGCTCAGGAGAAACTCTTCAATAAAACCCTTTAGGCTTTTACGCCGTATTCTTCCTGCAGGTAAGCACCTACTTCTTTTTCCAGTGCCTTCATTTTCGTATGAAAAGCTGCAAAATAAACGATCAGCGGGATTAAAAATCCTAATAAAACAACAGATAAGATGAATAACATTTGTCCGCCCATGGTCGGGAAGTTTCCAACCACCATCACTTTACTTTTTCGAATGACGATGTTGGCACCTACAGATCCTGTTTTCTTGCATACCAGGTACTGTTTTCCTCGCATGTTGAATTCATAATCCGGGAATTTAGCTTTTAACTTTTCCTGAATAGCAGCATAATCTACTGAATTGGGCGTAATTTCAAATTTCATGTTTATGTGTTTAGTAGTGAAGTGATAAATATAAGGAAATGATCCTTCAACTACCGGTTTTTTTGCGATAAATAACTCTGCAAAATAAGGGTGGCACTCACTTCGTCCAGCAAGGCCTTGTTTTGACGTTGTTTCTTCTTTAAACCGCTGTCCAGTAAGGTTTGTTGGGCAATCTTTGACGTAAAACGTTCATCAACCCGTTCAATGGCCATACCCGGAAATTTTCGGCTCAAATGTTTCACAAAAGGCTCGATCACCTTAGCCGATTCGGCAGGATTGTTCTTCAGGTCTCTCGCTTCACCCACAACGATGCATTCCACCTCGTTTTCCGCGAAGTACTTTTCCAAAAAG
Source organism: Flavobacteriales bacterium (assembly GCA_020435335.1). Lineage (GTDB taxonomy): Bacteria > Bacteroidota > Bacteroidia > Flavobacteriales_E > Vicingaceae. The sequence continues at coordinate 37,090 of JAGQZT010000096.1, read as the reverse complement.
GCGATCACATCCTTGGAATGAACGGTTGTTAAGCCACTTGCGATGATCTGAAGCTCGTCAGTCACCGCAATACCAACCCGTTTGCTGCCGTAATCCAATGCTAAAACTTTTGCCATGTTCTGTTCATTGCACTTGAGTAATGCGTAACTTTGCGTAAAATAATTATTTAATGGACACAAAGTTAAATAAAATAGAAGAAGCAGTTGAAGACATCAAAGCCGGCAAGGTGATTATTGTGGTGGATGATGAGGATCGCGAGAATGAGGGTGATTTTGTAACTGCTGCCCGAAATGTAACACCAGACATCATCAACTTCATGGCTACGCATGGCCGTGGACTGATCTGTGCTCCATTGATCGAAGATCGTTGTGAAGAACTCGATCTCAACCTGATGGTTGGCAACAACACCGTCCTACACGAAACTCCTTTCACCGTATCTGTCGACCTGATCGGCAACGGATGCACAACCGGGATTTCAACCAGCGACCGGGCCAAGACCATTCAGGCCCTGATCGATCCGAATACCAAGGCTGCCGATCTGGGAAGGCCCGGACATATTTTTCCGCTCAAAGCCCGAAAAGGTGGGGTATTACGAAGAGCAGGACATACCGAAGCAGTGATCGATCTGGCCCGCATGGCCGGTTTTGAACCGGCAGGTGTGCTCGTGGAAATCCTGAATGAAGACGGAACCATGGCCCGATTGCCTCAACTGCTGGAGATTGCTAAAAAACACGATCTGAAGATTATTTCCATCGAAGACCTGATCAAATACAGACTGAAACACGAAACCCTCATTCAGCGGGAGGTGGATATTCATTTACCGACCGACTATGGTGACTTCAATATGGTGGCCTATCGCCAAACAACCAACGACCTGGAGCACCTGGCACTTTATAAAGGAACCTGGGAAGAAAACGAACCGATTCTGGTTCGGGTTCACTCTTCGTGCATGACCGGCGATATTTTCGGTTCCTGCCGATGCGATTGTGGTCCGCAGTTGCATAAATCCATGCAAATGATCGAAGAAGCCGGAAAAGGAGTGATCGTTTACATGAATCAGGAGGGAAGAGGCATCGGGTTGATGAATAAACTGAAAAGCTACAAACTTCAGGAAGAAGGACGTGATACGGTTGAAGCGAACATTGAACTGGGCTTTCAGGCCGACCAGCGTGACTATGGCGTAGGGGCTCAAATCCTGAGGGACCTGGGTGTGACCAAGATCAAACTAATGAGTAATAACCCGAAAAAGCGTACCGGCTTGATCGGTTACGGTTTAGAGATCGTGGAGAACATCCCGCTGGAGATCGAATCCAATCAGCACAACAAATATTACCTGCAAACCAAGCGTGACAAAATGGGGCACGTACTCAAAAAGATCAGCTAGTCCGGGTTTCCGATCCGGCTCAATTACTTAGCGATGTGCTTGTCCAGGAAAGCCTGTGACGAAGTGTTCCATTTGTTAATTAAATCAGCGCGATCCTGATTCAATTTGTTGCTCAGTACATTATACTCGTTAGAAGCCTTGTTGATGTCATCAACGGCTTTATTGAACTCATCAACATCTTCCTGTGTTCTGGAAGAAGGTTTCTTGGCATCGAAAGCAGCTTTAATTTTGGCAAAATTCTCGTTTTTAATGTAGAAATCCGAGATCGTTTTCATGTGCTCCTCGGATTCTTTCTTATAAAACGTCAGCATGTTTTTACATGCATTTCTAATCGTTACATCGCCGCTAAAGCCATCCATGGATGCTAATTCTTTGATGCCTTCGTTGGCGTAATTCATCAAAGCATTCTTGTTCTGTTCAATTCCACTCACATCGTTGCGTTGCATGGCATCCATAAGGTAAGCCTCCTGCTTGTATGATTTAAAGAAGAGCAGGTAAATGACCCGGTAATAGTCAAATACTTTATCGGCAGCCTCCAGCTTTTTTGAGATCTCATCCAGTTCGGGATTGATGGTGATATCATGTTTTCTGGCATAATTGTCTTGTTGAAGCTGCAGCATGTTTCCTGCGGTATGTAATTTTTCATTGGCCTGATCCTGAGCCAGCATGTAAGCTTCCATGGCATCGTATGATTGCTCGGAGATGGCTTCCATATCGACGATTTTTGCATAATCATAGTTAATGACGTCATAACTGATCGTCAGGTAAGAAATAACAGAATCTCGTAATTCATTGTCTCCTTCATACCCCTGGATTTTCTGAATGGATTTCTTCGACTGGAGGAGGGTTTTTAGCACTTCCACTCTTCTTTTTTCTACTTTGCGTGCACTCTTTCCGTGAGCAACCGCCGATGTGTATTCCCAGGTATCTTTGTTAATCGTTTTATATTGGTCACTCATGTAGTTCATATATTCGATTGCAGAATTGAACTTCTGAGAAAAACAAGTTGAGGCAGACAAGAGTACCGCCAGTACCACAATTAAATTCCTTTTCATTATTTTTTATTTTTAATTCAGGTTAATCAAATCCATCAGAATCCGGTAAGCTTCTTCCAGGTAAATATCTTTTTCCAGTTTTTGGATAACTACCTGATTGATCTCCTTGGTAAAATCATCCATTTTTAATAAATCACGGTCATAGTCGACTTCATTTACGTTAAATGCCGCGCTTTTATTTTTTTTCAACTTCCCCAAGATACTATTTTTACTTGAGTTGACATCGTTTTTATAGCTTACAAATTTGCTTAGGGATAAAGGAATAGCGACCACCTGATTTGCTTCAGTTGCTGCCGTATTATTGGCATCAAGGATGGCATTAAACGTGGAATCGTTGGAGACCCGCTGAATGCTGTTTTCCAGGAGTGTTTGGTAAGGAAGCTCTTTAATGGCCGGCATATATACTTTTTTTTCAATGGGGTCAGCATGTAGTGGGTTATCAGCGTCTTTTTCCCGGTCTTCGTATCCGGCATACAGAATCGGTAATGTTATATCCGGAACTACGCCTTGCTGTTGGTAACTGATGCCGTTCAGCCTGTAAAAAATACAGTTGGTCACTTTAACGAAACCGGGGTCGGAACTTTTGCCTGCCGGCAAGAGTGGAAAAATATATTGTCCGGTGGATTTGCCGTAAGTGGTATCGCCAACAATTACGGCTCTCTTGTAATCCTGCATGGTGGCAGAAAACAGTTCCGAGGCGGAAGCACTCTGGCCATTGACCAGGATTAGAACGGGATCATTGTATATGGAGCCTCTGTTGATGTCCTTAATGGTAATCGGAGCTTCATCCCGGGTTTTAATGATCGTTAGCGGACCGAAATCAATAAATATCCCTGCCAGTTCGATGGCCTCTTTTAAGGAACCGCCTCCGTTATTTCTGAGGTCGATCACAAGCCCTTCAATATTTTCCTTCTGCATTTTCAATATGGCTTTGGCGATATCGTTTGCACAGCCTAATTGGTTTTGACTCTCGAATTCCGTGTAAAAACCGGGTAATGAAATATAGCCCACGGGTTTTTCTCCGGTCAGGACAAAGCTTTTGATGATGTTGTCGTCAGCCCGGATCAATGCTTTTTGGAGCGGGACTTCGGTAATGAGCCCATGGGGCTGTTTAACCTTCAGGATAACCTGGTCGGCGTTAAGTATGATCATGCTTTCCAGTTCTTCCGCAGTCGTAAAAACAAGGTCGGTCCAATCTGTTTCTTTCCATTTTATCCCGATCAACAGGTCGCCCGTATGAATCTGGTTGGATTCCCAGGCCGGCCCGCCGGGTACTATTCTCGAAATGATCAGGTCGCCGGTCTCATTCTCTTCAAATTCGATACCCAAAGATTTTTCCTCTTTCGAAAGACTTCCGGTGAAATATTCTTCCAGTTCCGGTGAAAAATACATGCTGTGCGGATCAAAGAGCTGGCTCAGGGTCATAAAATAAGACTCGGCTACGGTTTCTTCAAAATCGGCCTGATCGTCCAATAAGGCTTTGAACTGACTGGCGTACCGGGTGGCAATTTTTTTCCGGCTTTCGGCTTCATATTTCATCAGATCCTGCTCAGACAAGTCCTTTTCATCATTAACCGCATGCATTTTGGCCATGGTCTCAAGAGCAAGGTATTTCATCCAGCTAATCCATCTTTTTTTGATGTCTTCATCATTTTCGGCATAGCTTGTCTCATTTTCTTTTTCAAAGGTCAATACATCGTCTTTTTTGTAATTCAAAGGCTGTTCCAGAAGTGCTTTAATCAGGCTGTCGCAATGCTGCAGCCGTTTTTTGAACAGCGGGGTCAGTTCATCAAGAAACTGACAATTGCCATTGTTCAGTTCATCATCTATACTGAATTCGTGCCGGCTGAGCTTTTCTATGTCCTGCTTGGTGAAATAGATTCTATAAGGGTCGATGTTTTCGAGAAAATGGTGAAACAGATCGGAAGAGAAATCGTCATTGACTTCCCGGGGAGCAATGTGCTTTTCCCGAATCAGTTCAACAATGGAACGACTTTTTTTGCATAAATCACCCTCAGCACCTAGAACGTTCGGAGAAAGAACAAAAAACGAAATAACACAAGCAAGAATAATACGACATGGCATGAGCAATTATAGCTAAAAATGATGGGATAGCCGCATAAAAAAATCAAAAAAACCGCTTGATCAGGTATTCGGTACCGTTAAATGTAAACCGGTCGTTTTCTGTTCGTGACAATAGCATTTTCCCGATCGGAGAAATGCCGGAGATCACAAAAACGGTTTGCCCGGCGATGATCTGTTTTCCGAGAGGGATGCTGAGGTAAAACCAGCCCCGATCCGTCTCTACCAGACTGCCCGGGATGATTTGTCCGGATGGTTGATCCGGAGTGAAGCGCATCAGGTATTCCTGTGCTTGCACGGACTGATTCAACTGAACGGCCAGCTTCTCCACTTCCAGTTGAGCCATCGCTCTTCCGGTTTCGTGCTTATCACCCGCACTGCTTTTGGTCTCCTGGTTGGCACTATGCTGAGCATTTTCAAGGGCGGTTTGCAAAGCCTGAATCCCCTCCGCTAATTGTTCCAGGCAGTGCTTGTGGACGGTTGATTTGAAAGGATTGCTCATGGTTTTTTGCCGTAAATTTTATCATCATCGATTAAACAAATAAAGGAATAAAATGTCAAAGCGTGCTATGGAAACACTACTTTTGCAAGCTATGGCAAAATTTAAAGGTCTCACCATTTTGTTGGCCGTGCTATTCACCATGGGTGTTCAGGCTCAACGTCCAACGGAGAAGTTCTCCGTTTATGGTCAGGTGTTCGATAATGCGGGAGAACCTTTGCCTTATGTCTCGGTCGCATTGTTTCAAACCAAAGACTCGACTTATGCCGCCGGAGCAGCTTCCGAACTGAATGGGAAATTTTCCGTTTCCGTGAAGCCCGGGAACTATTATGCCAAGGTGTCTTTTTTGAGTTTTAAAACAAAAACCATTAAGGGTATTGTGGTGAGCAGCGCCGATGTGAACCTGAAGAAGATCGGGCTGGAACCGGACGTTGCCAACCTCGACGAATTCGAAGTGGTGGAAGAAAAGAAGTTGATGGAACTCGATCTGGATAAGAAGGTTTATAATGTAGAGAAAGATGCCACCAATCAAGGTGCTGATGCGACCGAAGTACTCGATAATGTACCTTCCGTTTCCGTAGATGTGGATGGAAATGTGAGTCTCCGCGGAAGCGAAAATGTGCGTATCCTCATCAACGGGAAACCTTCCGGTTTGTCCGGTATGAGTACGGCCAATGCCTTGAAGCAATTGCAGGGAAATCAAATTGAAAAAATCGAAGTGATTACCAATCCTTCTGCCCGCTATGACGCCGAAGGGGAAGTGGGCATCATCAACATCGTATTGAAACGGGACAAGCGCGAAGGGGTGAATGGTACCGTAAATGCCAGTTTGGGTTACCCGAACAACTACGGTGCCGGATTCAACGTAACGTTCAAGCGCAAGAATTACAGCATATTTACCGGTTACGGAGTAAGCTTCAGGGACTCACCGGGAAATGCCAGCTCGAGCCAGATTTTTACCTATCCGGACACTTCGTTCAGCTACACCAGTGAATCGCAGACCAAACGCTTTACCTTTGACAATAATTTTACGCTGGGAACCGAGATCTACTTCAACGACTACAATTCGTTAACGGTGAGCGGACGTTACAACATCGGGGATGCCAACAATAAGGTGGATCTGACCTACAATGATTTTAACGACCTCGATATCGCGACACAAACCGTAAACCGTTTTGAGGACGAAGATAAAGATCTGTATTCTTACGATTTGTCGCTGAATTACCGCAAAACATTCAAACAAAAAGATCGCCTGTTTACGTTTGATATTCAACAATCACAGAATGTAGACAATGAAAGTTCAACCATTACACAAACCAATAATGTGATCGCTTCCGAGAACTTGAAACAAAGTGCATTTAACAACGAAGGGTCGGTGAACTGGTTATTTCAGACCGATTACATCCATCCGATCCAGAAAGGGAAGATTGAATTCGGGATGAAAGCCAATCTCCGGGAAGTGATTGACGATTATGCGGTGGGTGAATTCAATGATTCTACACAACGTTACGAGGCTATTCCGGGCTTTATCAACGAAGTGGTCTACAACGAGAAAATCTACGCCGCATACCTCATGTACGGGAAAAAGTTGAAGCGATTTTCCTATCAGCTGGGTGTGCGTTCGGAGTATTCCGACATCAAAACCGATCTGTTGGGAACCAACGAGACGAACTACCGGGACTACCTCAATTTCTTCCCGAGTGTACACCTGAACTACGAACTGAAAAAAGATCATTCCTTCCAGGTGAGTTACAGCAAGCGAATTCAACGCCCGCGCCACTGGTACATGTTGCCGTTTTTCAGTTACACGGATTCCCGTAGTAATTTCTCCGGAAACCCGAACCTGAATCCGGAATATACCGATGCCTACGAAGTCGGTTATCTGAAGAACTGGGATAAAGGCTCTTTCCTGACCAGCGTGTACTACCGTTTTACCACGGATGTGATTGAGCGGATTACATTCGCCGATGTTGAGGGGGTGACCAAGCGTTATCCGATCAATTTAGGTATAGAAGACGCTTACGGAGTAGAATTCTCGGGTTCGCAAGAGATCAATGACTGGTGGAACCTGCGCGGAAGTTTTAATTTTTACCGTTCCATCCGCGAAGGGCTGTACGATCAGGTTTCCTACAACAGCGATGCTTTGGCCTGGAATACCAAACTGAACTCCAAGTGGACCATCAAAAAGGATTACGGTTTTCAGGCATCTTTCAATTACCAGGCGCCGCAGCAATCTCCTCAGGGAGAGACCCTGGCACGTTATTCCCTTGATTTGGGGTTGACCTTCGATTGCCTGAAAGGAAACGGTACGTTTACATTCAATGTGAAAGACCTCTTCAACACCCGAAAACGCAGAAGCACATCCTTCGGGGAGAACTTCGTGTCGGAAGATGAACACCAGTGGCGATCCCGTTATTTCCGGGTTAATTTTACCTACCGCATCAATCAGAAGAAGAAGCGCCAGCGGGATCGTGATTACGACGATTTCGACATGGATGGGATGTGACCTTTTATCAGCAAAACCTTCCGTTCACAAAAAACAGTTCGCGCATTAAAAAAATTAATTTCAAATTTGTTGTAACAAATATGATAGGTGAAGCGTCTCACGCAAAAGGCAATATGTTAAAAGGGTATTTAGGGGTATTGATCGGCTGTTTTCTAGCGATTAATGGGTTTTCTCAAGAAAAGCATACCATCAGTGGTGTGCTAAAAGATGCTGCCGATGGTGAAGCACTGATAGGAGCTACCATCTATGTGGATGAGATCAAGTCGGGAACGGTATCCAATATCTATGGTTTTTACTCCTTAACCCTGCCGGAAGGGAAATATACGTTTACCATCTCGTACATTGGATATACTTCGGTAATCAAAACGATTGATGTAACCGAAGACATGAAGTTGAATTTAGAACTGGAAAATAGCTCCGTTGCTATTGAAACATTTGAAGTGACTGCTGAAAAAGAGCAAAAAAATGTAGAAGAAACGGAAATGAGTACGGTTACGCTGAAAATGGAAAAGGTAAAAAAAATACCTGCACTTTTTGGCGAAGTCGATGTGTTGAAAACGATACAATTGTTGCCCGGTGTTCAGTCGGGAGGAGAAGGAACAACCGGTTTTTTTGTCAGAGGGGGCTCGTCGGATCAAAATCTAATTCTATTAGATGAAGCTCCGGTATACAACCCGTCCCATTTTTTGGGATTCTTTTCCGTATTCAATCAGGATGCGATTAAAGATTTGCAAATTTATAAAGGAGGTATTCCTGCCCGGTATGGCGGAAGGTTATCCTCTTTACTGGATATTCATATGAAAGAAGGTAACTCCAAGCAGATGAGTGTTTCCGGCGGATTGGGGTTGATAGCAAGCAGGCTAACACTGGAGGGACCGATTCAAAAGGATAAAAGCTCCTTTATCATTTCCGCAAGGAGAACTTACGCCGATTTGTTTTTAAAACTGTCCAGCGACACGGCCCTGCGGGAAAATCAGCTTTATTTTTATGATTTAAATGCCAAGGTAAACTACCAGATCAATGAGAATAATAAACTGTATCTGTCGGGTTATTTTGGCCGGGATGTATTTCGATTCGGAGATGAATTCGGCATGCATTGGGGGAATGCCACCGGAACATTAAGATGGAATCATTTGTTTACAAATAAACTGTTTTCAAACTTCACGTTAATATACAGCAATTTTGATTACAACTTAGGTGTGCCGGAAGGTACGGAAGCTTTCGAATGGACATCCCGGATCATAGATAAAAGTGTGAAAGCCGATTTTACCTACTATGCCAATCCGAAAAACACATTAAGATTCGGTGTTAACTCGATACATCATACGTTTAAACCCGGAAAAGTAAAATCATTGGATCAGAGCATCTTCAACGATTTTATATTGCCGGATAAATATGCCTTGGAACATGCCGCCTACATCAGTAACGAGCAGGACCTTTCGAAAAGACTGAGAGTTCATTACGGATTAAGAGCATCATTATTCCAGAATGTAGGGGTAGATACCTCTTATGTGTTTGATACCAGTAACCCGGATGTTTACCAGGTTCAGGATACGGTGACTAATTCGGGAGGAATATTTAATAGTTATTTTAACCTTGAACCCCGGTTGAGTATCCGGTACATGCTGAATGAAAATGCCTCTTTAAAAGCAACTTACAACAGAATGACCCAGTATTTGCATCAGGCCAATAATTCAACGTCTTCATCTCCTTTGAGCGTTTGGTTTTCGAGTTCGTTGCTGGTTGAACCGCAATTGGCCGATCAGGTAGCTTTGGGGTATTTCAGAAATTTCAAAGAAAATACGTTTGAAACATCGTTGGAAGTGTACTACAAAAAAATGTACAACACCATTGATTTTAGAGATCATGCGGAGCTGCTGCTGAATAAATACCTGGAGGGCGAATTACGGTTTGGTGATTCCTATTCTTACGGAGCTGAGGTTTTGCTGAAAAAACAAAAGGGACAGTTTACCGGCTGGGTTGGCTATACTTATTCTCAAACGAAAAGAGAAATCCCTGAAATTAACAATGGTAAAGCATATTTTGCTCCTTACGACAGGACACACGATATTTCAGTCGTTGCCTCATACGACTTGAATGAAAGGGTTAATATTTCCAGCAATTGGGTGTTTGCTACAGGGCAGGCAATCACGGTTCCAACCGGCCGTTTCGAGTACAAGGGAAATGTGGTGCCCGTTTTTTCGGACAGAAATGCGGAACGGATGCCGGCATTTCACAGATTCGACCTGTCGCTTACCTTATATGGTAAAAAATGGGATCAAAAGCCTCCGAAGAAAAATGGGAAGCCCAGATGGAAGTATGAAAGCAACTGGAATTTTTCTGTTTATAACGTTTACAGACGGCAAAATGCCTTTTCAATTGTGTTCAGACAGAATGAGGATAACCCAACGGTTACGGAGGCTCACATGATTTACTTCTTTGAGATCATTCCTTCCATTTCTTACAACTTTAAATTTTAATTCGATGCGAAATAGACCTTACATCCTGTTTTTACTTTCTACCATGATCCTGGTTTCATGCCAAAAGAAAATTGATTTCGAATTAAATGATCAGGAGAATTCGAGGTTGGTCGTGGAAGGAAGTATTACCGATCAGGCGAAAGCGCATACCATTGAACTAACGCGGACAACCAGTTACTATGAAAATCAACCTGCCCCAAGAGAAGAGGGGGCTACCGTTACCATTACAGATGGCATTACTACCCATACGCTTACCGAAACTTCACCGGGAGTGTATCAGACATCAGCGAGTTATGCAGGGGTAATTGGCAGGACCTATACGTTAAACATCACCACGGCGGATAATCAGTTTTATACCGCTGAATCCACCCTGGAGTCTGTGGCGCCGATTGATACGGTTCTGCTGGATGTGGGGTTGAATTTTGAGGATGAAGATGTGCTTATTCTTTCACATTACGGACCGGAACCGGCCGGGGTAGGGAATAATTACATGTGGCTGGTTAACATCAATGGAATTGATTATACCGAAGATGTGAATGATATTATGTTCGTTACAGATGAATTTGTAGATGGAAACTACATAGCAGGATTTGAATTTCAGGAGATTCTGCTTAGTGATTTGCCGCAAGCAGATACGTTAAAAATAGCGATAGAAATGCATTCCATATCCAGGAGTTACTACGACTTTTTACTGGCGATAGCGCTTGAAACACAATATAACGGAGATCTTTTTTCAGGACCTCCGGCCAATATCCCTTCGAATGTGAGTAACGGAGCTCTCGGGTTTTTCAGAGCTTCTGCTGTGTCGAGTATGTATATTGAGGCTTATTGATCTCGTAAGTGCAGACCGGGCTCGGGAGGTTGTTTATTCCTCGATGAAATCGAGCTTCACCTGATGTTCTTCTTTTTTCAGTTGTTCCTTGAACTTGAGCATGGACTGGTATGGACCGGTGGAGATGAACATATTCACTACCCAGGGGGGTAGAATGCCTGCCGGATCGACACGGATGTAGTATTCGATCTCGATCTCGCCATTTCCGAGCGGGGTGAATTTCCATAAACCATAGAGGTCGGTGATCCGGATTTTACCGGGAACGGGAGCCAGCACATCGGTCGTTGCCATCGACTGGGAAAATACGGCTTTGGTCTTCGGGTTCTGGTAGATTTTGTTGTGCACCACCAAATCCCGGTCAATGAGGGGCCACGGAGCGGCTGTAACGCTGTAGTAAATGATCTCCCGCTCCTTGACGTGTTTCACGATCTTGGCACTGCGGCAGTTGTAGATCCATTTCGAATAGCCTTCCACATCCATCAGCACCGACACCGCATGCGAAAGGTCTGCATTTGCTTTACTCACCATGCGGATTTCCTTCAATTCCGAACCCTCAGGAATATGCGAATACACCTTGATGTTGTTCTTATCCTTTTCCAGTTTCCATTTGTTGTCCGGAACCGGATGCAGGAAGAGCAGGAGGGCTGTTATCAAGAAAGTTAATTTGGTCATAAAGGGTCAACGTCAATCGCAATTCTTATACTCTTATTTACGCTAAACGTTTCAAAATTATTTTTGATCTCCAGAATAATTTCCCGGGTCTTCTTCACCGATAATTCGCGTTCCACCTTTAACAGGATGTTCTTGTGATACATATTCCGGATCCGGGCAATCACCGGAAAGTCGGGGCCGAGTACCCGTTCGCCGAAGTGCTTTTTCAGATCCGCTGCAAATTCATCCGCTCCGGCATTCAATACATCCTTGTCGCGGTGCTTCAGCGTAAAGTGGATCAGCCGCACGAAAGGCGGATAATGGAACTGCTTTCGGTGTCCGATCTCATCCTTGTACATCCCCAGATAGTCGTGGTCGATCACCTGCCGGATGATGGTATGGTAGGGATCGTAGGTCTGAATCAGTACCTTGCCGCGTTTGCTCTTTCGTCCTGCTCGTCCGCTTACCTGGCTCATCAGCTGGTAGGAGCGCTCAAAAGCCCTGAAATCCGGAAAGTTGAGCATGTTGTCGGCATTCATGATGCCTACCACCGATACGTTGTCGAAGTCGAGTCCTTTGGTCACCATCTGCGTGCCGACCAGCACATCAATGTTGCCTTCTTCAAAGTCAGTGATCAGGTTTTGGTAGGCATTTTTTGTTCGGGTGGTGTCGGCATCCATCCGGGCGACTTTCAGCTTGGGGAAGAGGAGCGACAATTCCTCTTCGATCTGTTCCGTGCCGAAACCTTTCAGGGTAACCCGTGTGCTGCCGCAGGCCGTACAGGAGGTTGGCATGGGTTTGCTGTTACCACAGTAGTGGCACTTCAGCAAATTGGAGAATTTGTGGTAGGTGAGTGAAACGTCGCAGTTGTTGCATTCCGGCACGTGGCCACATTCCTCACAGATGAGGTAAGGCGCATAACCCCGCCGGTTCTGGAAGAGGATCACCTGTTCCTTGTTCTTGAAAGCATCTTCCATCAGCTCCATCAGGAGTGGCGAAAAATGGGCCTTCATTTGTTTCTTGCGGGTGGCTTCCTTGATGTCGGCACACAACACCTCGGGGAGCATCACCCCACCATGCCGCTGAGTGAGTTCCACCAAGCCGTACTTGCCTTCCAGGGCATTCCAGTAGCTTTCCACAGCGGGTGTGGCCGATCCCATGATCACCTTGGCCTGATGAATGTGCGCCAGCACGATCGAGGCATCACGGGCATTGTACCGGGGAGCCGGCTCGTACTGTTTGAAGCTGTTTTCATGCTCTTCATCAACGATGATGAGTCCGAGGTTGCTGTACGGCAGAAACATGGATGAGCGCGCACCCATGATCACCTGGAATTTGCTTGATTTCGTATGTCCGAAATTCAGTACGCTGTTCCAGATTTCCACCCGTTCATTCTCGTTGAATTTGGAGTGATACACGCCGATCACATCGCCGAATACCTTCTGCAAACGGGCAATGAGTTGTGTGGTGAGGGCAATCTCCGGAAGGAGGTACAGCACCTGCTGTCCTTTGGCCACAGCTTCCTGAATCAGTTTGATGTATATCTCGGTCTTGCCGGAACCCGTCACGCCATGAAGGAGTACCACATCTTTGTCCTGAAGCTGCTCCTTGATCTCACTGTAAGCTTTCTGTTGGTGTTCGTTCAGGGTCTTCTCGCCTTCGAGCTCTTTCATGTAATCGCCGATGCGGTCTTCCTGCACGTCGTACACCTCGAACACGTTCTTTTTGACCAGTTGATTGATCACCGAAGCGGTAGCATTCACCACCTTTTGGAGGTCGAGTTTCTTCACGGGCTGGGGCTTGTCGTAGCGTTTGGAAAGGTGAATGAAACTCATAAGTGCTTCCAGCTGTTTGCTGGCTCGGCTCAGGTCATCAAAGATTACTTTCAGGTTTTCCTCGTTATCGGCCTGTTCGGTGAACCGTACATATTGCACGATCTTCGGTTTATACTTGCGTTTGATGTCTTCTTCCACCACGATCACCCGTTTCTCGATGAGGGATTTCACGATGCGGTGTACGTGCTTGATGTTGAGGATCTCGGCAATTTCCTGGAGGGTGAGTACTTGCCTCACTTCCAGAGCCTCGAGGATCAGGTATTCGTTGTCGGTCAGGTCGTTGATGTCGCCGTCGTAGTCGCCGTTCAGCAGGACTTTGGTTTCACTGGCCAGTTTTAAAGCTCCAGGAAGAGCGGCGTTAAACACGTCGCCGGGATAGGCGAGGTAGTAGTTATTGATCCACTCCCAGTGTTCCAGTTGTTTTTCGTTCACGATGGGCGCTTCGTCGAGCAGCGATTCCACGTACTTGGCCTGGTATTCGGCAGGAGGCGTGTGGTGGATGTGTTTAACCAGGGCCGAATAGAGTTTGCGGCCTTTGCCGAAGGGCACGACCACACGTTGTCCGATCTGGATGTGTGCATTCAGTTCCTCCGGTAACCGGTAGGTGTACAGGTTAGGAATGGAGAGGGGTAATATGACGTCTATGAAAATGGTTTTCATTAACAAGACAGCACTTCGGCCAGTTCCAGTAGGTTTTTATTGATTTCCCGGTGGTGTTTGATGGCTTTCTCGAAAGGCGTATAAGCCACTTCCTTGTTTACAATGCCAACCATCACGTTGGTCTTACCGGCCAGCAATGCATTCACGGCGGCATAGCCCAGGTGGCTTGCTAAAACGCGGTCGGCAGCGGAAGGGCTTCCGCCACGCTGGATATGACCCAGAACCGTTACGCGGGTGTCGTAAGCAGGGCACTTGCCTTTCAGCTTTTCGGCAATCTCATGGGCATTGCCGGCATCATCGCCTTCGGCCACGATCACGATCATGCTTTGTTTGTGCTTCTTTTTGCCGCTTTCGAGTTTATCCACCAGTTCGTTGATGTAGGTCTGCGTTTCCGGGATGAGGATGGCTTCGGCGCCAACCCCGATGCCGCTGCGCAGGGCAATGAATCCGGCATCGCGCCCCATCACTTCCACCAAAAAGAGGCGGTTGTGCGAGCTGGCCGTATCGCGGATTTTGTCTACCGCTTCGATTACGGTATTGAGAGCTGTATCGTAACCGATGCAGTTATCGGTGCCGTATAAGTCGTTATCAATCGTTCCCGGAATTCCGATAAAGGGAATGTTATGCTCCTTGTTGAAGATGCTGGCTCCGGTAAAGGTTCCGTCGCCACCAATGGCAACAATGCCGTCGAGTTCGAATCGTTGAATGTTTTCAAACGCTTTTTGTCGGCCTTCCGTCAGGTGGAATTCTTTGCAGCGGGCGCTTTTCAGGATGGTTCCGCCCCGTTGAATGATGTTGCTCACATCACTCGATTGCAGTTCTTTGATGTTGCCTTCGATCAGTCCTTTGTAACCTTCGTAAATGCCAAAAACCTGCACGTTATTGTAGAAGCAGGTTCGAACCACCGCTCTCACGGCAGCGTTCATGCCCGGAGAATCTCCACCTGATGTAAAAACGCCTATTCTTTTCATAATCGATTCAAAAATACCCTCCTAAACGAGGAGTTTTTATCCTTCTAAAGTACGGTTTTATTTAGAGTCTGGGTCTTGTAATTTGTGTATTTTCTTGGTGCCTTTGTACATGTCGTACTTCATGAACCGGCATTCGAGGCTGCCGTTGTATAATTTGATTTTTCTCGAAGGACGCAGGCCAACCTTTTTCAGGGCTTCCATATTCGAGCTGATGATCCAGCCGCTCCAGCCGTCGTATCTTTCCTTGAATGTGTCGCCCAGTTGTTTGTAGAGATCATCTACATTTTCACCGATGCGTTCCCCGTAAGGCGGGTTGGAGACGATGATGCCATCACCATGAGGCGGTTTGAAATCCTTGAAGTCGCGCTTAAATAAACGGATTTTATCGGTAAGTCCTGCCGCCTGGATGTTAGCCCGGCTCATGCCCATCACCCGTCCGTCGATCTCGATACCAATGATGTCATACTTAAAATCAACTTCCTGATTCAGGGCTTCTTCAACCACCTGATCGAATAATTTTTCATCGAAGTTTTTCCAGTTCATGAAGCCGAATACCGCCCGGTTGATGTTGGGAGGAATGTTGTTGGCGATCAGGGCGGCTTCGATGAGGAGGGTACCCGATCCGCAGAATAGATCGACAAAATGCGAGTTTTTATCCCATTCCGAGAGGAGGATGAGCCCCGCAGCCAGGTCTTCTTTTAACGGAGCGATGCTTCGGCTGTCGCGATAGCCCCGTTTGAATAACGGATCGCCGGAGCTGTCGAGGCTGATGGTTACCTGGTTCAGGGTATCAATGTGGATGTTGATGCGGACATCGGGATGATCTTTCTCCACGTTCGGGCGTTTGCCGAATCGATCCCGGAACCGGTCTGCGATGGCATCCTTGCTTCGGTAGGCAGCGAACTGCGTATGTTTAAATAATTTGGAGAAAACGGTAGCATCGATGGCAAAGGATTGATCAACCCCAAAATAATCTTCCCAGGCGATCTTTTTACATTGGTTGTAGAGGTCGTCGATGCTGCTGATCCTGAATTGATGAATAGGAAGCAGGATGCGGTTCGCGGTTCTCAGCCAGATGTTGGCTTTGTAAAGCATTTCGAGGTCGCCCGTAAAAGAAACCGCTCTGTTGATGATACTCAATTCATTAACACCCAAATCCCGCAATTCTTTAGCCAAAACCTCTTCGAGACCGAATGATGTTTTGGCCAGCAACTGCATATTTTTTCCTTGAAGATTCATGGTGTCAAAATTACTGAAAATCAAAGAAGCTTTGACGATTCAAAGCTTCTTTAGCGTGGTCGGGATGACTGGATTCGAACCAGCGACCCCACGCCCCCCAGACGTGTACTCTAACCGAGCTGAGCTACATCCCGAACTTTTAACATATTTTGCAAGCAGACTCCATGTTTTAAGTCTTAATTTTGCGAGGTCAAAAATAGTTATTTCGTGTAGAGTGAACAGATTTATAGTCATACTTTTTTTAGTCTTCGTTGCTGCAACGGGTGCTTTTGCGCAAAAAAAGTACACCATCAGCGGCTATGTAAAAGACATTTCCAACGGAGAGAATTCGATCGGGGCAACCGTTTACATCAAGGAACTCTTAAAAGGGACAACCACCAATGCTTACGGGTTTTATTCCATTACCATTCAGGAAGGGGATTATACGATGGTGGTATCGTATGTGGGTTATAAAGACATTGAAAAGAAAGTTACGCTCAACAAAAATCTGCAATTCAATTTCGAGATTGAGGAGGATGTGATCACCACGGAAGAATTTAAGGTGGTGGGAGAGCGCGAAGATAAGAACACCCAGGAGGCGGTTATGAGTACGGTTGAGCTGGAGGTGCAGAAGGTGAAATCCCTGCCGGCTATCTTTGGGGAGATCGATGTGTTGAAAACCATCCAGTTGCTTCCCGGGGTACAATCGGCCGGTGAAGGAAATGCCGGGTTTTATGTCCGTGGCGGTGGTCCTGATCAAAACCTGATCCTGCTGGACGGAGCCGCGATCTATAACGCCTCGCATTTATTCGGGTTCTTCTCGGTATTCAATGCCGATGCCATTAAAGACATCAAACTGATCAAAGGCGGTATGCCTGCCGAATATGGAGGCCGACTGTCATCCGTACTTGATATTACGATGAATGACGGAAATTTCAAAGAATACAAAGTGGACGGCGGGATCGGATTGATTTCGTCCCGTTTAACGGTGCAGGGACCGATCAAAAAAGACACGGCATCCTTTATCATTTCCGGCCGGCGGACTTACATCGGTGATCTGGTACAGCCTTTTATCAGCGATTCCTCTAAATTCAAAGGCAGTAACTATTATTTCTATGACCTGAATGCTAAGTTTAACTACATACTCTCCCGTAAAGACCGCCTGTACCTGAGCGGCTATTTTGGAAGGGATGTCTTTACCTTCGTTAACAAAGATGACGGTTTCTCCATGAACACACCCTGGGGAAATTCAACCGTCTCCCTGCGTTGGAACCACCTGTTCAACGACAAACTATTCCTCAATACATCGGCCATCTACACGAATTATAAATTTGAAGTGGAATTGGGGCAAAATGATTTTGAGTTCAAACTCTATTCGGGAATCCGGGATTGGAATGCCAAACTCGATTTCAATTACCTGCCTTCGATCCTGCACAATGTAAAGTTCGGAGCGAACTACATCTTCCATAAATTCATTCCGAGTAATGCCACGGCAGAATCTGGCGATGTGGAATTCAATACCGGCGATATCGTGATCAATTATGCCAACGACATGGCGCTTTATTTGTCGGATGACTGGGACATCAACGAGAAGTTGAAAGTACACGGCGGTCTGCGGTACTCGGCCTTCCAGCATGTGGGACCTTTTAAGCGTTACAACAACGATGAATTCGGGAACCCGAAAGACACGGTGGTGTACGACAAAGGAGAAACGGTAAAATTTTATCACGGACTGGAGCCGCGATTCACCATGCGCTATGCCTTCAATGATGCCAATTCGGTAAAAGCATCCTTCACGCAGAACTATCAATACATTCATTTGGCATCCTTTGCTTCGGTTTCGTTGCCGACCGATGTGTGGGTGCCGAGTACCGACCTGGTTGCACCGCAATTCTCCACGCAATATGCGGTAGGGTACTTTAAAAACCTGAAAGAAAACAAGTATGAAACGTCCATTGAGATGTACTATAAGGACATGCAGAATCAGATCGAATATAAAGACGGGGCCTTGCCGAAAGACAATGCCGGAAACAATGTGGACAATGCCTTTACATTCGGGCGGGGTTGGTCATACGGAGCCGAGTTGTTCTTCAAAAAACGTTACGGCAAGCTCAATGGCTGGATCGGATATACCTTGTCATGGACCAAACGAAATTTCGAGGAGTTGAACAATGGGCTGGATTTTTACACCCGTTACGATCGCCGGCACGATGCTTCGATAGTGCTGACCTGGGAATTATCCAAGCGATGGAGCCTGGGAGCCACCTGGGTATATGCCACAGGAAATGCGTTGACCTTGCCTGTTTCCAGGTATTTTGTGAACGGCCAGCTGGTGAACGAATACGGGGAGCGGAACTGGTACCGCATGGCACCATATCACCGTATGGATTTATCCCTGACCCTGAAAGGAAAAGAAGAAAAGAAGTTTAAATCAAGCTGGAACTTCTCCGTATATAACGTGTACAACAGGCAAAATCCCTATTTCATATACTTTACCAGCGAAGGAAACATTTACGAAGGAAGCCTGGATATTATGGCCAAGCAGGTTTCGCTCTTCGGGATCATTCCTTCCGTAACGTGGAACTTTAGTTTTTAGAGAATGAAAACGGGTAGCATATTTGGGCTAAGTATAGCAATAGGGTTGGGTTTAAGTTTATGTTTTGGGCAATCATATATGATTCACGGTTTATGGGTAGCCATTTTAATAGCAGGATTAATCGTGTACACAAAAAATAAGAGACATGAAAACAATTAAAAATATCTTTCTGGTGTCAATGGTCTTGTTTCTTGCATCTTGCGAGAAAGAGATCGATGTGGAAATTCCGTTAACGACCGAAAAACTGGTGGTAGAAGGAGCGATTGAACAAAATCAGCCGCCGTTCGTATTGCTGACCCGTTCTTCCGATTATTTCGCCCCGACGGATATCAATACCCTGAAAAATATTTTCGTGCACGATGCCATTGTTACCGTATCGAATGGAACCAACTCCGTTCAGTTGCAGGAACTCTGTACCGAAAATTTACCGGATTCCCTGCTGGATGAGATTTCAGTGTTGATCGGTATTTCGGTGATCGACATCAAAACCTTCGGCTTCTGTTTGTATACCACGCTCAATACCTCCATTTTCGGTGAAGTGGGGAAGACATATACCCTGAGTATTCAGGCAGAAGGGCATGATTTGTCGGCCAGTACCACCATTCCCGCACCGATCGCCATGAACTATTACTATTACGAAGATCAACCCGGATTTTCCAATTACGGATACTTGTGGTTTAACCAGACCGACCCGCCGGAGTACGGCAATGCGTATCGGATTTTTACCCAACGCAAAGGAAAGGACGGCCGGTTCCTTCCGGCAGACGGTTCCGTGTGGGATGATAAATTACTGAACGGGTTAACTTTTAATGCCTTCATCTTCAGAGGGCATGAGCCGAATTCAACAGCAGTGGAAGATAACAACGAAACTTCCGAGTATTTTCTGCAGGGAGATACGGTTTTCGTAAAGTTCTGCACCATCGACCTGCCTCACTTTGAGTTTTGGGAGACATTCGAAACGGCAGCGTTCAATAATGCCAATCCGTTTGCAGCACCAACGACCGTAAAGACTAACATTCAGGGTGGAGGCCTTGGTGTGTGGGGTGGTTATGGTGCCTCTTTCGACACCATCGTCCTTCAGGATTAAAAAAGTTGAAAAAACTGATTTTTTTGACTTTGTAAACTTTAGAAATAAGGTTAATTTTAATGCCTGTAAATTCTTAGGTATTAAAAAATAAAGATAACATGTCAGAAGAAATCGAAAAAGTAAAATGCCTGATCATCGGTTCCGGTCCTGCCGGATACACGGCCGCGATCTACGCTTCCCGAGCTAATTTAAATCCCGTTTTGTATCAGGGTATGCAGCCCGGTGGACAATTAACCACAACCAATGAGGTGGAAAACTTTCCGGGTTATCCCGAAGGCGTAACCGGCCCCGAAATGATGATGCAACTGGAAGCTCAGGCCAAGCGCTTTGATACCGATATTCGTAACGGTTGGGTAACCAAAGTGGACTTTAGCGGAGATGTGCACAAAGTATGGGTAGACGATTCCAAAGAGATTCATGCGCAAACCGTAATCATTGCTACCGGTGCTTCTGCCAAATACCTGAACCTGCCATCCGAACAACATTACCTGAAACTGGGAGGTGGTGTTTCGGCTTGTGCGGTGTGCGACGGATTCTTTTACCGCGGACAGGAAACCGTAATCGTGGGAGCAGGAGATTCAGCATGTGAAGAAGCACATTACTTATCGAACATCTGTACCAAAGTAACCATGCTGGTGCGCAGGAATGAGTTCAGAGCTTCCAAGATCATGGCGGAACGTGTACAGAATACCCCGAACATTGAGATTCTCTACAATACGGAAACCGAAGAAATTCTGGGAGAAAATGACCTGGTAACCGGCGTTCGTGTGAAAAATAACCAGACCGGAGAAACCAAAGAGATTCCGTGTACCGGATTCTTCGTGGCGATCGGACATACTCCGAATACTCAAGTGTTTGCCGATTACATTGATCTGGATGAACAAGGCTACATCAAGTATGCTCAACCGGGAACACCTAAAACCAATGTGGCCGGCGTATTCGTTTGTGGTGATGCGGCCGACAGAACCTACCGTCAGGCCATTACCGCCGCAGGAACAGGATGTATGGCAGCCCTGGAGGCCGAGCGGTACATTGCAGCAAAAGGACATTAATAACTCACTAAACTAAATACATGAAAAACGTAGCAGTAATCGGAGCAGGAACAATGGGTAACGGAATTGCCCACGTATTTGCTCAATCCGGATATAACGTCAACCTGATCGACATTTCCCAGGATGCTTTGGACAGAGCCATTGCCACCATCGGGAAGAACCTCGACAGGATGATCGCCAAAGAAAAAATCACAGAAGCAGATAAAGCAGCAACCTTAGGGAACATTACCACCTTCACCGATATGGCACAGGGGGTAGGTTCCGTTGATCTGGTTGTTGAAGCAGCCACTGAAAATGTAGACCTGAAATTAAAGATCTTCAAATCCATCAACGATGCCACCAGCGAGAACGTGATTCTGGCATCCAATACATCGTCCATTTCCATCACGAAGATTGCCGCGGTAACCAATCGCCCCGATAAAGTGATCGGGATGCACTTCATGAACCCGGTTCCGGTGATGAAACTGGTCGAGATCATCCGTGGGTATTCCACTTCCGACGAAGTGACCAATACCATCATGGAGTTGTCTAAAAAATTAGGAAAAGTACCTGTGGAGGTGAACGATTACCCCGGATTCGTAGCAAACCGTATTCTGATGCCGATGATCAATGAAGCGATCATTACCCTGCACGAAGGTGTAGCCGGTGTGGAAGAGATCGATACGGTCATGAAACTGGGTATGGCTCATCCGATGGGTCCGTTGCAATTGGCCGACTTCATCGGACTGGACGTTTGCCTGTCTATTCTGAACGTGCTTTACGAAGGATTCGGAAACCCGAAATACGCGCCATGTCCTTTGTTGGTAAACATGGTTACTGCCGGTAAAATGGGGGTGAAATCCGGAGAAGGATTCTATTCCTGGACACACGGAACGAAAGACCTGGTCGTAGCCGGTCAGTTTAAATAAGATCGATCCAAACTAAAATAGAAACGCTGCTCATTTAGCAGCGTTTTTTTATACGATAAACTTATCCCTGACGTTAAGCTTCAAGTACCAGCTATTCTTTATATTTGTTGGCACAATACCAGTTTTGAAAACGCTAGACAAGTTCATATTAAAGTCGTTCATAGGTCCTTTTATCCTGACTTTCTTCATTGCCGTATTTGTGCTGCTGATGCAGTTCATCTGGTTGTATGTGGATGAGATGATCGGAAAGGGGATCGAATGGTACATTATCGCCGAACTGCTGTTGTATTCTTCGGCGAATGTGGTTCCTCTGGCATTGCCGCTTTCGGTATTGCTAGCTTCGCTAATGACCTTCGGGAATTTGGGAGAGCATTTCGAGTTGGTTTCCTGCAAGGCGGCAGGGATTTCCCTGCAAAAGGTGATGCGTCCCCTGATCGTTTTTATAGTCGGACTTTGCATTACGGCTTTTTTGTTTGCCAATTATGTGATGCCTGTGGCGAACCTGAAGTTCTTTTCCCTGCTTTACGATATCCGGAGTAAAAAACCGGCGGTGAACATTCTTCCCGGTGTTTTCTACAATCAGATCGACGGCTATGTGATCCGCGTGAAGGATAAAACCAGGCTGGATAATGGCGATGAAATGCTGAAGGATGTGATGATCTACGATCACACCAACAACGACGGGAACCGTAAGCTGACCATTGCCGATTCGGCCATCATGAAAATGGCGGAAGATCAATCCTACTTTTCCATCCGGATGTTCTACGGAACCGATTACCACGATCAGAATGAGACGACCCGAAGTAAGGTCTATCCGCTTTCACGCTTTTCTTTCGAAGAGAATGAGATCAGGATCAGTCTGGCCGGGTTCGAATTCAACAGGACGGATGAGGATGCTTTTAAGCACGATTACCGCCTCTTTAATCTAAAACAGTTGGACCACAAGACCGATACCCTTCGGCGCGAATACGATGAGGCTGTGGAGGGTTATGTGAAACTGATGAATAATTCCTTCCTGTTCAACGATACGATTTATACCGGAAAGCATGCCCGCTATGACGATGTTAAGGAGATCAAACCGGACTCGAATACGGTAAAGAAAGCCCTGGACTGGAATCAGATCTACAACATTGCACTCAATAATGCCCGGGTAAATAAAGGTCGTGCCGGTTCCGCGGCGACCGAAACCCTGATCCGGACCAAAGACATTGCGCGGATGCAGATCGAATGGCATCGCAAGTTTACCTTTTCGTTTGCCTGTTTCATTATGTTCCTGATCGGGGCACCTTTGGGAGCCATTGTAAAAAAAGGAGGATTAGGAATGCCTGTCGTGATTTCGGTGATTTTCTTCCTGTTTTTCTGGGTGCTTTCCATTACCGGAGAGGATATGGTGAAAGAGCTGGTACTGCCGCCATACATCGGGATGTGGTTGTCTACCATTGTGTTATTGCCGCTTGGCATGTTCTTTACCTACAAAGCAACGACCGATTCCGAGATGTTCAATTTCGGAGCCTATAAAGCCTTCTTGGTCAAACTGTTTAAACGAAAAGCAAGCGCCTGATGAGAGTGTTGCAGATCTGTTCCAAACCACCGATCCCTGCTGTTGATGGAGGCTGTAAAGCCATGAATAACATCACACAAGGATTGATTCAGGCCGGAATCGAGGTGAAAGTACTGACCCTTGCTACGCAAAAACATCCGTTTCAGCCTGATTTGATGGGTGAAGCCTACATGAAAAAGACCGGGATTGAACATGTTTTTATCGATACTCAGGTTAAAGTGAAAGACGCTTTTTTGAATCTGTTCTCCTCAAATTCCTACAACATTGAACGGTTCGATGCGCCCGAATTTGAGGCGTTAATTGCTCAAACCCTTCAGGCTGCAGTCTATGATGCCGTTATTTTGGAAAGTCTTTACGTTACACCTTATCTGGAAATAATCAGAAAACATTCCGAAGCACGGGTTCTTTACCGGGCTCACAATGTGGAGTTTGAAATCTGGCAACGCAATGCAATGCTGGAGAAAGGCCCTAAACGCTCGTACCTCAGATTACTGTCTTCGCGCCTGAAGAAATATGAATCCGATATCATTAACCGGGTGGATGCCATTGCGGCGATTACTTCGAAAGATCAGGATCTCCTGAAAGAGCTTGGTGCCACAAAGCCTGTTACTGTTGTGCCTTTCGGAATCAACGTGTCGAACTATGAGCCCCAATCCGCTGAATATCCCAACAGTTGCTTTCATATCGGAAGCATGGACTGGTCGCCCAACCTGAACGGGATTAACTGGTTGTTGAAACAAGTGTGGCCCGGACTGCAGGATGATTCTCAAAATGCGGGATTTTATTTGGCAGGAAGAAACATGCCGGAAGAGCTGTTGCGCTTAAAACAAAAACAGGTGCATGTAATCGGAGAAGTAGAGGAAGCCAATGAGTTCATGAATGCACACGATATGATGCTGGTGCCTTTGTTTGCGGGAAGCGGGATGCGGATCAAGATCGTGGAGGCGATGGCTTTGCAGAAGACGGTGGTGGCTACATCCATTGCAGCAGAAGGAATCGATGTTGTAGATGGAGAGCATATCCTGATCGCCGATACGGCAGAGGAATTCATGACTCAGATCCGGTACTTGTGGGAGCATCCTGAAGAGAAAGAGCGCATTGCCCGGAATGCCAGAGAATTAATCGTTTCAAATTATGATAATCAACGAATTGTCAATAATTTGGTGCAGTATATCAAAGCATTGAACTAAATGAAGATTTTTGTGTTGTTGTCGAGGTTTCCCTATCCTTTGGAAAAAGGAGATAAACTGCGTGCCTATCACCAGATCAAGGAGCTTTCCAAACACCACGAGATCATCCTGTGTGCCTTGTCTGACGAAAAAGTCGACCAGGCTTCCATTGATAAGTTGTCGGAGTATTGTGCTCAAATCGAGGTGGTTAGGCTGTATAAGTTTATGATCTACCTGAATGTGATCAGGAGTCTTTTGTTTTCCGGGCAGTCGATTCAGGTGGCTTATTTTTACAATAAAAAGGCACATCGCAGGATCGATCAGCTTATCGAAAAGCACAAGCCGGATCACATTTACTGCCAGTTGATCCGGGTAACCGAATACGTTCGTAACTGGAAAAAAATACCGAAAACCCTCGATTACATGGATGCCCTTGCCCGGGGAATGGAACGCCGGGTGGAGGAAGCTCCGTTTTACCTGAAATGGTTCCTGAAAACCGAAACCACCAGGCTGAAGCGATACGAACATTTTATCTTCGAAGAGTTCGATCATCTGACGATTATTTCCGAGCAGGACAGAAACCTGATCGTAAACATCAGGAACGACAGTATGGTGGTGGTGCCCAACGGCGTGGACTATGGAACCTATCAGTTTAAAGAACTCCCTAAACAATTCGATCTGATCTTTACAGGAAACATGGCTTATCCTCCCAATGTGGATAGTGTGGTTTACCTGGTGAACGACATCATGCCTCTGGCCTGGGAAAAGCTGCCTGATATCAACCTGGTCATTGTAGGAGCAAAGCCGAGTCCGAAGGTGCAGAAATTACGATCCGACAAAGTGATTGTTACCGGTTGGGTCGAAGATATTTCGGAGTACTATGCCAAGTCGAAAGTGTTTGTGGCGCCGATGCAGATCGGAACGGGACTTCAGAACAAACTGTTGGAGGCGATGGCCATGAAGCGGCCATGCATCACGTCCAGACTGGCCAATAATGCCTTGCATGCGGAACCTAACAAAAGCGTGTTAATCGGTGAAAATCCTAAAGATTACGCCAATCATATTGTGCAGTTATTGCAGAATCAAGAACTTTACAACAGCATTGCGTTGAATGGGTACAACTTTGTGAAGGAAAATTATACCTGGGAAGGAAGTACCTCCGTTTTAGAAAAAGTAATTACATCAACATAACATGAACGATTTAAGAACAACGATTGAAAAGGCCTGGGATAACCGGGAATTATTGAAAGATGATCAGGTTCAGCGGGCGATAAAAGAAGTTATTGAGCTGCTGGACAAAGGCCAATTGCGTGTGGCTGAGCCTCAAGATGATCAATGGCAGGTGAACGAATGGGTTAAAAAAGCCGTTGTACTTTATTTTCCGATTCAGAAAATGCAAACCATTGAGATCGGTCCGTTCGAGTTCCATGATAAGATGAAGTTGAAAACCAATTATGCGGAGCTGGGAGTCCGGGTCGTTCCCCATGCGGTATCCCGTTATGGAGCTTTCCTGGCTCCGGGTGTCATCATGATGCCTTCGTATGTGAATATCGGAGCCTATGTAGATTCCGGAACGATGGTCGATACCTGGGCAACGGTCGGTTCGTGTGCACAGATCGGAAAGAACGTACACCTGAGCGGTGGTGTGGGGATTGGAGGTGTTCTGGAACCGTTACAGGCGGCTCCCGTGATTATTGAAGATGATTGTTTTGTCGGTTCCCGGTGTATTGTGGTGGAAGGAGTCCGTGTCCGTAAGGAAGCGGTGTTGGGAGCGAATGTGGTGCTCACCAAATCGACCAAAATCATTGATGTGAGTGGTTCTGAACCGGTTGAGTACAGAGGAGAAGTGCCTGAGCGGTCTGTGGTGATTCCCGGGTCCTATACCAAATCTTTCCCGGCGGGCGATTACAATGTTTCCTGTGCTTTGATTATCGGGAAACGCAAGGCCAGTACCGACCTGAAAACTTCGTTAAACGACGCGCTGCGTGAATATGATGTAGCTGTTTAATCATTTTAATATGGATATCAATATCAAATCAGAAGACATGTTTCATTTGGCCGATCTGGACATCAAAGACGGCTACATTGAGCGCGCATTTGAAACCCTGAACAACATCCTGAAAGAAAATCCGACTTTCGGTAAGGCTCACAATCACCTGGGATGGATGTGCGAAACCAAGTTTCAGGATTTCCAGAAGGCCGAAGAGCATTATGTGAAAGCCCTGGAGTTGGCTCCGCATTACCCTTCGGTGTATTATAATTATGCGATCCTGTTGTCGACCGAGCAGCGTTGGGATGATCTCAATACGTTGCTGGAAAAAGCGATGAAGGTTTCAGGGATCAACAAATCAACGATCTACAACGAATACGGCATCATGTTCGAAGCGCTGGAAGAGTATGATAAGGCGATCTCCTATTTTCAGGACGCTGCCCGGGCAACACTCGACAGTAAGACCATGGATAAATTTGTCGAATCGATCGATCGCTGTAAGCGGAAAAAATCCCTGTTCGATTAATTGAAGAAGTTCCTGGTCATACAGACTGCCTTTATCGGAGATGTGATCCTGGCAACAGCCGTTGTGGAGAAACTGAAGGACTACTACCCCGAATCCCGCATTGATTTCCTTTTGCGAAAGGGCAATGAATCGTTGCTGATAAACAATCCTCATATCGAAGAGGTGCTGATCTGGGATAAGAAATCGAAGAAATATGATAACCTGAAAAGCCTGAGCAGAACGGTGAAGCATGAACAATATGATGTTGTGGTGAACCTCCACCGGTTCAGCTCCAGCGGATTGATCACGGCCTTCTCGGGAGCTAAAGAAAAACTGGGTTTCAAGAAGAATCCGTTGTCTTTTTCTTTCACAAAAAAGATTCCGCATGTTATTGGGGACGGAACCCATGAGGTGCAACGGAATCAGCAGCTGATCGCGCATCTGACCGACAATGATGCTGCAAAACCGAGGCTTTATCCGAGTAATCAGGATTATGAAAAGGTTTCGGACTATAAGTCGGGGAAATATGTTTGCATGGCACCAACTTCGGTTTGGTTTACCAAGCAATTGCCACGGGAACAGTGGGTGAAACTGATCGATAAAATGGACGACCGGACAGCGGTTTATCTACTCGGAGGACCAGCTGATGCTGCGGCATGTGAAGCCATAAAAGCAGCGTCAAAACACAAAAAAGTCGAAAACCTGTCCGGAAAGCTTTCCTTTCTGGAATCGGCAGCCTTGATGCAGACGGCTTCGATGAACTACGTGAACGACTCGGCTCCTTTGCACATCGCTTCCGCCGTAAATGCTCCTGTAACTGCCTATTTTTGCTCTACGATACCTGCGTTCGGGTTCACACCGTTGTCGGATAATGCCACCATTGTTGAGGTGCAAGAGCGGTTGGATTGCCGGCCATGTGGTTTGCACGGAAAAAAGGAGTGTCCGAAAGGGCATTTTGATTGTGGCTACAAAATCAGAATCTAGATAATTATTCATACCTTTCTAGGGTGAAATGGATCAACCATATCGTTGTTCTCGTATTCCTCTTTATGTTTTTAGGGGCTGAGGCTCAGTATGCTCCGGAGCAACAACAGGAAATCGATTCGTTGAAGGAATTACTTTCCAGGGCTAAATCGGACACGGCCAGGATCAACCTGCGTTTCATGATCGGTGAGACCGGTTGGATTTTCCGGGTGAGTTATTGGGATAGTATTTCCAAAGATTGTATCAGCATCCTGGCCAAAGAACAACTCTCGGAAAAAGAGAAGAATACGCTTGAGTTTGCGTTGGCCAACACGTATAACAACACCGGATTTATTTATAACAATCAAGGTGATGTGGCTAATGCCCTGAAGTATTTTCATTTGTCGCTCAGGCTCTATGAGAAGCTGGATCAGGAGAAAGGGATTGCCCGGGCGTCTAATAACATCGGGCTCATCTATCATGAGCAGGAGAATCTGAAGAAGGCCTTGCAGTATTATCACAAGGCTTTGAAGATCAGGGAAAAAATAGGGGACCGGAAAGGAATTGCCAACTCTTTGAATAACCTGGCCTTTATTTATGAAAGCCAGAAAAACATCCCGATGGCTTTGGTTTATCTGAACCGGTCGCTTAAAATCTATGAAGAGCTTGAAGATAAGCGGGGAGTCGCCTCCACATCCCGTAGTCTTGGGGTGATATACCAACGGCAGGGAGAGATCGATAAGGCTTTGGCATTTCATCAGGGCGCGCTTGCCATTCAGGAGGAGATTGCTGACAAAGAAGGGATTGTTCATTCATACAACAACCTGGGTGAAATTGCGCTGATGCAGGGTGATAAGAAACAGGCTAAGCAATATGCTGAAAAATCCCTGGGGTTGTCCAAAGAATTAGGGTTTCCGTCACCCATGAGTAATGCGTCCAAGATTTTGAGCGATGTGGCCAAAAAAGAAGGCCGTTACAAAGAGGGTTGGGAGCATTACGAGTTTTTTATTAAAATGCGTGATTCTATCCGAAATCAGGAAGCTGAAAAATCGCTGGTGGAGCAGGAAATGCGTTACGAATATGAAAAGCTGGCGTTGAAAGACAGTTTGGAAGATGCTCAGGTTCAAGCGGTAAAAGACCTGAAGATCAAGGAGCAAATGGCGACGATTAAGCAGGAGCAGACTCAAAAGTATGCGCTCATCGGAGGATTGGTGTTGATGCTGATCCTGATTCTTATTGTGATTAAAGGGTATCAGCAAAAGAAGCGGGATAACCTGCTCATTAATGAACAAAAGAAGGAAGTTGAGGAAAAGAACAAGGAGATTACGGATAGTATTCAGTATGCCAAACGGATTCAGAATGCAATTCTTCCGCCCGATAAGCACGTTAAAGAGTATTTGCCGGACTCCTTTATTCTTTACAAACCGAAGGACATTGTAGCAGGAGATTTTTACTGGATGGAAACACGTAAGAGTGATGAGCAACATGTGATGGGTGATGGGGCTTTAAATCCCAATACTCAAAACACAAACCCCAATACTCAAAACACAAATCCCGACACCCAACACGCTATACTCATTCTCTTCGCCGCAGCCGATTGTACCGGTCACGGTGTGCCGGGTGCCATGGTTAGTGTGGTTTGTAATAATGGATTGAACCGGAGTGTTCGGGAGCATGGATTATTCGATCCGGGTAGGATTTTGGATAAGACCCGGGAGATCGTGGTTCAGGAATTCGAAAAGAGCGAAGAAGATGTAAAAGACGGGATGGATATCGCATTATGCAGTTTGAAAACACAAACAACAAACAAGAGGCCACAAATAACTCTGGAGTACGCCGGAGCCAACAATCCCTTGTGGATCATCAGAAACAAGGAGTCGGCAAACCCCGTTGAGGAGCAAGAACAGTACTTATCGCTGACTACTGATAACTATTTGCTTTACGAGATCAAACCCGATAAACAGCCGATCGGCAAACATTTGGATCCGCAGCCTTATACCACACATGCCATGGAGGTCTTTCCCGGCGATACCATCTATATCTTTACCGATGGTTTTGTGGATCAGTTTGGGGGTCCCTCGGGTAAGAAGTTTAAACACGAACCTTTCAGGAAATTGCTGCTTGAAGTTGTTTCCAGGCCGATGGATCAACAAAAGAAGATGCTCGATCAGGCTTTCGAGGATTGGCGTGGTGATCTCGATCAGGTCGATGATGTGTGTGTTATTGGAGTTAGGTTATGATGCGCTTTGTGGTGAGCACAGTCGAACCATGTTCGTAGTTTGTCTCGGAGGAATGAAACAATCACGTTAAGTAGGGAGGTAATTTTATCGCGGGGCAGACGAAGCTGGAATCCGGAATTATGGGGTTTGTCGAATGGAATTTTGATAATCGGTGGTGAAATGTAAGTTAATATCTTCTTAACATCTTTCAATGCACTTCTGAAGCTGAAATGCCGCGGAGGGTCGGCAATTGTATTCCGGGTTTAAATCTGCTACTGATCCTGTATCTTTTTGTAAATCGCTTATTTCTATTGGTTTAAGGTTGGTATGGCCGGATCGTCAGATTTGATTAGGTTATCTGATTGCTTAAAATTGAAATCCTAAATAGGTGTTTAGAGTATTTTGAATGTGTATTAATACTAGTTTTTAAAATAAGTAATTATACTTATTTATTCGAATCTGTAAAATCAGTAAAAACACTTAATCTGTTGTTAATAAGTAGATTAACATCGTGTTGAAAAGTTAAATTTGAATAGTTTTCCCATAAACATACATTTGGTTACAGGAAATTCGGTTAAAATTTGAATGGTAAAAAACAGTTTTTATTATTGTAGTTCTAAGTTGTTAAAAAATACGGTCTTATTGATCGTTTTTTTGATGGTGGGTCTGGCTGTTCATGCTAACCAGAAGGATGAACAATCAACGGCTTCTGCCGAGGCTAAGCAGGTAAAGTCCAAAGAAGGGGCTTTAGCCAAAGACCTGGCAAAGATCAAAAAACTCTTATCGTTTGGAAAGTTCTTTCATCATTCCGATTCAGCTAAACTGGCCAAGCAATTCATCCACCAGGAGCATAAGATTGCCAAGCAGAAAAACGATACGCTCTACACCGTCAATCACGAAAAGTTAAACCTGAAAGTACAGGCTTACGAAGCATCAAAAAAATTCGAACTGAAATATGAGGTGTTCGGCTGGTATCCCTATTGGGAAACAGATTTGTATAAGAATCTGAATTATTCCCTGCTTAGTACCATAGCTTATTTTTCCTGTAATGTGAGCCCTTCGACCGGATCGATCGATACCACCCACAACTGGACCACAACACCCATGATTGATTCGGCTCAGGCTCATCACATCAACGTGTTGCTAACGATCACCAATTTCGGGGAATCGAATAACAAGAAATTCCTGAATAACGATAACGCCATCAAGAATTTTATCAAACAGCTTAAAAGACTCCTGAAAGAACGGAAGGCAAATGGTGTTTGCCTCGATTTTGAGGGAGTAGCACAAGGGCAGCGCTCGGCCTACGCCAAATTCATCGGTCTGCTGAGTGAGGAACTGAAGAAAACCGATCCCAACTATCAGGTCTACATTACGGTTCCCAGTGTCGATTGGGCGGAATGCCTCGATTTTGAAGCGCTGATCCCGGTCGTGGACCGTTTCGTGATCATGGGTTATGGTTACTACGGTTCTTTCAGTCACGTAGCGGGGCCAACAGCGCTTTCGCAAAGCGGGAAGACCTGGGAACCATACAATTTAACGCTTTCCGTTGACTATTACCTGGCCAACAAAGTGCCTTCTTCCAAGCTGATCCTGGCATTGCCCTATTACGGCGTGATGTGGAATACGGAATCGGCAGATAAAGGGGCGAAAGTGAAAAAATTCGTCGGTAACAGAACCTACGATTACATCCAGGCCAAGGTGGTGGGAAAACTGGCTCCAGTGCAATACGACACGGTGAGCCAAACAGCCTGGTGTACTTACGTTGTAGAAGACGACGGCACATACAACAGGCAATGCTGGTTTGATAATGATTCGACCTTGAGCATCAAACTGAATTTAATCAAATACAAAAAGTTAAAGGGGATGGGAATCTGGGCGCTCGGATACGATAAGGGTTACGACGATTTCTGGAGAGTAATAGCGAATACCATGACCAACACAAAAGTAAACTATAAACCCACGGAAGGCATTGGCACGTTTGGAAACGATACAACTGATCAGGATACCGGGAAAGTGAAACCTGCTGATAATACACCAGGCATCTGGAGTAAAATCACCGACATAGAAGCCATGCTCCAGCAAATCACCAATTACCGTACGGTACTCTTGTTTGTTATGGGCTTTGTGGTCTTATTCGGAGGAGCAGGCCTGGTTATAGCGATGTTCCAGCCCAATACCAGGATGTTCTTTTTCAGTAATGCGGCATACCGGATTTATTATGCCTGCTTCGTGCTCGTTTTTCTGGTCGTCATTTTAAGGTGGACGGACCTTATTAATGACCTGTCCATAGTACTGCTCATAGGGTTTATTGCCGGAGGAGTTGCTATCTATTTCATTAACAAATATTTGGATAAAGTAAATAAAGATATGCCATGATAAACAGTGCTGCAATAGCTAAGGATAAAGCCGCTTTGGCGGCAGAAGAAGGGAAGCTTAAAAAACTGCTCGCTTCCATTAAAAAATTGTTTGCAAAAGAATTTTTATGGGTGTTGGTCGTGCTGCTACTGGGAATCCCACTTGCGCTGATCCTGACCTACCTGGTTAATGCTTATGCGAATGAAAATATCATGCACATGATAACCAAGCTGCTTGAAGGTAAACCGGTTTTTATCGGGGCCTATGCGGTTAGTCTGGCCGGGATTTATTTTACCAGGTCGGTTGTAGGAGCAATCAATTTAATGGCCAATAAACCAACAAGTTAACAGGATGATTTCAAAAGCACTCACATTCATATCGGACTTTTTGAACCAGGAGATCAAAATGGCTGTTGGTATCGATGATAATCGCGTGGTAGTTAGCAGCCTGATTAATCCCGATGGCAGTATTACCGAAAATATCGAGAATAAAGTGGTGATTTCGGTGATCAACCTCGAACATGAAACAACCGTGAATACCTCAGGAAATTACATGTCGGGGAATGCCAACAATTACGGCAAAGTTGCGCCTCCGGTTTTTCTGAATTTGTACCTGCTTGTTTCTGCAAACTACGATTCGGGAAATTATACGGAAGCGCTTAAAATGCTGTCGACCGTGATCGGTGTGTTTCAGGCCAACACGTATTTCACCAAGGACAAGAACCCGACGATGCAGGCTCCTCTGGAAAAACTGACGTTTGAGATTTTCAATTTGCCCATCAACGAGCTTAGTCACATTTGGAGCGGGATCGGGGCAAAATATGTGCCGTCGATTGTGTATAAAGTAAGGATGATCACCATCAGGGAAAATCTCATCACCAAAGAGGTTCCGGGATTATCAGGTATGCATAACACATCACAAGCCAAAACAAATTAAGGATGAATTTAAGCTATCAAAAATGGATGGATTTAACGGTAAGCAACACGTACTTTCCGGATGGCGTATGCACGGCCTTTGGCTTATATCCTTTTCAGGCAACAAGCCGGTACATGAAGAACTACCAGCTCCGCATCAATCAGGTTCGAAACACCTTTTCCATGTACGCCGGAACACCCGGTAACCAATCGCTTAATGTACCTGTTGATTTTAAAGGCCTGACGGATCTTTATTTCCAACTGACGGTGGATGATGCTTTGTTCTTCCATTATACAAACCTGCCTGTACTTCAGGAGAATCAGTATTATTTTTTCCGGAACGGAAAGAATCCGTCCGATCCGGAATCGTTACAGCAAGCTGATTTTGTGACGAGTGAAGACCTGATTGCTTTCAAGCCTAAACGGTTCAACATCCTGCTTCCTCAGTCGGAGGTCATGCTGCAGATCAAAAAAGATGATCAGGAAGTGGTGAGCGCTACGCTGGATGGCAATCAGATTAAGAATTACCTGTTGAACCTTAGTGGATACGAAGACGGAGTGTATCAGTTGTGGCTGAATAAAACCCTGCAGGAAACCTTCTTCATGAGTGATGAGGCCATGAGGCCCGATTGCATCGCCATTGTGCGGTTCAATATAACTGAAATAGCAGCTAACTACCCGGGAAACCTCAGTTTCTCGATCGATTTTGATGCGCGATCGGTATTCTGGGAATACAAAGTGGTGGTGCCGCCATCGAGAAAGATACAGGTGGAAGCTATGAAAATAGCCGGACCTGCGAATGAAGCGTATGATGGCCCGCAGCAGGCCGTACTGATCGGAGGGCAGGAAGCATCCGTATTTACAACAGCCGAGCCACTTCAGTTGCAGCGTCAGCTCGAAGAGAGTCCGCTGTTGTCCGTGACTTATTCCAACGATTTCTCCAACAGGAAAAAACAGATGGAGCTGAAGTTGCCCAATCCCGATGTGGAGCAAATCAGCAAGTATAATCAAGGGAAAAATGAGGGATCGTTTTTCGCTTCAACAATAGTATATGTTTAACCTTTTAATAAATTAAATTTATGAGTACAACTATGAAAACCCCGGGGGTTTATATCCAGGAACTGGATGCCTTTGGAAATGCTGTCGTACCCGTTCCAACTGCCGTTCCGGCATTTATCGGATACACAGCACAAACAACATTTAACGGGCAAAACCTGTTAAATAAAGCGGTGAAGGTAACCTCCCTGGCCGAATTTTTAATGATTTACGGAGCAACTGCCCCGGAGGTCAGCTATAAAATAACCAAGAACGTGCTTCCGTCACGACTCGATGACCTGAACAAGCAACTGGCCAACAGCCAAAAAGTGCTGGATAAAGCCAAAAAGGATTTTGAGTCGGCAGGTGGAGATCCATCGACCATTACCGCTGCCGATGTTACCGCAGCAACAACAGCTTTACAGGCTGCACAAACGGCAAACACGACTGCTCCAACAGCTCAGACCAAAGCGGCCGTAGCAGCCAATCAGGCGTTACTGACCAACCTGCAGGTTGCAGCCAATATTACAGCCGTAAGTGCGGATACGAACATTGCTGCCCTTCTTGCAGCTCAAACGGCATTAACCACAGCAGAAACCGCAGCAGCAGCAGCAAATCCTCCTGGCGTTGCTGATCAGGATGGCTCCCTGGCTGCGGCAGTGAAGGCTGCTCAGACCACCCTGAACAACATTGCTGCCGATGCCGATTTTACAACAGGCGGTTATGCTTATAAAATTGAAACGACTACCATTAACTACAGAATGTACAGCAGTGTAAAGTTCTTCTACGAAAACGGGGGGGGCGATTGCTACATCATGAGCATCGGAACTTATGACTATTCCAAAAAAGCAATTACCGATACCACCGATTTCATGAACGCTTTAACGTTGTTGGAGAAAGAAACGGAACCAACCATGCTGGTAATTCCTGATCTGGTAGAAATCTATGATTCAAACGTTACGGATAATACGACGGAAACATACTATCAGGATCGATTTAAAAATGCCTATTCGCTCCAAAACGAAATGATTAACCACTGTGGAAACATGATGAACCGGGTGGCGATCTTGGATGTACCCGGAGGCTTTGCAGAACCGAATTTGTTAGTATCCACTGTGGATCAATTCAGAAACAGTGTAGAACCATTGGATCCGAAGTTCAACAGTTACGCAGCGGTTTATTATCCCTGGTTGCACACAACGGTTTATCAAACTTCCGAAATTTCATACAAGAACATCAACCCGAACTCTTACCAGTTGGTGAACGAGATGCTTCAGGTAGAGTTTACCGATCCGAACGGGGTTTATAACGATAACATGGCCAAGATCGTGTCCGCGTTTAACACCGATCAGACTTTACAGCAAACAACCCTGGATAAAGCCGATCTGATTTTATCCAACCTGAGTACCTCTTACCAGTTGTTAACAGGTGCGATCATGAAAGACATGAACCTGATTGCCCCGAGTGCCGGTATGGCGGGAATCTACACTTCCGTAGATAACAACGAAGGCGTATGGGTAGCTCCGGCCAATGTCGGAATTCAAAGTACCGTGATGCCATCCATCAAGATCGATCACGCTGCACAGGAAGACCTGAATATGCCGATTGACGGAAAAGCGGTTTGTGCCATCAGAGCCTTTACCGGAAGAGGTAACCTCGTTTGGGGGGCAAGAACCCTGGATGGAAACTCGAACGACTGGCGTTATGTGAATGTTCGTAGAACATTGATCTACATTGAACAGTCGGTAAAGGATGCTGCCAAAGCGTATGTTTTTGCTCCGAATGACGCAGGAACATGGGTCAATGTAAAAAGCATGATCAGCAGCTTCCTGACCGGATTATGGAATCAGGGCGGATTGGTAGGACCAAAACCGGCAGACGCTTTTTCTGTAAGTGTTGGTCTGGGAAGCACCATGACAGGTGATGACATCTTGAACGGAATCATGAGAGTGGCGGTTAAAGTAGCTGTTTCTCACCCGGCAGAATTCATCGAAATTACGTTCCAACAGGAAATGCAAAAAGGATAATCAAATGTTTAATATTTTAAAAAATAGATAATTATGGCAGCAGATGGCTCAACTCAAAATGACGTGTGGCCCTTACCAAAGTTTTACTTTACGGTTAAATTAGGCTCACAGGATAATACGGTTTCATTTCAGGAAATTTCAGGATTGGAAACCGAAACTCAACCGATCGAATACCGACATGGAGATAGTAAACAATTTTCTACGATCAAAATGCCGGGAATCACTAAAACAGGAAATGTTACCCTGAAAAAAGGTGTATTCGTAAAAGACAACAACTTCTTTAAATGGTATGATGCCATTAAGATGAATACCATTAAAAGGGAAACAGTTACCATCCAGTTGCTGGACGAAAAGGGAAGCCCGACCATGACATGGACATTAACCAATGCCTGGCCGACCAAAATTTCCAGCCCGGATTTGAAATCGGATGCCAATGAGGTAGCGATTGAAACCCTGGAATTAGCTCATGAAGGATTAACCATTGCGAATGCATAATCATGAGTGAAGTTTATCCCCCCGTAGCGTTTTATTTC
>JAGQZT010000095.1 GCA_020435335.1 Flavobacteriales bacterium | reverse complement strand
CTTCGTCCTTACCTTGGAAGAGCCCGCAATCCAATAAGATTTTCTTGTTGTTTCGTAGGGTAATGAGGTGTTTACTACCTGTTACCGTTCGGGCTGCTCCTTTAAATTCTATCCGCATTTCAGAAATAACTTTCGAACAAAGGTAAGGCTATACTCCAAATAATAATGTTATTTTTATGACTTTAATCGATGACTATGAAATTGGATATACTGGCAATCGGGGTTCATCCCGACGATGTGGAATTGAGTTGCTCAGGAACTATCTTAAAGCACATTGCTCAAGGAAAGAAAGTAGGGATTTTGGATTTAACTCAAGGTGAACTGGGGAGCAGAGGGAATGCGGCCTTACGGTTGCAGGAAGCTGCCAAAGCTGCGGAAATTCAGGGAGTAGCTATCCGGGAGAATCTGGGATTTGCGGATGGATTTTTTGAGAACAATCCCGCACATCAGATCGAGCTCATTAAAATAATCCGGAAATACCAACCCGACGTTGTGCTGGCCAATGCCGTATCGGATCGTCATCCGGATCATGGGAGAGCATCCGAACTGATTTCCGAATCCTGTTTTTATTCCGGTCTGGTTAAAATCGAGACCGAATTAGATGGACAGGTTCAGGAAAAATGGCGACCGAAAGCAGTTTATCATTACATTCAGGATCGATACATCAAACCTGACTTTGTGGTGGATGTAACGCCTTATGCCGGAACCAAGATGAAGGCCATTCTGGCATTTTCTTCCCAGTTTTATGATCCGGATTCAACGGCACCGGAAACGCCGATTTCAGGAAAAGATTTTCTTCATGTGGTGGAAGCAAAAATGGCCATATTGGGCCGGGAAATCGGAGTGAAGTATGCCGAAGGGTTTACCGTTGAGCGCATTCCCGGTGTGGAGGATCTCACCACGTTACTTTAGCCAGCCCGACAAATCGCGGGCAATGAGTTGTTGTAAGCTCAACACATCGGTTTTCAGCAAATCGTTAATTTTTAATTTCATTTCCGGAGAAACGGAGGAGGCTTGCTGTTCGGACACATTCAGATGCTCTACTTGTTGCATGATCTTGTGACGTAAGGGTTTATACGGAACAACAAACCGGAAAACCCGGCGAAGTCCCTTTGGAGGTTCCTTACTCATGTGGTGCAGCGACACATTTTTAATGTCTTTTCGTGCATTTACCTGCTTCTGGTCGGGAATAAAATCAGTTGAAACACCAATAAAATCAAGTACCTTGCGGTAGGTGGCTTCAAAATGAAGCTTCAGGTCTTCATGCAGCACAATCAAAACCTGTTTCTTGCCAAAAATATCCAGATAGCGTTTTACCTGTTCAGAGTAGGATGCTGCTTCCAGAAATTTAGGGC
The DNA here is from genome assembly GCA_020435335.1 of Flavobacteriales bacterium. Taxonomy (GTDB): domain Bacteria; phylum Bacteroidota; class Bacteroidia; order Flavobacteriales_E; family Vicingaceae. The sequence goes on along the minus strand of JAGQZT010000095.1, from coordinate 27,486 downwards.
GGTTTTCGAAATTGAAACAGGGTATGGGCTGATTTTCCCGGTTCAGATCCTGTTGGAATGCCAGTTCAAAATTGGTCTCTGCCAGATCGGCATCGTATATAAATTGCCCGTGCAGGGATGGGATCATTTCGTCGGGGCGACGAAGCATGATGATGATCCGTGCTTCCGGGTTGAACGCTTTGATCTCCTGAGCAGCTGTTTTGGAGTACAAATACCATACGGAGGATTCTCCTTTTCGAAGTTTGCCGGCTTCGGTGAAGTGAGCCAAATAACCCTCTTTGGTCAATTCATCCTGTTTCATGCCGAGGTCTTTCCCGAAATAGTGCAGTTCCTTTTTAGCCATGAAAATTTCCGGATGCTGTGATAAATGATGATCGAGGGCCGTGGTTCCACATTTGGGAGCGCCTACAATAAAGAAATCCGGTATGTTTGTTTTTGCGGTCATCAGATCACGGAAAGGTTCATGTTTAGTTTTCGCTTCACCAAAATGAACTGGTAAACATTCCAGAATACCAGGCTGGTAAATGTGGCGATGGCAGCCCCGTTCATGCCGTACAGGGGAATCAGGACAAGGTTGAGGATGATGTTGATCAAGGTGCTGAGTACCATGGAGATCAGGGCTTCTTTCTCAAAAGCGCTCATGCGGAGGATATTTCCTACGGGCCCGACGAACAGGTTGATCATTTGTCCGCCGCCGATCAGCAGCAACGCAAAATAACCGGACTTAAATTCTTCGCCGAAGTAACCCAGCAAAGGCTTCCCGGCAAAGATGAAGATCAGCATACCTGCAGCTCCCAGGCTGAAGATAATGCGAATACTCTTTTTGATGATGAGAGCCAGGTCTTCTTTGCGCGATTCGAAAAATTCCGAGATGTAAGGAGCAATGACCTTGTTGAGCATGAATAAAGGCAAGGCAATGAAGGAAGAGAACTTTACGGCGATGTTATAGATTCCGGCTTGATCAGTCTGTCCGAAGAATCCGAGCATCAGGATATCCGCATAACTGTTGATGGTGGAAGTAGCCACAATAACGAAGAAGGTTAATCCGAGTTTAAACCAGTGCCGGGTGCCTTCGGCGGTATCTTTCGGAGCAGAGGTAAGGTCTTTCCGGACCATAACAACCGAACTGAAATAGGCAACAGCCAGCGCAATAATCACGCTTAAAATAGCTGTCTCCAAATCCGGTGTGGCATAATAATTCCAGGCAACGAAGAGCAGTAGCAAGGTAACCAACGGACGGATAATGCTCTCCGGAATGATGGACGCTTCGGTCTTTTTAAAAGCAATGCTCACGTGCTTGTTCACCAGCATCTGGGTGAATACAGGCAGAACGATAATTGCTACGAGCATCGGGCGAAGCAAGCCGTCTTCAAACTGAGGACTTAGCGCATAAACAACAGCCGAAAAGAGGATGGTAATTGCCAGAGACACATAAAAAGCATTTTTCCGGGCATAACTAATGAGTGTTTTAATGCGTGGCGGACTTAACCGGACCACTTCCCGTTGAATGACGGACTCCATACCAAGCATCGATAGCAGCCCGAACAGATACACCCAGGAGAAGGCATACGTGAATATCCCGTAATCCTCGGCGCCTAGTTTTTTAGCTAAATACCAGTTCAGGACAAGGGTGATCACAATGGAGAGTCCTTGCAGCAATATGGCGTTGGTGCCTTTCTTGATGATGTTTCCGAAACTCAACTCCATGCAGCAAGTGTTTTGAGGTAAACATCACTAAATTGCCGAGCTACTTCGTGATGGCCATAGATTTTTGCAGCCTCTCCTGCTATTCGGGTGTTATCATAGTCATTCATGTGATCGAGCATGTTGTTCAATGCTTCGAAACAAGCCGTTTCATTGCCGGCTCCGATCAATAAACCGTTCGAGTCGTTCAGCATTTCCGAAATCCCACCGACATCAGAGGCTACGACAGGTTTTCCGCAAACCAGCGATTCGGATATCACGCAAGGTAAATTCTCATAGTGACTGAACAAGATGAAAACATCGGATCGCTGCATGAGTTTAGCGACTTCCTGCGGCGATTTTTCACCTTCGAAGCGAATGCATGTTTCCGGAATACCGAGTTGCCTGGCCTGATTGCTGAAAAAGTCAATGTCGCCGTTTCCGGCAATGGTTAGGCTAAAGTCGTCACGTGTTTCACTGAGTTTTTTGACTACATTCAGGATACCGCTGATGTTTTTGTGTTCATCGCGTAAGTTGGAAATGTGTAACAGGTTTTTACGTTCGGTTCGGGCCACAGCAGCAGGCTTGAAAATTTCAGTATCCACTACATTCGGGATAACCCGGTATTCGTTCCGGATACCGAAGGCTTTCATGGCCTGAGCCAGATTTTCGGAAACCGGGCATATAACAGAGGCTTCCTCGGCGATTTTCAGGATGTATTTCTTTTCCAGGGCAGAAAAGGAATGCGGATCGTCGGGCAAGAAAGCGGTCCAGTGTTCGGTTAAGATGTAGGGAATGTTCAGTTTCTTTTTCAGGTCGAGGGCAAACAATCCTGCCGGAAAGGTCACGTTCAGGTGAATGAGATCGATGGTGCCGATATCGTTCATCAACAATTCAAAACCTTTGTAATAAGCCGCCATCATGGCGTTGTATTTCTTCAGGGCGCTGATTAACGGGATTTTTTGTCTGATTTTCTTGTAGTACACGATGACTTCCCGAACGGAGCCGGTATATCGGTCTTCGAAAGTAAAATCTTCCTCCTGATCTTTAGCTATGGCATGCAACACATACACCTGGTGCAGTTCGGAAACAGCCAGAGCATGGTTCTGAACGAAGTTGCCGGCCTGGGGAGTCAGGTGATTCGGGTACCACGAGGAGAGGAATAATATGTTCTTTTTCGATGTCACGTTACGTTGTAGACCTTGAGCCACAGGGCGAAATTAATCAATCTCCAGAAGCGTTGCGAATTTTCGAGGATAGCTCGGTCAAATATCGGGTCGAAATGACGGCTTAGCGATTCCCAGTCGACGAACTCATCCGATTTTCTGGAGCTGATGATCTCTTTCCAGTAAGGGCGAAGGGCTTTCAACCATTCCTGTTCGGGTGTGGCAAAACCGATCTTGTCGGTTCGGTTGTAGATGGCTTCCGGCAAGATGTCTTTGAAGCTTTCCCGCAGCAAGTGTTTACTTCGGTCGGGAGTGATCTTAAAATTTCCGGGAATCTGAAACACGGTATTGATCAGTTCCTGATCATCTGCAAACGGCATCCGGCTTTCTACCGAAAAACGCATGGCGTTCCGGTCGCCCAAACGCAGGATGTGTTTCAGGGTGTGCTGCGTACATTCCTTTTTCAGCAACCTGTTGAGGGAAGAAGTCACATTATCGTATTTGAACCGGATCCGTTTGGCCTGTTGGTTCAGGAAGGCTTGTTGGATGAATTCCAGTTCCGGCTGTTCCTTTTGGAGCTTGCTAATTGCCCAGTTCGGGAATAACTTGGCCACGATGCGTTTGATGGGCAGGGAGATGATCTGCTTGCGTTCCGCTTTAGGAAGCAGCTTCCATTGTTTCCGGCATTTGCCGAAGCGGAGTGCTTTTAAGTTGCTGTAAAAATAAGCGACCTGATGTGGAAAATACCCCCCGAAGAGCTCATCGGCCCCTTGTCCGTCGAGGGTTACCTTCACGCCCTGGGACTGTACCAGTTCCATGACTTTGTATTGCGAGAAGGTACTGGTAGACGTGAAGGGCAGATCCTGATAGTAAATCAGGTCTTCGAGTTGATCTTTCAGGTCATCGACCGTCGGAGACGTTTTGTTCCAGGTGCTGGTTGTTTGATCGGCCACGGCTTTGGCCCAGCGTTCTTCGTCGATGGACTGATCCGGGTAGACCGCGGTAAACAACTGCTGCTTGTCGCCCACCTGTTCGATCGGGTGCTTTTGGAGCATTTCATTGATGCTACAGGCAATGATGGAGCTGTCGATGCCGCCACTCAGGCAGGTTCCGACCTTCACATCGGCATTCAGGCGAAGTTCGATGGCGTTGTTGAGTTTTTCGCGAACCACTGATTCGTGGGTTTTAGCACTAGCAGCGTCGTTTGATTCCCATTGGGTATTAATACTTAGTTCGAAATACTTACTGATCGTTAGTTGCTTGTTGGTTGCCTGATAGGTGAAACAATGGGCAGGAGGCAGTTCGTGAATTCCTTGAAAGAAACTTTCCGGATCGAGTTCCAGCTTACCGGAAACAAGGTAATCGAATACAGCTTTAGGATTGAGTTCTTTTTGGAATCCATCCAGTTGCAGCAAGGCTTTGATCTCGGAGGCGAAGGTGAAGGAATCCTGAACGGTGGTGTAGTAAAAAGGTTTGACCCCAAAACGGTCGCGTGCGCCGAAGAGGATATCTTTTTCACGGTCGTAGATCACGAAGGCCCACATGCCGTTCAGTTTGTTTAAACAGTCTTGTCCCCAATGGATGTACGCCTGCAGCAGGACTTCCGTATCGGTTTCGGAGTGGAACTGAACACCCGATTCCTGCAATTCCTTTCGGATGGACTTGTAATTGAAGATTTCGCCGTTGAACACGATCCAGTAGTTTTCACTGGAGTCGCACAACGGTTGGTGGCCGGCAGGCGAGAGGTCGACGATGGACAGGCGGCGGTGGCCGAGTCCGACGTGAAAAGGATCGAGATTGGTTGGAACAGGCACTTTAGGCGCATAGGGGAGCGGGGAATCTTTCACCAAAAGGGGCGTGTCGTTTCCGGCGTAGGCATGAACCTGATCGGTTGAGAAAAAGGCGTAACCTTCATCATCCGGTCCGCGGTGTTTGAGCTGATCCAGCAGCCTGGGTAAACCGGCGAGGGTGGTGGTATGGTTCGAAACGATTCCTGCTATTCCGCACATAAGGTGCTAATGTATACAATCGGAAGTATACTTACGAAGTAGTTGCAAGAATATTGTGAGGAGGCGATTGTTTATAAAGTAACCGGACTGAAAGTAATGAGTTAATGTCACCCTGAGTCATGTCACCCTGAGTTTATCGAAGGGTTATCGAAGGAAATGTCATCCTGAGCTTGTCGAAGGATTAGGTTCTGTTGGAAATCCATCCGCGTTATAAATGCAGGCGATTAAGCGAATTATTTAAAAATATCACCAATCTTTTTGCGACTACCTTGTTCATGTTTGCTGCTATGTTTATACTTTATTAGGTACAGGTATTCTTTTTTTAGTCATTTTTTCAGTTTCAACATTTAGATCAACGCAATTCCAGAGATTAAATGAAAAATAATTACGGTCCATATAGAGCGTGTTTTATAAAAAAGATAACCTATAAACAAGCCACCAAACGCATTATTTCCGATACAGGTTGCAATTCCGACTGTTTCTCCATACATCCTTATGTTTATTGGTAAATGGATTAATCCAAAGATTATGCTGGTTAATAATATCGCATTCAAAGGATTCTTAAAAGCACTTTCCAGTCTGGATTGCAAAAATCCCCTGAATAAAAATTCTTCCGGAATTACTGCTATGAAAAGGTATATTGGTAATTCAGCAACAATTTCGTCAACTGGTTTTTGTCCAAAAATGATAATTGGAAGGTATAATAATGTAAGAAGGATTAGTATTCTGACATTCAATTTATCAACATAAAATTCTTTTGTTTGTTTGGTGAATACCAGTAGTAGCAATAGTGGAATAATAACGGCAATGGCATTATTCACTAGTATTGAATTGACCGTAGAGGAAAAACCCAAAATCATGATGGGTTCATAAAAAAAGTGGCGGACAGGTTCTGATAATTTGTTCAGTAAACTAGTCTGCGGAAACTGACCCGATAACACCAAAAAATACAAAATAACGATGAGTCCAATAATCAGTAATTGAATGTTATTGTTCCTGAATATAATCTTTGAGGATGTGTTTTTAAATGAGTTAAAAACAATTGAAAATGCAATTGAACTAAAGATAAAAACTCCAACAGAGTATGAAATGGCTAAAGAAATGGTTCCATATAGATGAAACCCAAATAATAGCTGAGAAATAATGGCAGTAATAAGATAAACCAGAATGAATAATTCGCTCTTTACAATCGAATAAAAATGGTTCAAGGATGATTTATAATTTCTGATTAATTTTTGTAAAACGTGCATCAATTTTTATTCTAATTTTCATTGTCCTGCTTGTGCCTGAGGTTCTGTTGGAAATCCATCCGTGTTAGAAACGCGGACGAGAATGGGGTGTACTTACTTAGTCCATCGGTCAACTTGATTTATATCTTTCAGATAAACAACATGCTGCATTTGTTTTCCTTCTATGTCATTGGGAAATAAGGTCTCTTCACATCGCAGCAATGTAATTTTTGTATCATCTTCATCAAAAAGAAACTCTCCGGCTTTGGCAATTATAACAGGATGTCTTTTGCTTTTCATCGAAAACCGAATTTTGGCATCTTGCTCCTTGAGGATAAAAACCCTTGTTTTATTGGCTTCTGTTTTTGCTTTACTCATTCTCCTAATGTTGTCATTTTGTTTTCGTAAAGTTTTATTTGCTACGTCCTAAACTTATCATCAAACCAAATATAGCAAAAAAAAAGCCCCGCTTTTGCGAGGCTCTGTATCTTGGATTTTTATTTCATCAGGTTTGCATCCCACCACACACGTTCATGGTCTGACCGGAAACATAAGTGGATAGGTCGGAGGCTAAGAACAGGCACATGTTGGCCACGTCTTCCGGGCTTCCGCCGCGTTTCATCGGGATGTCTTCCAGCCAGCCGGCTTTCACCGATTCGTCCAGGTCGGCCGTCATTTCCGTTTCAATGAAACCGGGACAAACCGCATTGCAACGGATGTTACGCGATCCCAGTTCCTGAGCGATGGATTTGGTGAATCCGATGATCCCCGCTTTGGATGCAGCGTAGTTCGACTGACCGGCATTTCCTTCGATGCCCACTACGGAACTCATGTTGATGATGGATCCGGAGCGTTGTTTTAATAAGGTCTTTAAAGCATGTTTGGTGATGTTGAACACCGATTTCAGGTTCACGTTCATTACGTCATCCCAGTTCTCTTCGCTCATCCGCATTAGCAATCCGTCGCGGGTAATTCCGGCGTTGTTGATGATGGCGTCGATCTGTCCGAATTCCTCCACAACGGCATTGATAAAGGCTTCCGCAGCCGTGTAATCCGCAGCATTCGATTTATAACCTTTCGCTTTGATACCCATGGCATTCAGTTCATTTTCAAATGCTTTGGCAGCATCGTCGGACGAAACATAGGTAAACGCGATGTTGGCGCCATTTCTGGCGAATACTTCCGCAATTCCTCTTCCGATTCCTCGTGTTGCTCCGGTAATGATGGCAACTTTACCTTCTAGTAATTTCATATCGATTGTTGATAGTTGATGGTCGGTAGTTGTTGGTGTATACAATCAACAAACAACGACTAACCAATAACGATTTAAGCATTCACTTTCATTAACTCTGCCATCGCCTCTCCGATGTCGGCAGGAGAGTCAACTACGGTAATGCCGCATTCTCTCATAATTCTTTTCTTGGCCTGAGCGGTGTCATTCTCGCCACCTACGATCGCACCGGCGTGTCCCATGGTTCTTCCGGCAGGAGCAGTCTCCCCGGCGATGAACCCTACAACAGGCTTGGTTCCGTTGGCTTTGATCCATTCGGCAGCTTTAGCCTCCAGGTTCCCGCCGATCTCACCGATCATCACGATACCTTCCGTTTCCGGATCGTTCATAAACAGCTCAATGGCTTCTTTGGTCGTTGTTCCGATAATCGGGTCGCCACCGATTCCGATGGCCGTAGAAATTCCCAACCCGGCTTTTACCACCTGATCGGCAGCTTCGTAAGTTAAGGTTCCCGATTTGGAAACGATACCGATTTTACCATCTTTGAAGATGAAGCCCGGCATGATGCCCACTTTGGCTCCGTCAGGAGTGATCACACCCGGACAGTTCGGACCGATCAGTCGACAATCTTTATCTGCAATATATTCTTTAACAGGGATCATATCTTTCACAGGGATACCTTCGGTGATGCAAACGATCACTTTGATTCCGGCATCGGCAGCTTCCATAATGGCGTCGGCAGCGAATGCAGGAGGTACGAAAATAATCGATACGTCGGCACCCGTAGCTTTTACCGCCTCATCAACCGTGTTGAAAACCGGTTTGTCCAGGTGTGTTTGTCCACCTTTTCCTGGAGTAACACCGCCAACTACATTTGTTCCGTATTCGATCATTTGTCCGGCATGGAAAGTTCCCTCTCCACCGGTGAATCCCTGAACGATAACTTTTGAATTCTTATTTACTAATACACTCATTTGATCTGAAAATTTTTATAGCTGCTCAAAGGTAAAATTTTATAATTAAAAAGCAGGTTAAAAGTAAAAGATTTAATCAACCATTCATATCAATCCCTTCTGCCGGCTAGCAGGGAGATGTAATACAGTAGCGTAACCAGCGATCCCAGAGCGGCAACCACATAGGTGAGGGCAGCCCATTTTAAAGCGTCTTTGGCATGGTTGTATTCGCTGGAATTGACTACGCCATTGTTCTTGATCCAGACCAGAGCCCGGTTACTGGCATCGAACTCTACGGGCAGGGTCACGAAACTGAACAGGGTGATCACGGAATAAGCCGCGATGATCACATACAGGATCAGATTAAAAGGCAGGGCACTGTAGAGGAAATAACCGCCGAAAATACTCACCATCACGATGATGTTGATGATGCGTCCGCTGGCATTCTGAATGGGCACCAGGGCCGAACGGAACTGAAGCATGCTGTAAGCCGTGGCGTGTTGTACGGCGTGACCACATTCGTGAGCGGCGATAGCTGCAGCTGCGGCATTCCGGCCTTCATACACTTCGGGACTCAGGTTCACTGTTTTCGTTTGCGGGTTGTAGTGGTCGGTCAGAATGCCTTGAACACATTCCACACGAACACCGCCGATGCCATGATCGATCAGCATTTTTTCGGCTACTTCTTTACCACTTAAGTTGGTGGATAAAGGCATTTTACTGTACTTGTTGAATTTGGATTTCAAGGTTTGGCTGATGACCAGGCCAACCAGCATGAAAACAATTCCGATGATAAAAATAGGGCTGATAAGCATAATGTTCTGTTTTATGTTTTAATTCTGGCGATCAAAAAACATTCCCTTTTGATCAGGCTGCATTTTTGTCATTTTTTTATGACAATTTGCTGCTGATCAGGTTGATGAACTCCTTGCGGGTGCTGTCTTTTTCGAATGCGCCGGTGAACGACGAGGTAGTGGTTACCGAGTTTTGTTTCTGGATGCCTCGCATCTGCATGCACATATGCTGCGCTTCGATAACTACCGCCACACCGAGTGGGTTAAGGGTTTCGTGGATGCAATCTTTGATCTGATCCGTTAAGCGTTCCTGAACCTGAAGCCTGCGGGCAAACGCATCCACCACCCGGGGAATCTTGCTGAGTCCGACGATCTTGCCGTTCGGGATGTAAGCCACGTGAGCTTTGCCGAAGAAAGGCAGCATGTGGTGCTCGCAGAGGGAGTACACTTCAATGTCTTTGACAATGACCATCTGATTGTGGTCTTCCGTAAACATGGCCGATTTGATAATGGCTGACGGATCAAGATCATAGCCGTGAGTCAGGTATTGCATGGCTTTAGCCACCCGCTCCGGGGTTTTTACCAGGCCTTCACGGGCAGGATCTTCTCCAAGGATATCGATCACGTCCTTGAAACGGATTTGCAGGGCATTGATCTTCTCCGTATTGTATTGTTCGATCTTTTCGTAGCCGTCCATGTTGTTTTGAACGGACATGTTGTCGTCGTAATTCTTCATGTCATTCTCCGTAATATTCCACTGCATTGTTCTCGGTCTCCACGACTCTCACGCAATGCAGTTCGCACTGATGTTGTTTGATTTGGTCTTCGATGGCTTTCCAGATCCCGATGGCGATGTTTTCCGCAGAAGTGATTTGTCCCTTCAGAAAATCCACATCCAGATTCAGGTTCTTGTGATCCAGTTTTTCGATCACGTTTTCCCTTACGATCTTACTCAGGGTTTTCAGGTTCATGACAAAGCCCAGTTCGGGATTCACCTTGCCTTTTACCGTAACGAATAATTCGTAATTATGTCCGTGCCAGTTGGGGTAAGAGCATTTACCGAAGACTTCGAAATTTTTCTCATCCGACCATTCCGCTTTGTACAGGCGGTGAGCTGCATTGAACCGTTCACGTCGAGTTAAGTAAACCATAGCACAAATATAAGCTTACAATTTTATTTGGAGATGGATTTAAGATAGTTTAACGCATTCGGGCCTTCATTGAACAGCAGATCGATGATGCTCAGGTTGGGAGCAAAGGGGTTGCGGTCGGAAAACACCTGGTAATATTCCGGGAAATTTAAATCAGATGAAATGCTTTTAGGCGTGAAACTACTTCTGAAATCCGTTGAGCCTTCTTCCGGAGTAAGGTAATGATCCGAATGGGTGATGTTGACATCGAGACTGAGCAATTCCAGGACTTTATGCTGGAGCGTTTCATTGAAGTCGAGCAGGTATTGGGTTTGCTTGTGAAAGACCGGGTAAAAATGATCTTCATAATACTCGAAGTAAGCTGAGCGGCGATAACCGGCTTCGATCGATTTCCAGTGGATCTTTTGCCAGTTCTCGGCATAGGAAATACGAATATCCTTCAGGCGCTGGCGTTTCTTGATGTGTGTCAATGGAATGGTGAGTATCTGAACACCGTTTGGTCCCATCATGTAAGTCCTGCTCCGGTAGGTTTGTTTTACGAAGTTTTCGCAGACATCAGTATACACCCTGGGAAATTGAGTAAGAGCATGATAAAAAGAGATAGGAGCCAGGTAGTAAGAAGAAAAAATAGCAGTGCTCGTCATAACGCTGCAAAACTACTTTATTTCTAAATAGACTGTTCATAAAACTTGATTAAAAACTCGGATTTGGCAAGATTCCTGTATGATATTTTCGATATTTGCACAGTTAATAAAAAATCATGAAAAAAAGCATACTGATTTTATTGATTTCCTTGCCTTTACTGGTTTTGTCGCAGGACGAAGGCAGTAAGTTGAAAATGCTCATTTTAGGTGAAGTTACGGAGTATTTTAGCGAAGAGGCGATGGTAGGAGTAAGTGTTAAACTGACAAGCGGAGGAAACTACGTAAACAATGTGGTAACTGATCGCAAGGGAGAATATCAGCTGGAACTGGATTTTGAAAAAGAATACATCGTGCTGTATGAAAAAGCCGGGTATATTCCCAAGAAAGTTATCGTAAGTACGAAAGGCGTTCCGCCGAAAGAGCAAAACAAGATATCCAACCTGCTGGTGGATATGACCTTATTCAAAAACGATCCGGATTTAAAAGTGGACTTTCTGAAGGATCCGATCGGAAAGGCCCAATACAATTCGCAGACCAATGAAATAGACTGGAACATGGGGTATACGGCTCCGATAGCGAATAAGCTGAACAACATCCTGACCAGTTATGCCGCTCAGAAGAAAGCCAAAGAAGAAGCTGAAAAACAAAAACAAAAGGACTACGATTATGCGATGAAGGAGGCCGATAAACTCTTCTTTAAAAAAGAATATGAACAAGCAAAGGCTTTGTATCAAAAAGCATCGGCAATTTTTCCCGATGAGACTGATCCGAAGATCAGGATTGGTTTGATCGACAAGGCCATTGCCAAAAAAGAAGAAGAAGAGCGGTTGAAGAAAGAAGAAGAAGAACGTGCGGCAGCAGAAGCGAAGGCGAAAGCCGAAGCGGAAGCAGCGGCGAAGAAAGCCGAAGAAGAACGGATCGCCAAAGAGAAAGCCGAAGCCGAGGCGAAAGCCAAAGCCGAAGCAGAAGCCAAGGCAAAAGCCGAAGCAGAAGCGAAGGCGAAAAAAGAAGAAGAGGAGCGTTTGGCGAAGGAAAAGGCCGAGGCTGAAGCGAAAGCCAAAGCCGAAGCAGAAGCCAAAGCTAAGGCTGAAGCCGAAGCGGCAGCGAAGAAAGCCGAAGAAGAGCGTATAGCGAAAGAAAAAGCAGAAGCAGAGGCCAAGGCGAAAGCCGAGGCAGAAGCGAAGGCGAAAGCCGAAGCGGAAGCAGCGGCGAAGAAAGCCGAAGAAGAGCGGATTGCCAAAGAGAAAGCGGAAGCCGAGGCGAAAGCCAAAGCAGAAGCAGAAGCCAAGGCAAAAGCCGAAGCCGAAGCGAAGGCGAAGAAAGAAGAAGAGGAGCGTTTAGCCAAAGAGAAGGCCGAAGCTGAGGCAAAAGCTCAGGCCGAAGCGGAAGCGAAAGCCAAAGCCGAAGCGGAAGCAGCAGCGAAGAAACAAGAGGAAGAACGCATCGCCAAAGAGAAGGCTGAAGCCGAAGCGAAAGCCAAAGCCGAAGCGGAAGCGAAAGCCAAAGCCGAAGCGGAAGCAGCAGCGAAGAAACAAGAAGAAGAACGCATCGCCAAAGAGAAGGCTGAAGCCGAAGCGAAAGCGGCTGCCGAAGCCGAAGCGAAAGCCAAAGCCGAGGCAGAAGCTCAGGCTAAAAAACAGGAAGAGGAACGCATCGCCAAAGAGAAAGCCGAAGCCGAAGCCAAGGCGAAAGCTGAAGCGGAGGCTAAGGCGAAAGCTGAAGCGGAAGCTCAGGCTAAGAAAGAGGAAGAAGAACGCATCGCCAAAGAGAAAGCCGAAGCGGCGGCCAAAGCCAAAGCAGAAGCAGAGGAAAAAGCCAGGATGGAAGCAGAAGCCAAAGCCAAAGCGGAAGCTGAAGCGGCAGCCAAAGCTGCAAAAGAGCTAGCGATGAAACAGGAAGAAGAAGAACGCATCGCCAAAGAAAAAGCGTTGGCAGAGGAAAAAGCGGCTGCAGAAGCTGAGGCTAAGGCGAAAGCGGAAAAAGAAGCTCAGGAGAAAATCCAGGAGCAACAGCGTATTGCCAAAGAGAAAGCGGAAGCCGAGGCGAAAGCGAAGGCGGAAGCGGAAGCGAAAGCGAAAGCTGAAGCGGAAGCTCAGGCTAAGAAACAAGAGGAGGAACGGATTGCAAAAGAGAAAGCCGAAGAGGAGGCTCGTAAAGCGGCTGAAGAGGAGGCTAAAATGAAGGCCAAAGCGGAAGAAGAGATCAGGAAACAGGAAGAGAAACGGTTAGCCAAGGAAAAGGCAGAAGCCGAAGCTGCTGCCAAAGCCGAAGCCGAAGCTGCTGCCAAAGCGGCTAAGGAATTAGCTAAAAAACAGGAGGAAGAGGCAAAGCTGGCGAAAGAGAAAGCGGAAGCCGAGGCCAAAGCCAAAGCGGAAGCGGAAGCGGCAGCTCAGAAAGAAGCGGAAGAGCAGGCTAAACAACAAGAGGAAGAACGATTAGCTAAAGAGAAAGCCCAGGCTGAAGCCGAAGCGAAGGCCAAGGCTCAGGCTGAGGCGTTAGCGAAACAAGCTGAAAAGGAGAAAGAGCAGGAAGAGAAACGTCTGGCTAAAGAGAAAGCTGAAGCGGAGGCGAAAGCTAAAGCAGAGGCCGAAGCAGCTGCAAAAGCCGCTAAAGAGTTGGCTAAAAAGCAAGAAACGGAAGAAAAATTAGCGAAGGAGAAAGCCGAGGCGGAAGCCAAGGCGAAAGCCGAAGCCGAAGCTCAGGCGAAAAAGGAGCAGGAAGAGGCTGCCAAACGACAAGAGGAGGAGCGTATTGCGAAAGAAAAAGCTGCTGCCGAAGCGAAGAAGGCCGAAGAGGAGCGCATCGCCAATGAAAAAGCCATCGAGGAGATGAATAAGAAGATCCAGGAGGAACAGGCTAAGCGGGAAGCCGAGGAAAAGAAACGTGCCGAAGAGGAAGCCGCCGCGAAAGCTGCTGCCGAAGCCGCAGCTAAACAACGGGAGGAAGAGATCAAAGCTACTCAGGAAGCTACCGGGTTTAAGCTGAAGTCGGCCAATTCAACCACCACCAACACCAAACAGGGAAAGCTCTCCAAAGGAGCGAAGAAACTGGGGGGCGGCGGTAAACGGATTAAGTTCTAATGCAAAAGGGAGGTCAGCCGACCTCCCTTTTTTCTTTAACCTTATCTATTATTTACTCACGATAAATTTTTTCGATTGCGTCGGAGTTTTTACGATATAAATTCCGGCCGGCCAATTCGATATATCGAGGCTTTGTGTTGCCGATAGTACTCTGGTCTGATAGATCATATCGCCCAGCAAGTTATAGATCGCAAAATCTTCGGCAGATGAATTGCTGAATGTTACGATGCCATTCGCCGGATTCGGGTAGATTACCAGTTCTTCATGTTGTTCCAGATTTACTTCAGCAACACTAACCGGTGTATTGGAATTAACAGCGTTAAATGTCGGGTTCATGATGGTAAATGCCCCGGTTCCGTTCGGGTATCGGCCCCAGGTGATGTCCGTAAGCTGTGCTCCGAAGGTCGTTTCATCAACCAGGCTGATCGACGGATTGGAGAAGTAGAGGCTTTCTCCGGAAGCCGACAGTTTGAAGTTGGCATGCAGTCCGGTTTGCAGGGTGTCGTTGTCGGCCCAAACGATCAAAAAGTCGTTGGCATTGATGGTGGTTCCGGCAGGAAAGGTCCATTTGGTCAGATCAAGGGCATCGTCAGACAAGTAATAACCGTCCAGTACAATCGGGTTGCCGGTGTTGTTGTAGAATTCGATCCAGTCATCAAACTCTCCGTTCTGGTCTGCCATAATGGTCGCGTTTGAGGCTGACAATTCGTTGATCACCACATCTCCGGCCACAGCCAGGGTATAAAATTCATATTCAGCCCGAACCGGGGAAAATTTACCGGCATTGTTGTTTTCGGCATAGATGTAATATTGAATGTCGGAAACTCCTACCGGGACGGAAACACCATAGGTACCGTCTCCAGCCGCACCGTCGTTGTGCGCACCGTCGTCGAACATTTCCGTTTTCACAAAAATGTCTGCTTTGGAGTTGCGGTAACCTAAATAAGCATAGTTTGCATTGGAAATATCCGCTGTAAAGTCAACCGTGCTGTTGGGAACAACTGTTCCATTGGTGATGTTGCTGATGGCGGGACCTACTTTGATGTATTCGGCATTGCTCTGCAGGTAGGTCAGCCGACCATCCATCAATTGGGTAATGCCGTAAGCTCCTCCCTGGCCGGTAATCTGGCTGGTCACGTTGTTGGTAAATTGAGTCGTGGTGTAAAAGGCATTCGGATCAGCACTCACATCGGCAGAGATGATGTCCTGCAAACTGTCGGCCCGGGCATGATACCAGCCGTTGGTGAAGTTCTCTTCGGTAATGGTTCTGAAATGTGCCATGTACATTTTCTGATAGCGGGCGTTGCTCAGCATGTTATTGACTAGCGGGTACGTATTGTCTCCCATTCTCAGCAGCGGACTTAATTGTTGCAGGGAAGTGATGCTGGATGGTCCCGGAGGGCCTCCGCCTCCGATCATTTCGAATCCGCCCAAGCTTTCGTTCATGTCCCATACAATGGAGTTAAAGCGTCCGTTATCGTCTTTACACAGGTAATAATTTTGTTTTAGCGGGCCGATGTACGAATCCAGGCTTACCAGCACGTTGTCGAAAGCGATCATCCAGATCGCCCGGTCCATATCCCAGGTGCTCTCCACACTACCGAAGTTATTGTTCAAATCATTGATGTAAGAAACGAGGTCGGTCCATCCGAAATCCGAAGCTAACTCATAGCTGTTGAAGTACAAGGATGAGTCGGCTCCCAGGTAGGTCAGGCTGGGGCTTCCTGATCCGTAAACCGGGTTACATTTAAACAAGGTGTTGTTTTTGTTGGAGTAAAAGCGTTCTTCCACGAATTTCTTGTTGATGGATTCGGAGCTGGAGTAAACACCGTGGAAATTGCCGTTCACATACACCTTTGCGTAGTTGGATAGCGGAGCTTCCATATATTTTCGGGCAATTTCATAGGAAAGGACTTCCCGCACAAAGGAAGGATCATTTTTTCCATTAGACAGTTTGAGGGTGTACCATCCCTGGTAATCCTGGTTACCTTTGATGTAATCCAGCTTCACGTTCAGGGGGTTCTTTGCGTTGGTAGCATTATACGTGCTGTTTCCTTTGTACTTCACACCGACACTGTCGTATGCGACACCATTTACAGTACAGCTGGCCAGCAAGCGCTGACCCACATCGTTGGCATAATAAGCATCCAGGGTGTCGTCCCAATAGGGCTCCCAAAACGTTAATTCGATCACGGTAACGTTATCAATATCATATAAATCCTGTGCGTTTGCTTTGAACGATAAGAGCGCCAGCAAAGCAATGAAGTAGGTGAGTTTTTTCATGGTTTAGCTTTCGGGTTTTAAAATTTCGGTGCTTTGACCTTCTTAATTCAGAAAGGTTTAAACGAAGGTTAAAAATAATTTAAATTCATGTTAAAACCTAATTCCGCCACCCGCTACAAGGGCAAAGGAGGCATGCCATAGTTTTGCTTTTCCGTCTACAACGGGAACATGAGCATAGGAAATGTTGTGTTTTATCTCAAGGTTCAGGTAAAAGAATTCTGCCAGTAGAATTTCTTTCGTTAATGCGATGTTGATGGTTGGCAGGGTCGGATAATATCCGAGGTCAAAGAAAGATCCGTTTTGATCGAGTTCTTTTCCGCGAATCATGTTTTCGGCATGAGCCAGGGTAACGCCTGTTCCGATCCGGAATACGCAGGTGTCCAATACCGGCAGACTGGTTTTAAAAGACCGGTTGATGAAAGTGGTGTTAAATCCGTGAGTGATGCTGAAGTACTGGATTTCGGGTGTCGGATTTTGGAGGTACAATTTCTGGTGGACCATTTCAAATTCCCAGGCTTTGTTGTTTTTCCATTTGGCTACCCGGAACACCCAATAGACCGGGGTGACGAAAGGTTCGGAATCGAAATGGGCCGTGAGGTTCAGGGTTGGCTGACCGGTTTGTTCGATGGTAAGCGGCAGGTCGATGTTATACGGTGCGCCACCGTTGAATTCGATGTGCCATTCGTTTTTCTCCTGACTCAGCGTGATAGCGGACAGAAGTAACAACGGTATGATCAGAATGCGGAGCATGCTGCTGTAAAATTACGGTACAAATGAAAATGGTCAAAAAAAAGCCTCAACAAATGCTGAGGCTTTCACATGTTTCTTTTGCAGATCAGGCAATGATCTCATTCGGAGCAAAATGGAAGTCACCTTCAATTTTGGCGTTCTCATCGCTGTCTGAACCGTGAATGGCATTGGCAGAAATGTCAGTAGCATAGATTTTGCGGATGGTACCTTCGGCAGCTTCTGCCGGATTGGTAGCACCGATCAATGTTCTGAAATCTTCTACAGCGTTGTCTTTTTCCAGGATAGCTGCAACGATAGGACCTGAAGTCATGTAATCTACCAATTCACCGTAGAAAGGACGCTCTTTGTGAACGGCATAGAAATCTCCGGCTTGTTCTCTCGAAAGTTGTGTGTATTTCATGGCAACGATCTTAAATCCGGCATCGTTGATCATTTTTAAAATTCCTCCGATCGCGTTTTTTTCAACTGCATCGGGCTTAATCATGGTAAAAGTTCTGTTCCCAGCCATTTTTTATGTTTTTAGTTTATGCTTCTGTAATTTTTTATTGGCGGCAAAAGTAGGTAAATAATCATCAAATCAAAAGGTTCCGCATTTAACTTTTTGGTGATGATTGTCAGTTTGAGATTTGACGGCTATCATGTCGCCCGGAAGCCAAATGCGCTAAATTTGATACAAACCCTAAGCGTATGTTAGATTTTAGATTACGTCCGAAAGCCGGCTACATTCACAATGCGGAATGGGAAGAGCTTTATGTGTTAACGGAGCACTGGAAATCCGATATGGACTTCTATCATGATGAAGTTCGTTTTCTGAATAAGCTGATTGCGAAGTATTTCATGTGGTTGTCCGACGGGAAGAACATCATCGTGGTGAAAAGCCTTCAGGATGAATTAAATGTCCTGGCGAACAATAAGGACGGACTTCGGTTACTGTGCCTGAAACACTTGCGCCACATGGAAGAATACGTGGAAAACCCTTTTTCGCACGATGAAACGGAGTTTAAACAGGAACATCAATTGCTGGAGGATCGGACTGCCCGGTTCGTGAAGGATTTTAAAGCCCTGAAGCGGGATATTTTTTCCGTGACAGAAAAAGTGATTGAGGATGAGCACCTGAATCACCTGATCACGAACAACTAGTTTACCTTTAATCTTAATACAAAAAGTCAGGCGTTGAGAATTCTCAGCGCTTCTTTTTTGCTCAAATTGGAAAGATTCGGATGCTCCTCTACAAACCGGCTTACAAATTCAGGGTTGGTTTTACCGTATTCTCTTAAAATCCAGCCGATAGCCTTATTGATGAAAAATTCCTTTGATCCCAGGTTGCTTTCAATGAACCTGGCCAGCTGTTTGGTATTGGTCTTTTGCTTGTACTTCAGCTGATACAGGAGAGCTGTCCGGCGGAGCCACATGTTTTCACCGGTCGACCAGTCTTCCATCAACGACTCAAACTCCGGAAATCGCTGAACCTGGTTGCCGACCAGTTTGGAGGCGATCAGATCAACCGTGTCCCACCACGATTTGATTACAATCATTTCCTGAAAAAGCGTCATGGATTCCCGGGGGAGTTTGTTCTTTAATTTTACAAGCAGATCCAGCGCAAAATACTGGTATTCCCTTTCCGGTTTCTGCCATAACTCCCTTGTAATGGCTTCTGCATCCTGAACCGGCGGAAGGCCGGATTCTTTGAAAAAAGCTTTCTGAAGCTCATCCCTCACAGGTCGTTTGAGGCCTAAATACGGGAACTGGTTTTTCATGTAAGCAGCCATCGGTCCGGCCACTTCGGGAGACCGGTTAGCTTCGAACAGGGCGATTAGCGGATCGTTGTAACTCATATCGATTAATGGATGACAGTAGCTACGAGTTTTCTGGAGCCACCGTGGTTTCTGAATTCACACAAATAGATTCCTTGCCACGTGCCGAGATTTAACCGGTGCTTGGTGATTGGAATGGAAACGGAGTTGCCGACTAAACTGGTTTTGATGTGCGCGGGCATGTCATCACTACCTTCAAACGTATGACGATAGTAAGGTTCATTCTCTTTAACCAGCCGGTTGAAGCTGCTCTCAAAATCATCGCGCACCGTAGGATCGGCATTTTCGTTGATGGTCAGTCCGGCCGAGGTGTGCTGAATGAACAAGTGGAGTATGCCATATTCGGGGAGTGATCCCAGTTCCTGCGCCACTTCGTGCGTGATCAGATGAAAACCCCGATTGAATGCCGGTAATGAGAATTCAATTTGCTTCACCATTCTTTTCGGTTAAAGATTTTAGGTTGTCGTTGTATACGCGCTCAATCAGTATTCTTCTCGGGTCTATGGCTGCTTTCACAGGGAGGCTGTCCAACACAAAGTTCAGGGTCATATGTTCCTGATCAATTTTTATTCTTTCCTGGTACAAGAGTCTGGCATCTTCTTCATCGTTGTACATGCTGTAAAAACCAACGTCTATCCATTCGTTTAATGGTTGTTCCAACTCATTACCAATCGTGTCGGCTCTTAACTTCTTTGCCTCAATATCGATGCTTACCTGGTACTTGTTGTTCTGCTTGCTGTAGGTAGCTTCTTTCAGCCTCAGGTCGTACAACGTAATTTCTTTAAACCAGTCGGTGATCAGGTATTGAAGAGAATCAGGAACCTGAGCTTCCAGGTGTCTTAAAAAGTCCAGCGATGTCGGATAGGGCGGTTCTTTGTATTTAAACTCGTTAAGAAAGCCCTTCATGGCCTGGTTCACGCGATCTTCACCAATGTAATCCTGCAGTGCATAAAGGATAACACTCCCTTTTCCATAATGAATATGGGTTTGGTTTTCTACCTTGTAGATGGGTAATTCCTTATCGACTTCATTGCTTCTTCCTCTTAAGTAACGATTTAGATCATATTTCAAAAAGTCTTTCATTTTGATCTCATCGTTGGTCGCTTTTTTCATCACCATCAGTGAAGAATATTCTGCAAAACTTTCTGAGAACATGGTTGCTCCCTGCATTTTGGAACCAATAACCTGGTGTGCCCACCATTGATGAGCCATTTCATGGGCAATAACCGCATCTACAATGTTGATTTCGGTTTTACCCTCCAGATCAATAATGAACCCGATCGCTTCGGAATAAGGCATGGTTCCCGGAAATGCTTGTGCAAAGCTGGCATACCGGGGAAATTCAATGATTCTGGCTTGTTTGTGGTAATAGGGGCCAAAGTTTTCGGTGTAGTACTCCAGCGAATGCTGAACAGCATTTAACATTCGCTCGACATTGTAAGGATGTTTGCTGTCGTAATACACTTCAATATCGATGTTGTTCCATTTCCGGGTAGCTTTTTCATAGCGGGCGGACATAAAGGAATAGAAGTTTTGTGACGGATGATCCACCTTATAGTGATAATGGTTCCTTCCGTCTTTTTTCCATTCTTTAACCAGTGAACCGGGGGCTATGGCAATTTGATCATCGCTGGTGGAAATGTATGTTTCAACGTTAACCCAATCAGCAGAACCATCCGACAAATAGTTGTTCATGCAGTTGATGCTACAGTTGCTTTCCAATTCAGGCATGCGGTCCTTTTCAGGTAAATCATATTTTTTACGATCGTTCTTGTCGGCAAGCTCGTAACCTTCGTTGTAGCCAAAATTGGGGAGTATGCTGAAATTGTTGAAGAAAGTACCGTTAGCAGCGACACTCGTATTGCTTACTTCATTCTCAAATCCTTTCGCACTGTAAACGGACTCTACAAGCATCCTCATGCTTTTACCCGGCTGTAGAGGAGTATTCAATTTAAATATTTGATAACCAAATTTCTCATCATTCAACACCTGTTCAGCATTTTTTAGGTGAACTTTTGTTTTCCAGGAATCATCGATCGTATAATGCAAACTATCTATTGGCTGATCGGATTTGTTTTTAATCGTTACAATGGCTCTTACGTAGACATCCCTTTGGTGAGGGTAGATGTCAATGTGATATTTGGTGTCTGTAATTTTTGGCTGATTAATACCCTGGTATTTCTTGTAAGTTTTTTCATATTCAGCCTGCAGAACTTCCATCTCGTCAGCTGTTTTATAGGTGTTTAATACCTGGGTGTTGTAGTAGACAAACCCGGCAGTAGAAAGCCATACCAGCAAGACGGTTACCAATCCTAAAGCATATTTTTTTGAAAAGTGCTTTTTAGCCGATTTCAATCTGCTTTTAAACCCGACTGAAGTACCCCGGATCCACAACAGGCCGGCAATTAACAAGAACAATATGCCAAATGAGATCCAGTACAGGTTAAACCAATGTACGGATTTTAGTGCGGCGCCGAATCCATTCATGTCGGAATAAGTCAGAGAAGGAGTAGAGCCGATATTCAGCATTTTACTGTCAATGTCGAGTATCATAAACAGGATGTCCAATAAGAATAATACCAGCACCGATACAAAGTAGCCCATGTATTTATTGTTGAGGATGACCTGGATGAATACCAGGATCAATCCCCAGGTGATGTAAGTAGGGAACGAGTTGTAAATGAAGTTTTGCAGGTAAATACCCAGTTCTACATTGCTGTATCCTTTCATGAACTGAAAACAGATGGAGACAACAATTAAAAATAAATTAATGGACGAAGCAACAACGATCAAAGACACGGATTTAGCCAGTAAAGAAGTAAACGAACCGTGAGGAGTAGCATCGATCACTTCGTTGATGTGGTTGGCCCGGTCGCGCCATACCAGTTCGCCACTAAAGAATACCAGGATAATAATCACAAAAAGCCCGGAAGTCCCGTCTATCAAATCCATCATTTTATAGGTAACGGGATAAGATTGTAGTCCGAAATACTCAAATCCGTTAAACAGGTTGGCAATTAAAATGAAAGCGCTGAACGCAAACATGATCTTATAGGTCGTGCTTTTAACCATACTGGTCAGGTTTACCTTGAAGAAGCTTATAAATTGCTTCCACAACAAGGAACCGGAATGGTTTAAGCTGAATTCGGGTGATTGAGTGAAAATAGGCTTGGTTTCTAATGATTCCGAACTTTTTTTCTTTTTGGCCTTTTTTTGTTTGGCAGTAAAAGAAAAAGCAAAGTAGGAGCCCAGTAGAATGACTACACCCAGTGCCAGCCAAATGAGTCGATTGATGATCAATAAGCCGTTAAAACCAACAGGTATCGTGTTCTTTTCAACAGGTGTAAAATATTTCGTATCAATGGAATAGGCTCTGATGCCGAAGGTATCTGTCAGGGCACCTATTGTTTCGCTGTCAATATCAGACAATAACGTGCCGGAAACAATGTAGCCGATAATAATCAGTAAGGCTCCGACAAATGATATAACGGTGCTTTTCCATTTGTTAGCCATGCTGAAAATGATCGTTCCGGCAAAGAACATATTCGGTAGGATAAACAGCAGGTAATTGTTGATAAAGGACGCGGCATGGAAGGATCCGATTCTTTCGACACTGATCGTGCCCATTTTAGGGCCATATTCCGCGCCCAATAAAAATCCCAGGAAAATCCCGCAGAGCGGAATGGTTGAGAGAAAAAGGGCTCCAAAAAACCGCCCGAAAAAGTATGATGCTTTACTGATGGGGGTGGAGAATAATATTTCATTGAAATTATTGTCATAGTCTTTTAATGCCGCAGTATTGAAAAAGGCAGTGGCTATTAACAGACCGAATATGGAAAGTATCGCTACATAATTGGTTATAACTGAAGGGGCATTTTTATAGACATTTCCTACAGTTCCTCCGATTACCACATTGTCGCTCACAACGGCCATAAAAACCAGTAACGCCATAATGAAGAAGAAGATGTAGATCATCGGTTTCCTGATGGCTGAATCGATTTCCCGTTTAAAAAATTCCAAAAACATAGTCTAAATGTTGGGTAGGTGAATAATAACTGGATTATAGGTAAACTTTGGTAAAGAAGACGTCTTCCAGGTTCGGATCAACAGCAGCAAAACCATCACCGGGATTGGTTTCTTTATACACGTGGATAATGGGTTTCCCGGCTACCATTTTGTCGGATATCACTTTAAAGTTGTTTTTGTATTCTTCGATTTGGTTTCTTTCTATTGATTTTTGCCAAACCTTGCCTTTCAATTCATCCATAACGGCAATCGGAGAACCTTGATAAACGATCTTGCCGAGGTTCATGATGGCCATGTTGGAACACAACTCCCGAACATCATCCACAATGTGCGTAGACAGGATAATGATCACTTCCTGGCCGACATCTGCCAGCAGGTTGTGAAAACGATTCCGTTCTCCCGGATCCAACCCGGCTGTAGGTTCATCTACAATGATTAATTGTGGATTTCCGATCAATGCCTGTGCAATACCTATTCGTTGTTTCATTCCACCGGAAAAACCTTTTACATTCTGCCCTTTTTTATCAAACAGGTTTACTTTGTTCAGCAGATAATGAATCAGTTCTTTTCGTTCTTTACTGTTGCTAACTCCTTTCAACACAGCGACATGGTCTAGCAATTGCTCGGCGCTCACTTTGGGATATACTCCAAACTCCTGCGGCAGGTAGCCCAGTACTTTTCTCAGTTCGGTAGGGTGCTTGAAAATGTCAATATCATTTAATGTGACTGTCCCACTATCGGCATCCTGCAGGGTTGCCAGTGTTCTCATTAAAGAGGATTTTCCGGCACCATTTGGCCCGAGTAAACCAAACATACCATTACTTATTTCCAGGTTAACATCATCCAGGGCGTGTACACCATTCGGATACGTTTTATTCAGGTTCTTAATTTTTAAAGTGGCCATATCAATTTGTATTAATACTCAAATATAAAAAGTGACGTTGAACTACAATCAAAAGTTACATCAGTGGTCTATTGCTTTGTTAAACGGTTTATTTAACTTTGATTGACATGAATTTGGAAGGAATTTATAAGGAATTGAAATTTAAAACCAGCAGGAGTGGTGGTGCCGGCGGTCAGCATGTCAATAAAGTGTCGACCAGGGTGGAACTGTGTTTCGATGTGGAACATTCCGGGGTGTTAAGTGAGAAACAGAAGGCCATCATCAGCTATAAGTTGCGGAATCGGATGGATTCGCGCGGGGTACTCCACATCCATTGCGATGAAAGCCGGAGCCAGCTCAAGAACAAGGCGATCGCCTATGAGCGTTTCACGCAACTGCTGGAGCAGGCTCTTAAGCCGGTGAAGAAGCGTAAGGCGACCAAACCGGGCAAGGCTGCTATTAAAAAACGGCTGGATGCCAAGAAAAAGCGGTCGGAGAAGAAAGAATCCCGCCGTTTTGATCCGGATAAAGCCTAAACATTCCGTAACTTCGTGTTATGCAAATCGAGTTTTACAAATACCAGGGTACAGGAAACGATTTTGTGATGATCGACAACCGCAAACAGGTGTTCGATAAGACCGATCTGGATGCTGTTCGCAGGTTGTGCGACCGGAAATTCGGTATTGGTGCCGACGGACTCATCTTGATCGAAGACATCGAAGACCTGGATTTTAATATGATTTATTTCAATGCCGATGGCAGTCAGAGCTTCTGCGGGAACGGGAGCAGGTGTGCCGTGGCTTTTGCCCGGTTTCTGGGGATTATCGAGAAACAAGCTTATTTTTTGTCGACCGACGGAGAGCATGAGGCCTGGATCAAAGATGGTGAAGTGTCCTTAAAAATGCATGACGTAGCGGATGTGGAAGTTGGTGAAAACTATTATTTCATCAATACCGGATCACCGCATTACATCGTGGAAAGTAACGATGTACAGCACGTGGATGTGAAAACCGAAGGAGCTGCCATTCGCTACAACGATCGCTTTAAGGCCGAAGGAACGAACGTTAATTTTGTGAATTATAGCGATAATGCGTTAAGCATCCGCACTTATGAGCGTGGAGTGGAAGATGAAACGCTTTCGTGTGGAACCGGTGTAACTGCGGCTGCACTGAGCCTGGCACATAAGTCAGGAATGGAAAGTGGTAAAATCAGCGTAAAAGCCCAGGGTGGCGATCTGCAGGTTGGTTTCAGACGGAAAGATGGAAAATACGAAGACATCTGGCTGATCGGTCCGGCCGAAATGGTGTTTAAAGGAACCGTAGAGATGTGATGGAAAACTATTCAATTACCATAACCGATACCATCAACGAAGAGCGCCTCCAAAAAGGCGTGTTCATCTTCATGTACAGGGTGTTGAGAATTCCACCGCATCTGGGACTGATCGTGAACGGAGAACTCTACGACATTACCTTACACGGGCCTAACCTGGGTATTTCTGCTGTGGATTTTTATCGGACCATGCTTAAACGCAAATCGGAATTGGTGTTGATTGAGTTGGTGAATCCCGAGAAGGTAATTACGGAAGCAAGCCTGAAAGAAGTGATGAAGAAGTACTGGAAAGTCAGTTCGGAAGTCAGTTGCCTGTTCCCGGTTCGTGATATTCTGGCAACGGCTTATGCCTGCCCCGATCTGCTTCAGGCTGAATTTTTCTTCGATTTATTGCCACGATTAAAGGATGAAGGATTGATTAAATCAACAAGTCAGATAAACTTATTTAATAAGCTAAATAACAATGCTTTAGAGCTTATTAAATATTCGAAAAAAGACATTGAGAACTGTGTGCATGCCCTGCAACGAAAAGAGCAGCAGGCGTGTTAACGATCGGTTCAAACATAGGGCTACGCAAACTCTTGCCCCGGGACGTTGATGTGCTCTTAGCCTGGGAAAATGATCCCGGGAACTGGGGGGTAAGCCAAACCACGCAGCCCTTCACCAAAGAAGAGATTGAAACATTTATTGAAGAACCGCAGGAAATTGATCACCGCGGACAGTTGAGGTTGATGATTGTGTTGCAGCCCGGAGAGGTACCGGTGGGTTGTGTTGATCTGTTTGAATATGACGCTGAAAACCAACGGGCAGGCGTGGGGATCTTGATTGATAAGGCATACAGGAAGCAGGGTTTGGCAACCAAAGCCCTTCGGGTACTGATCTCGATGTGTAGAAATGAACTTCATATTGTTCATCTTTTTTGCCATATTCAGAATGATAATCTTCCAAGCATTCGTTTATTTGAGAAATGTGGTTTCGAGTTTGTGGAAGAGAGGCAGTTAGAGGGAGAAAATGTGAACTATTTTGAATTAAAAGACCTGTCATTTGAAAAGCATGTTTAAGAAAATTATCATATCCATTGTGCTGATCGGGCTATTGCTGTGCGCCTATTTCGGGTATGACATGTATAAGCGTGTTTATCAGCCGAATGTTACGCTCGAGCATGCTCAGGAGGACTATTTTTACATTTATTCCACCTATGAGTTTCCGGATGTGGTCAACGACCTGTACGAAAAAGGATACATCATCAACCGGGAATCGTTTGAGTGGGTAGCCGAAAAGAAATCCAATTTCAAGAACAACATCAAGCCCGGCCGCTATAAGCTAAAAGACGGCATGAGCAATAACGAACTGGTCGACCTGCTGCGCTCCGGCGAACAGGAGCCGGTTAAGGTAACCTTCAACAATGTGCGAACGAAAGAACAGCTGGCAAGGAAGATTACCAAACAACTTGAGTGCGACAGCCTGGAGGTATTGGACTTGCTCAACGATGCTCAGTTTGCTGCCAAATACGGCTTCAATACCACCACGATCTTAACGCTGTTTCTGCCGAATTCCTACGAGTTTTACTGGAATACCTCTGCAGAACAGGCCATTCAGCGTATGGCTGATGAGTATAAGAAATACTGGACGGAAGAACGCAAAGCCAAGGCGAAAAAATTGAATTTATCCCAATCGGAAGTGGCGATCCTGGCGAGCATCGTTCAGGCGGAGCAGTCGGTTCATGGCGATGAACGCCCCAAAGTAGCAGGACTGTACATCAATCGGCTGCGTAAGGGCATGTTGCTGCAATCCGATCCGACCATTGTGTACGGACTGGGTGATTTTACGATCCGCAGGGTACTCAACAAGCACAAGGAGGTGAATACGCCATATAACACCTACATCCATCCGGGCTTGCCTCCGGGACCGATCAACCTGCCAAGCATCAAGTCGCTCGATGCTGTGCTGAATTACGAAGATCACGATTACATTTACATGTGTGCCAAGGAAGATTTCAGTGGTTACCACAACTTCGCCAAAACCTACGACCAGCACCGGGTGTACGCCCGAAAGTATCAAAATGAGCTGAATAAACGGAAGATTTATAATTAAACCTTATTCTATTAAAATAGATAAGAACGATATTGACAGAATTATTCAAACTAAAAGGATACCATTAAAGGGATTCAAGGAAGTGTATAAGCATTATGATGTCCCAATAATGATAATTCTATCTCTATTAGCTTTTTTGGGTTTCTTAATATTCCAAGGTGATTTTAAAATCTATAGGTTTGTGTTCGTATCTATTCCTCTATCGGTAATTGGATTTCTAATTTTTATCAATGGTTATAATATGCTGAAATTAGAGAGTATAGCATCTAAATTTGAAATGGATGTTAATGGGAGGATAATCAAAGAAACAATTTATAATTTAGGATGGAATTTAAAATCATATTCAAGTGATAGATTAATAAAAGCG
>JAGQZT010000094.1 GCA_020435335.1 Flavobacteriales bacterium | reverse complement strand
CGAACGATGCGTAACCCCGGGAAATGGATTTTAAACGGTCGTAAAAGTCAAAAACGATTTCCGCCAACGGAACATTAAAGCTCAGCTCAACCCGGTCGGTGGTCAGGTAAACCTGATTGGTTAACTCTCCCCGCTTCTCAATACACAGGTTCATGATGGATCCGACGTAGTCCGATTTGGTGATGATTGTGGCCTTAATGTACGGCTCTTCCACCCGGTCGAGTTTGCTTGGATCCGGAAAATCAACCGGGTTGTTTACAATGATAGAAGTGTCCCTGTCTTTGGTGAGGAATGCATGGTATGATACGTTGGGTACTGTGGTAATCACCGACATATCGAACTCCCGTTCGAGGCGCTCCTGGATAATTTCCATGTGCAGCATCCCCAAAAATCCGCACCGGAAACCGAAGCCCAATGCAGCGGAAGACTCCGGTTCGAAGGTTAAAGAGGCATCATTCAACTGAAGCTTCTCCATGGCATCTCTAAGGTCTTCATAATCATCGGTTTCTACCGGATAAATCCCGGCAAATACCATTGGTTTTACATCCTCAAACCCTTTAATGGCCTGAGCAGGTCGGTCAACCGTGGTAATGGTATCACCCACCTTAACCTCTTTAGCAATTTTAATCCCCGAAATGATGTATCCTACATCCCCTGTTTTAATTACTTTTTTAGGCTCTTGTTTCAGCTTTAGCGTTCCAATCTCTTCAGCATAATACTCCTTGCCGGTTGCGATGAATTTCACCTTATCGCCTTTTTTGATCTCGCCGTTCAATACCTTGAAGTAGGCATTGATTCCCCGGTAAGAATCAAATACGGAATCAAAGATCAGTGCCTGAAAAGGCCCGTCGGGATCGCCTTTTGGTGCGGGAACACGTTCAATAACAGCTTGCAGGATTTCTTCCACTCCCAAACCGGTTTTTCCACTGGCAGCAATGATCTCTTCCCTTTTGCAACCGAGCAGGTCAATGATCTGATCTTTCACCTCTTCCGGCATAGCGCTGGCCAGATCCATTTTGTTCAGAACAGGAATAATCTCCAGGTCATGTTCGATGGCCAGGTAAAGATTAGAGATGGTTTGCGCCTGAATACCCTGAGTGGCATCCACAATCAATAATGCTCCCTCACAGGAGGCGATTGAACGGGACACTTCGTACGAAAAGTCAACGTGACCCGGGGTGTCGATTAGATTTAGGATATAGTGTTCGCCTTCAAAAACATACTCCATCTGAATTGCGTGGCTCTTGATGGTAATACCCCGCTCTCTTTCCAGATCCATATCATCCAGGGTTTGTTCCTGCAGATCTCTATCCGAAATGGTACCGGTGGTTTGTAACAACCGGTCGGCCAGGGTGCTTTTACCATGGTCAATGTGAGCAATGATACAAAAGTTGCGTATGTTCTTCATTAAGTTCTTGTCAAAAAGTCTACAAACTTACTTCTTTCATGGAATATACACGTTAACGCTTAAAACAATAATTATAAAATTTTATTTCGAAAACATCCCGGCTTCTACTACATTTGCAGAATTAAATATGGAAACAAACTAACATGAAGGTTACAGAACGGTTAAATAAAGCAAAAAGTCCACTTTTTTCATTGGAAATTTTACCCCCACTAAAAGGCAAAGGCATTCAGTCTATTTATGAGGGGATTGATCCGTTGGTTCCGTACGGTCCTTCTTTTATCAACGTAACCTACCACCGGGAAGAGTTTGTTTATAAAAAGCGGGAGCAGGGTTATCTGGAGAAGATTTCGATTAAGAAACGACCCGGCACGGTTGGTATTTGTGCGGCGATTGTCAACAGATATAAAATTGATGCGGTTCCTCACATCATTTGCGGTGGTTTCACCAAAGAGGAAACGGAAAATGCTTTGATTGACCTTAATTTCTTAGGCATCGACAATATTCTGGCACTTCGGGGCGATCCGATTAAAACGGAGCCAACCTTTATTCCCGAGGAAGGCGGGCATGCTTATGCGGTTGATTTGGTTGAACAGGTTGTTGGCTTGAATCAGGGGATTTACATGGATGAAGACCTTCAAAACGCTAACCCGACCAATTTCTGCATCGGTGTGGCCGGTTATCCGGAAAAGCACTTTGAAGCGCCCAACATGAAAACAGATCTGAAGCATTTAAAGCAAAAAATCGCATCCGGAGCAGACTACATTGTTACCCAATTGTTTTATGATACGGAGAAGTTCAAGTCTTTTGTGAACTTGTGCCGGGCAGAAGGAATAAATGTTCCTATTATCCCCGGTTTGAAGCCGATTTCCAACAAAGGCCAGGTGTTGAGCCTGCCTAAATTCTTTCACATTGATTTGCCGGACGACCTGGTAGATGCTATTGATAAATGTAAAAATGATGAAGCGGTAAAACAGGTTGGTATTGAATGGGCGATTCAACAATCCAAAGACCTGCTGGACTTCGGTGCTCCTTGTATCCATTATTATACCATGGGGAAATCGCTGGCGGTAAAAGAGGTTGTAAAGGCGGTTTATTAAGCCTGGTTCTGCATGGCGGCCATTAAGCGCTGTACGTATTTACCAACGATATCAAATTCCAGATTAACGGCGTCACCGACTTTAAGGGTGTTAAAGTTGGTATGTGCTTTGGTGTAAGGAATAATACACACCGAAAATTGTCCGTCGAGTGAATTAACAACGGTTAAACTGACACCATTTACGGTAATCGATCCTTTTTCTACCGTAATGTTTCCTTTTGGGTTGTACCGGAACGTGTATGTCCAACTTCCGTTTTCTTCCTGCAGGGAAATGCATTCGCCGACCTGATCGACATGGCCCTGAACAACATGGCCGTCAAAGCGTCCGTTAGCAACCATGGCCCGTTCCAGATTGACCGGATCGCCAACCGTTAATTTTCCGGTATTGGATTTTTCCAACGTCTCTTTAATCGCCGTAACCGTGTAGGTATCCCCGTCAATAGCCACAACGGTTAGGCAAACACCGTTGTGCGCGAGGCTTTGATCCACTTTCAGTTCATGGGTAAACGGACACGTTAGTGTGATGTGTGTATTTTCTCCCTCGCGGGTGATGTTGACAACCTCTCCTAAACCCTCTATGATACCTGTAAACATGTTGTGTTATGGTTTTGATGCGCCCTTATTGCTGATCAGGCTGATGTAGCCCTTAATGATACGAGGCTGAACACCGCTCAAGCAATATTCATTTACCGTACAAACATAATAATAAGTTCCGTCGGAACATGCTTTCCCGTTTTCCTGATTGTAACCATCCCACAAAATGTCCGGATCTGTAGTTTCATAAACAATACTGCCCCACCTGTTAAAAATTTGCATATTCACCGATTTAACAAAGCTGTACGGAAATGGCCGGAATAGATCATTGTAACCGTCCGTGCCGGGAGTAAACACGTTGGGTAAACGATATTTGTAACACTCCGTTTCTGCAACCGTTTCGTCGGCGTTGTACACACATCCGCTATTGCCTTCACAAGCCCCGTTAGGGTTGTCAATACATACCGAATCACTGTAAAGACTTTCGTTACCAACCGAATCCAAACCGGTGATCACATAACAACCGACAATAGACGGTAAGTTGCTGTGCAGGTAGGTGCTGTCGCTTCCGTTAGGGATGTTGGACACTAAAATATACTCACCGTTAACGGAGTCCTTTTTGTAAATGTTAAAACCCAACACATCATCAGCACATCCGGGATTAAAATTAACCCAGTGTAATAAGTTGCTCTGGGTTTTGCAGTCGGTTTGGATACACAGTTCCGGCGGACAAGGAGCAATGTTGTCTTCGGGCTGACCACAGGTTTCCTGCGAATAATTAATCAGCGGAGAGACAGTTCCGGGAGCGGTATAACCACCGATGCTTTTTACTTTATAGCAGTAAGTTTGCAGGTTAACCAATCCGGTGTCCGTATAATTGTTTGCGCTGGTAATGTCCAGCGAATCAAAGGTCAGGGTTCCGTTATTGAACTTGTAAATTACGTGTTGTGAGTTGGTCCATGGAGTAAATTCGTTCCATACGAGCGTTATCCTGTTGTCGGATGGAATCAGCTGCAGAAACACGGATGATGCCACCGCCGAGCTGCCCATGAGTTCTCTTCCGGCAGACAAATCATAAATGTCGATCCGGTAGAAGTATTGAAAATTCTGTGTATTGAGCAGGGTGTCTATATACGTTGTGTCGTTAATGGTCGCAGTAGAGTCAATCAGCTGCATATTCGACGAATTTTGTTGTCCGCGGTAGATCAGGTAACGGTAAGGACCGGGGAATTGCACAACATTGTGTTCGGTTGGCTTGCTCCATCCGACAAAGATTGAGCCGGTTGTTGCTGATGTAGTATTGACGCTGACATGTGTGATAACAGGAACATCTTTCAGCAACTGGTCGCACACCTCATCGGAGGCGATACTCTCGGCGCCGTCGGGATAGCAGGCAACAATCCTGTAGCAATAATCTTCTCCCGAAACCAGCCCAAGGCCATTGTTGTTGTCGCTGAATGTGGTATCGTTGATCGAGTTGTTTGTGGCAATCAATTGATAGCCTGCCGAAGCCGGAATACCGGTTTCACAAGGTCCGGGCGACCAACCCGAAGGGCCCAGCCGGCGGTAGATTTTATAGGCGATAACCTGACTGCAACTGCTTTTATTCCAGCTTAAGTTGATGTAGTTGGTTTGTACGTTTGTGGTGAGGTTTTTAGGTTTGGGTCCGATAACAGAGATCGTGCTTGTGTGGAAATCCGCCAGGTTATACGGTCCGGCATCAATGGCCTTGATAGACACAAAATAAGAGCTCTGCCGAACGTGATTACATTGGGTCTCCCAGTAGAAATTGGCAGTGGTAACCGTTGCAGGGGCTGTTGTTTGTTGAAACAAGGCAGAATTCGTAATGGTATAAGGAATCCCGGTCGATGTGACGGTTACCGGATAACTACCCGTAATGTTGTAGTCGATGTCGAGGATATCGCCGGCAACAACACAGGTATCTGTCATGCCGGTAATCACCGGTGGCGGGTCGCAGGCCGGTACAACCGTAATTTGCATGTCTCTCAACAGGCTGCCGATCTTGTATCCGTCACGGAATTCTTCGATTAAAATAGCAACATTGTACTCACCCTGAGCGATAGGAGAATCCCAAATCAGGTCTCCGGTAAAATTGTTGATGGTGATGAAGTTGGAAGCTGCAGGGAACTGATAATTCGGGATGTTTTGTCCTCCTTCCTTTAAACTCTGAGATAAGCTGTAATACAGACTGTCCCCATCCGTATCCACGGCGCCGGGATTGTGCACATAGATCGAGCCCACACAAGCATTGTCGATGGGCGGGTTTAATAATTGCGGCGAGTTGTTCACTCCCATAAAAGGGTTGATAAAAAGCTTGGTTTCAAGATAAAAAACAACATTCACAGAGTTCGGAATATTCAATACACCCTGGTTCCGGTTAGGATCCTCAACGCTGATCGTGTAAGGGATCGGGCTTGCTCCGGGATAGGTGTGTTGGGCAACGTATACATTTTTCCGGATGTCATTACCCAGGTAGATGTTGCTGATCCGGTCAATGGAATCCAACGGACTGCTGTCGCCCCAGCTGATCTCCAGTTTGGGCCGGTCGGCCGGGCTGGAGTCTTTGGTATAGGTGGTCACCGTTATTTCATAGGTAAGACCCGTGACATGAGTAAAAGTAATCTCCCCTGCCCTGTTATGAGTAGCCAGTGCCGGCAGGGCAAAGAGGAGAAATAATATGTAAACGATCCTTTTCAAGCTTGTAACCCATAAAGTTACGACTTTTTAAAGCAAAAGTTGCTTACCGTTCATGAAATGAACGTTAATAATTGATCACTTGTTGTTCCATGTTTAAAGGAAGTTCCCGGTCTTCATATTCCTGGGTTCGCAGCTGTGGCTCAAAACCGGCTTCCCGGATGGCTTGTTGAATTCCTGCTGCCGTAAAACGATGGGGGGCTCCGGCAGCGGACACAACATTCTCTTCAATCATGATGGATCCGAAATCATTTGCTCCGGCGTGTAAGCATAATTGAGCCGTTTTTTTACCTACGGTCAACCAGGAAGCCTGAATGTTTTCGACATTGGGCAACATGATTCGGCTTAAAGCGATCATGCGAATGTATTCATCGCTGGTAACATTGTTTGAAACACCCTTAACCCGTTTTAGTAAAGTCCCGTCGTCCATAAACGGCCAGGGGATAAAAGCCAGAAAACCTTTCGATCCGGCAGGCTTTTCAGCTTGTACTTCCCGAATCCAGACCAGGTGTTCAAATCGTTCAGAGACGGTTTCAACGTGGCCAAACATCATGGTTGCGGAGGTCGTGATATGGAGTTGATGAGCAGCACGCATCACATCGAGCCACTCTTTACCGGAACACTTTCCTTTAGAGATGAGCCTGCGAACGCGGTCGTTCAAAATTTCGGCACCCGCTCCGGGTAATGAATCCAGTCCGGCGTCCTTTAAGGCGCGTAATACTTCGGTGTGGGATAAGCCTTCCAGTTTACTGATGTGGGCGATTTCCGGCGGGCCCAGAGAATGTAGCTTGATGTTCGGGAACATGTTTTTAATACCACGAAACGTATCTTCATAAAACTTTAAACCCAACTCAGGATGATGTCCACCCTGTAATAACAACTGATTACCACCATAACGGATGGTTTCTTCGATTTTAACCCGGTATTCATCCATGGAGGTCACATAAGCCTCTTCGTGTCCGGGAATACGGTAGAAATTGCAAAACTTACAGTTGGCAATACACACATTGGTGGTATTCAGGTTTCTGTCGATGATCCAGGTAACCTTATTGTGTTTCTTTTTTTGCTTGCGTAATTCATTTCCGACAAACATGAGCTCGGCTGTGCCTGCATGATGAAATAAAAACTCACCCTCTTCTGCACTCAGAAACTCATTTTTTAATGCCCGTCCTAATAAATTACTTACTTCCATATCACCTTAAAATGTGGTAATTATTGTTAAATTCGCTGTTCAAAATTACTACAAAAACCACCATGGAAATAAAAAAAGCAAGTAAAATAGGGGCAAAAGATAATTTGGTTTATCTGATCCGTTCGGAAAAAGACCTCCATGCAAAAGATTTCAGCAAAGAGGAACTGCTTTATATCAAACAGCAGCTCAAAGATGAACAAAAGCAAATTATCCTGAATCGTTTCGGGAAATATGCTTTCATAACGGTTGTAGAAAAGGAAACGGATTACAAAGCGATTGAAAAGGGCCGGATTGCAGGAAGCACTGTCATGGCTGAAGCGAACAAGCTTAAACTGGACAATTTAGTGGTGACCGGTGTTACCGATATCATGTTGGCTGTAGCAGAAGGGATGGCTTTAACAAACTATCAGTTCTTAAAATACTTCAGCGACAAAAAAGAAAACACGTGCAAATCAGTCAAATTGCATGGTAATGTTTCGGCAAAAGGACTGGAAGAATTAAACGGGATCATCCAGGCGGTTTATGCTTCACGGGATTTGGTTAACGAACCCCTCTCCTACCTGACCGCCGTTCAATTATCGAAAGAAGTGAAACGCTTGGGGAAAGAAGCCGGATTCAAAGTGGAGGTGATGGGGAAAACCAAGATCGAAGCGTTAAAAATGGGAGGATTACTTGCCGTAAACAAAGGAAGTATCGACCCTCCGACCTTTTCCGTTTTGGAGTGGAAACCGGCGAAAGCCAAGAACAAAAAGCCCATCATTCTGGTGGGAAAAGGAGTGGTTTATGACACAGGTGGAGTTAGTTTGAAGCCTACCACCAATTCCATGGACTTCATGAAATGTGACATGGGTGGTGCTGCAGCTGTGATCGGAGCCATTTATGCGGTAGCGAAGAACAAACTGCCTTACCATGTGATCGGCCTGGTACCGGCTACGGATAATCGACCGGGAGTAAATGCTTATGTGCCCGGAGACGTGCTGACCATGCACAATAAAAAAACGGTAGAAGTACTGAATACGGACGCAGAAGGACGACTGCTGCTGGCCGATGCATTGAGTTATGCTCAAAAATACAAACCGGAGATCGTATTGGATGCGGCTACGCTAACCGGAGCTGCCGCCATGGCTATCGGGCATTATGGCGTTGTAGCCATGGGAAATGCCGATGAGAAGCATATGAATAACCTGAAAACCAGCGGGAACAATGTGTATGAACGTATTGTTGAGTTTCCTTTCTGGGACGAATACAACGAACAATTGAAATCACAGATAGCCGATATGACCAACTTAGGCTCAGGCCAGGGTGGTTCGATTACCGCCGGTAAATTCCTCGAAAACTTTACGGACTATCCATACATCCACCTCGATATAGCAGGCCCTGCTTACCTTAAAAAGTCAATCAACTACCTGACTTATGGTGGCACCGGAGTGGGTGTAAGGTTATTCTACGATTTCATTAAAAACTACTAAACTATGAGCAGAGGTTCTTCAAAGCCCAGGATCGGAATAAGTGTCGGAGATATCAATGGAGTTGGTCTCGAAGTCATTATAAAAACCTTTATAGATAGCCGGATGCAGGACTTCTGTGTTCCCATTGTATATGGGTCATCAAAACTTTCAACAGCTTATCGCAAAGTCTTGGAAATCAATGATTTTAGTTTTAATGTGATCAAATCAGCTGATGAAGCGAATGCGAAGAAAGCCAATATCATGGAATGCTGGCAGGAAGAAGTAGAGCTCAAGTTGGGAGAATCCAACCAGGATGGCGGAACATATGCGTTACGCTCGCTTGAAGCAGCTACAAACGACCTGAAAGCGGGTAAAATAGACGCTTTGGTAACGGCACCCATTAACAAGGAAAATATTCAATCCGATCAGTTCAACTTTCCGGGTCACACCGAATACCTGGATGAAAATTTTGAGGGAAAATCGCTGATGCTCATGGTAAACGACACCATAAAAATCGGAGTGGCCACAAACCACATTCCGGTAAGCAGCATTGCCAATACCCTTACAGCCGATATGATCTTTACCAAACTGAAGATTCTGAACAAATCTTTGACCCAGGATTTTTGTATTAACGGACCCAGGATCGCTGTTTTAGGGTTAAATCCCCATGCCGGTGATAACGGGTTGTTAGGTAAAGAGGAAGAGAACATGATCATTCCGGCGATTAACAATGCAAAAAGTATCGGAATTAACGCTTTCGGACCATATCCCGCCGACGGATTTTTTGGCTCCGGAGCATTCACAAAATTCGACGCTGTGCTGGCCATGTATCACGATCAGGGTCTAATTCCTTTTAAGTCGCTTTCTTTCGGCGAAGGGGTTAATTATACCGCCGGACTCTCTATCATCAGAACTTCACCGGATCATGGAGTAGCTTATGATATCGCCGGACAAAATAAAGCGGATGAAAATTCGTTTAGAAAAGCAGTTTATTTGGCTTGTGATATCGTTAAGCACCGAAGACTTTCGGAAGAAATTAACGAAAATCCACTGGTCGTAAAGAAGTAAGCACTAACTCTTTTCTTGGGAAATAAAAAGGATATAAAGGCTATTTTATTGAATGGCAGAAGTTACCTCTTGACCGGGTTAACCCTTATTGCCGTAGGGTTGGCCATATCCAAACCATTACTGTCTCTCGGCTTAATTTTCATTGTGTTTTCATGGGTCATAGATGGCAAACTAAAGGAAAAATTAAATCGGGTTAAAAGCAATAAACTTGCTTGGGTATTGGCGTCCATTTATCTGATTACGTT